>NZ_JBPCCH010000019.1:0-78048 GCF_050971805.1 Robertmurraya mesotrionivorans | reverse complement strand
GAGAGGTTTAAACAATTTGAAAACGAATTAACCGAATTAATGACTAAATACTATCATGCTCCGAGCGAGAACAATGGTAAAGATGCTCCAGTTCGAACAATCGCTTTTACGATTATCCCAGATGCATAAAAGGACATGACTCTTTTCTTTAGCCAAACATCGTTAAAAAGAAAAGTGATTAGCTCTTCTACTTTTGATTCACATATTGTTTAAATAGAATCTATAATAGGTGCAAAGTATCAAGTTATTAAGCTATTCACTTTGCAAAACTAATAGTGTGGTTGTAAAGAGATCTATCTTGAAAAGTCTTTTTATTCTTATAAAATACACATGGTCAATGAGAAAAAGGTGTTCTGAAAAAAATTAATCAAAACACCTTCCTTTCTTATGCCAGCCCCTTTTGCTCCATAAACAAACAGCTACCAATTGGCAACTGGATTTTATTTAAGGAAGGCAACCTTTTGTATAATAATAACTCCATCAATGATATGCTTGTTATAGGTAAGCTTCTTTTGGGTCAGAAGAAAGCTCTTCTATAGTAAGAAAATCAAAATGCACAGATTGGTCCTTTCCTTGAGGACTGCATGCGAATAATCCAGCTGAAATTGTTGAATCACCAGGAATATCCAAGTGAGCTATGCGTATTTGCATCCATTCTTCCCCATCCCAGGAAAAATCAACATAACAATTTTGAGCAATCCTAGATATTCGAAAGTATAGGTCAATCTCTTTAGACTCCATATATTGTGTGGACCAGTCAGAGTACCCTCGATTTGTAACTACTGCCCCCATTTTACTCAAAGTATTTGTTATATATTCTAAAGAAGTTTTAACCCATACATCCTTTGAAAAGCGAACCATCAACCCTGCGTGGTCATACTTTGACCTTGGAAAAGCTTTGACCTTTGTGGTCATCCTAAAATTCTTATCTGTATTCATATAAAGAAAATGACCATTGTCTGCTTCAAAGCCGTAATGTGTTTTTTGCCAGTAATCTGTTTCCTGATCGGTATTTAAAACCAATTGAGAACTCGTTGTGTCAACCCTCCATTTCTTAGGTTCACAACGCCATTCCAGTAAGCTATTTAATTGTTCACTTTCAAATTTCTCCTCAAGAATCCATCGTTTATCCAACCAAATCCCTCCAATTTTAGCAATTATTAACTCTAATATTCATTATACTGTAGCTATCCTTATTCATTAAAGATATATTTAAAAGGTCATAAAAGAGTATCTTCTTAAAGTGCCTTCTATACTTTGGGGCAAACACGATGTGATACTTACAATTCCAAGTGGTGTGTGCTAAACTATTAGTGTCTTTTGACATAAAACTCCTCCGTACGCTGATATGTAGGTTGGCGAACCAAACATATTTTAGCACCACGGAAGAGTTTTTTTAATACCACGCTGTAAGCTTTCCTGAACCCTATGCCTATGGGTTTTCTTTTCCACAAAGAAAAAAAGAGCGAAATCGCTCCTTATTGGTTCTTCAATATGTGTTTAAATTCTTTTATTTCACTTACGTGCTTCACAGAACGAACTGCTAAAGTATCAATGGTCCTTTGTTGGTCTTCTAATGTCTTTAAGTTCTGCTGTCTTTTCATCAATATGTTTCTCTATGTGTTCAAAGTATGGTCCCAGACCGTTGATAAGATTATCTTTAATACTCGAAACGTCTTTCTTTAGTTCTAGCTGTCCTTTTATAAGTTCTTTTAGTTCATTAAGGATTAATTTTAGAGTTTCTTCCATTAGAAATCACTCCGATTCATTTCCTATATTTATAACACCTTAAGTTAAGAAAAAAATATCTTAATCTATTAATTTTTCTTTTCAATAGGTCTCTCCCTCAAATTTAAGTAGATCCCTAGTAAAAGACTCCCAGCAACTTTTACTGAGAGTCCATTTCTTTTATTTATTTTTCCCTTTTCCATTTCCTTTCCCTTGTTGTTTTTTCCCTTTTTGTTTTGTTTCCTTACCTGTTTTAATTTGATTGTTAATCGGATTCTCTGGTCCTTTATTAATGATGGTTTGGGCTGGAGTTTCTGCTGATCGAATCCCTGTTATGAACCATTCATTGTTCACATTATATACACTTGCAGGTTGTAAAAACTGACTGTTGTCTGTGCTGAAAGTTCTCATCATTTCTCTAAACATTACATGGGCGATTTTTGTGGTGTCACCAGCCATGAATTTATTCGGTTCATTTTTAACATAACCTGTCCAGACAGCCATGGTGTATTGCGGTGTATATCCAACAAACCAGCTATCATTTGTAGCATTTTCAGGGTAATTGAGTGTTGCTCGCGTCTCCGCATCAAAATTTGTTGTACCCGTCTTTCCAGCAATATCTAATTCAGGAATATTTGCCATAGTACCCGTACCAGAATCGACTACTGTACGAAGCATATCTGTTACCATAAAAGCCGTATAATCTTGCATTACTTGCTTTGGTTCGTTTGAAAAATCCACTTCTTTTCCGTTCGGGTAAACGACTTTTTTCACAAAATGAGGCTGATTAAAGACTCCGTTGTTCCCAAAAGCACTATAAGCACCAGCCATCGATAATGGGTTCACTGCATTGGCTCCAATTGAATAAGATTCATATACCGTATCTTCATGGAAAGTAATACCCAGTTGTTCCGAAAAGTTTTTTGCCTTGTCTATCCCAACTTCTCTCATTGTTAGAAGCGCAGGGATATTATAGGAGTATTGAAGTGCTTTGCGAATCGTTACCATCCCATGGTACTGCTTATCCCAGTTAAACAGGGGTTGACCTGTTTCATAGTATGTTGCTTGGTCATTGATTAAATGGCCTGTGGACCATTTTAAATGCTCAATGGCAGGACCGTAATCAAATATAGGTTTAAACGTGGAGCCGGGTTGACGTTGCATATCTATTGCCAAATTAATACCTAGTAGCTTTGCTTTATAATGGTTTCTCCCACTTCCAAGTGCCCTTACTTCACCTGTTTTCGTATCTAAGAAGGCAAAAGCACCTTGAAACTCATCATTTGGATATTGAACCATTTCATTTGTGTTTAACATGGTTTCCGCATATTCCTGAGCTCTAGGATCCAAAGTAGTGTATATGGATAACCCGTCCCTACTGATATCAATATCCTTTAGTTTCTTCTTTACCTCTTTAAACGTAGCATCCAAAAATGCTTCATAAGGCATAGTTGGTTGTTGATCTCTCGGAATGACTCCCTCTGTCACAGGGACTTTTGCTGCCTCTTCCATCTGTTGTTCTGTAATATAGCCTTCTCTTACCATCGACCTTAGAACGATATTGCGACGCTCGGTCGCTGCATCCACATTCTCTGGAATCGTCGGATCATAATTATTCGGACTCTGAGGTAATCCTGCCAATAACGCTGCCTGAGAAAGAGTTAAGTTTTTTAAATCTTTTTCCCCAATGCCAAAGTAATTTTGGGCTGCAGCTGCTATACCATACGAGCGGTTACCAAGGTATATTTTATTTAAATACATCATCAATATGTCTTGCTTGGAGTACTTTTGTTCTAATTGATATGCCAAATTCCATTCTTGTACTTTTCTCTTTATGGTTTTTTCTGGATTCAAGAATGAATTCTTGATCACTTGCTGTGTAATGGTGCTTCCACCTTGAGACCCGAAGTCTCCCGTTACGTTCACCCAAATGGCTTTCGTCGTTCTCTTCATGTCGATTCCATGGTGTTTGTAAAATCGGGAATCTTCCGTCGCTATAAATGCTTGTTCCAACACTTTTGGAATTTGCTCATAAGTAATTTTCGTTCTCTTTTCTAACCCATATTCATATATAAAGTTTCCATTGATATCGTAGAATTTCGTTGAAAGTGGGTCTACTAGTTTGGCAGAGTCTAATTTAGGAGCATCTTTAACCATAGAAGAAAAGACTATTGCTCCTCCTCCAAACACTAAGAATCCTATGATACTTAAAATTAATAACCCTGTTTTCAGATTTTTCCCTTTTTTTATGCTACTTCTGTTCTGAAGCTTTCTCTCTTTTTCAGCTTGCTTACGTTCCTGACGATATTTATATCTTTCTTCTGACATTCATTTTCTCTCCCATTTACGGCTAAACATGATCATTTACTTATTTATAAAACTATAGATCGTTCAGACACTTTTATATACCTCACCATAGAACTATTTATTAAATGATCTTCATGCCCGTCTTTTAAAAGGAAGTACTTTTGTTGACTAATCTTCTCTAATATTTCTTGTATAATATCTGTCTTTTGGATAAACTGCTCTTTTATCATTTTTTCTCGTTTAATATCATTATCATTGATATAACAGACAATAAATTCCTTCAAAAAAAAACTCTCCTTTAAATCCAATTAATTATGCTTTAGATTAGTAAAGATCATTATAAAAATTTCGGAGAGGTTCCTAATTATATGAGGGTCTTTAGATTTTTTTTTGAGCTACGTACAATATTATTGTTTTTGAACAGGCTAAAATCATTTCGAATGAAATCTTAAAAACGAGACATCTTTTCTACTAGTCTTAGAAACGCAAAAAAACGGCCATCGATAATGACAGCCGATAGGAACGTAATCATACATTCAAAACTAAGCTTTTCCTACGATACACGCTTAATACAAATGAGAATTTAATTGATGCGGATTGAAATCAGGATCAAAAATTAAGCTGTTAAAGAAGTTTCTATTCTGATATTAGGAAGCCTAAGTCCCTTGCTTCTATCTTTTTTGTTACATTCAAATTCATGAATAAAATAAATACCATCTTGTGTTATTACACGATTAATTTCGTTCAGTGCTTGTCACTTTAATAACAAAACTTAACTCGTTATTTAAATTATATTTAATATGGACGGTTCTTTTTAATATTTTTATACTATTTCTGATAATTGGAGTAATTGTGATAGATATGCAATTAAATCATCATTTTGCTTGGAACTCCCTACCGTAATTCTTACAGTAGTTCGGTATCCAAACTGACTACCCGGACGGATAATAAAACCTTTTGATAACAATCGATTAGCTAAATCATCTGTATCTCTTTTCAAATCTATCCAAATAAAATTAGCTTGGCTTGGAAAATAAGATAGACCAAATCTCCAACAGAATGAATAAAACTGTTCCATTTCTTTTCGATTTCTACTGCTACATTCTTTAATAAAGGCTTGATCCTCTAGTGCTGCTGTAGCAGCTACTTGTGCTAATCGAGAAGTATTAAATGTCTCCCTTACAACTTCTAAGTTATTAACCACATTTCTGTGACAAATACCATAACCAACACGAAGTGATGCAAGACCATATGCTTTAGAAAAAGTTCGTGTAATCATTAAATTAGGATAACGGTTCATTAGAGACACTGCATCCGGAAAATCATCAGCATCAACATATTCATAATAAGCCTCATCACAGACGACAAGAATATCCTTATTTAGATTATCAAGAAGAGTTATAAGATCTCTTTCTCGAACATACTCCCCTGTAGGATTATTTGGATTACAAATCCAAACAACAGTTGTATCTTTATCAACAGCATTGATAATAGCTTTAATATCATGACGGCCATTTACATGTGTCACCTCTCGGACTTCCGCACCTTCTATCATTGCATTTCGTTTATATTGGGAAAAAGTTAAATCGGTCATAACTGTATTAGTCCCTGAACCTAAATATGCTCTACTTACCATTCGAATTAACTCATCTGTTCCATTTCCAAAGATCAGCTGATCATCATTTACTCCAATAAAATCGGTAAGTTTTTCTCGTAAGCCCTCTGCCCGACTGTCTGGGTAGAGTGATAATTTATTTAGTTCTGATATAATAGCTTTTTGAACGTTTTGTGAACAACCATATGGATTTTCATTGGAAGCTAGCTTTACTACATTATTGAGTCCATACATATTTTGAACTTTTTCTAACGGTATCCCTGGATTATATGGTTGGATTCCCCCAAGATGTTTTTTAAGCTTCATATTTTTTCACCTCATAGTGTAAATATTACTTTAGTAATGACACGTTTATCTCGTTTTCTTTTGCTCTAGTCCTATCAGTTACCTTAATTGATTTTATGCGAACTATATAGATCACCAAACCAATTGATAACCATATTAAACCTGAAAAAAAGCCGGTTCCACCAATTGGAATAAGCAAACAAAGACATATAATCAAAGCTAAAGCTGGTAGAAATGGATAAAAAGGAGTGAAAAACTGTGTTGCTCTATCTTCATGAGAGGTCGTTCCTCTTGAAATAAAAAATGCGATTATCGTAAAAATAAATGTTACAAGATATAAAAAGCCGGTTGCATTAACTGCAATGTTAATAGAACTGACAAGTGTAAAAAGTATTTGAATACTTACCCCAAGTAAGATTGCCCAAACCGGGGTTTGAAAACGAGGATGAATAAATCCGATTTTCTTTGGTAATAATCCTTTACGCCCCATTGCAAAAGCAGTTCTCGAAATGGAAATTATAAAGGCGTTAGCTGTCGCAGGTAATGCAATTACAATTACGATACTGACAAGAGTAGGCCCAAACTCTCCTAAAAATTGTTGACTTGCCAATGCAACTGGAATTTTTGATAATCCAAGTTCCTGCCAAGGAACGACTCCAACTGAAACAAATAAAAGTCCGGAGTATAAAACAAGTACAATAATAATAGACGAAAAAATAGCCTTAGGAATTGTTTTACTCGGATGTCTCATTTCTTCACCAGCATCTACGATTACATCCCATCCGACCATAGATAAGAAACCAACTAATGCAGCAGCAAGTATTCCTTCAAAACCATTAGGTACAAACGGGATATATAATGTATAATCAACATGGCCAAAACCTAATGCAAAAAATATAACTAGTACTACGATTTCAACAATTACAATTCCCACTTGAACAGCACCGCTGAATTTAATACCTAACATATTTAAAAGTCCCAAAACAATAAGGAGTATTACCGCACTTACCAAGGGGGGAGCACCTGTTAAAGAATGAAGGTAGTTACCAAATCCCTGTGACACAAAACTACTTGCCGCAAGCCATGCTCCCCAATATGACCATCCAACCAATGTCCCGATAAACGAACCCATTGTTTGACTTACATATTCATAAGCTCCACCGGCTTTAGGATATCTTGATGCTAGTTCTGCATAGCATAATCCGAGTAATATTTCTAAAAGAGCTGCAATCACAAAAGCAAGCATCACAGATGGTCCTGCTTTACCAGCTGCTACACCACTAAGGATAAAAATACCTGCACCGACCATTGCGCCAGTACCAAGTGCAGTAGCCTCCTTCCATCCTAAATCTCTTTTTAAGTCCATAAGGCTCCCCCGTTCCATTAGATAGTTTAAAACTCTGTGACTTCACCCGGCTTCTCTATAAATCCCCATTTTTTCATATCAACAATCCAGTATTTTTTTGGACGAACAGTACCATTTATGTCGTATCCTGCCCTGCGTTCCCACTCCCCAATTTCATAATCCTTAGTAACGTGTAAATTAGCTAAGGCTTTTACATTCTTTTATCCATACAGTCCAAAATCATATAATCTCAATGGATAACCTAGTTCTATTGGTAATGCTTCTCCATCAACCGAGTGAATGATTAAAGCCCTCCTGGAAAGAGCATCCGCCAAAGGAATAGTAGATTCATAAACTCCCTTTTCCTTCGTTCCTATACTAGTTTGCTTTAAATAATATTTATCAGGTTCTGATACTCCCTCCATCTCAATAATGTTTGATAACAAAACACCAGCCCATGTTCTCCGTATACTCCAATTACAAACACAAACCATTCTTCTACTTTCTTCTACTTGTGGCAATTCTAATAAATCTTGATATGTAAAACTTAATTCATTTTCTACCCACCCTGTAACAGATACTAAATCAAAGGATTTCGGTGGGCCCTCTTGATAATATCGTAGTAAAAAGGGTTACGATCTAGATTTGGAGTTTTAAGTATTGAATTCACATTGCTCTCTCCTTAAAGTTATTTATCACACAACGAAAACCAATTAAATTATCTCTGACGGGTACAGGATAATTGTCTCTTGCTGTACATCTCATGAAATCTTCATTATGCAACCCACATCCACTTCGAACAATGTGGTAATCTTCTTGTGACGTTAGGTATATTGGATTTATTTCAGTTTTATCCCATTCATAATTAAAAGAAGCATTGTCTATACACCATTCTGCTAAATTTCCGGCCATATCTAAACAACCGAAAAAAGATCTATTCTTTGGATATGCATAAACAGAAGTTGAGCTTCAATTCAATTCTTCTGGATCACAGTCAACTGCATAATTTGCATACTCTAGGGTTGGTTCCTCGTTTCCCCAAGAATATCTTCGTTCATCCGTACCTTTGCATGCATATTCCCATTGTGCTTCGGTTGGTAGCTCTTTTCCTACAAAAGTAGAAAAGGCATTGGCTTCCCACCAACTAACACCTGTAACAGGATGATCATCTTGATTAAAATGATCATCATACCAATAGTTTGGAAATTGAATATTGTTTGCTTGGATATACGCCCAACCTTTTTGGAGCCAAAATTCAGGTTTTTTATATCCTCCTTCTTCTACAAACACTCGAAATTGTTTATTTGTCACTGGTGTTTTATCAATAGCAAAAGCGTTTAATGTCACTAATTTAATTGGTTGTTCATCCGGAGATTCTTTGCTACCACGAGAAAATGTACCACCTGGTATCACGATCATATCTTCTAAAGAAACTATCACCTGATTATTCACTTTTTAATCCCCCTATTATCTTAGAAGTCCCATACTTCCCGTTAGTTTATTAACCTTTTTCTTGTCTCCATATAGAGCTAGTCCTAAATATTCAAGATCATTTGCTGAATATGCAGCTATTTTTTGCGTATATTCGTCATAATTTTTAGTTGTTTGTGCAGCATTACTAAAATCAACGACAAGTAAATCAAAAAATTCATCTTCATATACTTTATCTCTTAACTCTTTAATAATTAAAGAGTTTCCCTTCAAAATAGGAATTGGGGTAGTAGTTATACCAGTATGTAAATTGCCGCTTCCATCCTTCACCGTTGGCCCAATGATCCCTTCAACTTTCTTTCCTAAAGTAAGAGCCAACACTGCAGCAGTATTTGCAATTAATCCTGTTTGCATATCTGCTTCAATAACCATTACACATTTTAGTTCCATGATAATTCCTCCAACTTATTTTTTTTAAATGAAAGCAATGTTGATTTTTTCCCGAAAACAGACCATAACATTAGAATAGTACGAGTAGGAGAAATAAAACTCACATTATATTTTTGAGCTGCATTTTCTGTTGTTAAACAAAGATCGACCTCCCCTTTCTGCAATTTTACTGCAGCCTCGCTTGTAGAATTAACCAATAACACCTTATACTCAATGTTTAAATGAGTTAAAAACCAAGGTAAAAGGCTAGATGGAGCATGATGGGTAGCAACAATTAATGGTCTACTCCTATCCAATTCTTCGAAAGGTCTTTTTGACTCCATATAGAGGTGTTTCAAATACATACGGAAACAAAAATTGGATATCCTTTGACATGTAAAACTTGTCAATATCCTTGTATGCATTTGCTACAAGAAGGAGATTGGATACACCAGAAATCAAACTTTCGTAAGCTTCTTCATAAGAAGAGTAAAGCGAATACTTTCCATCTTCCACATTTAAAAGCGATAGTAAATACTTGGTAGATGCTTCACTACTAGTTCCAGAAGGTCCTAGTGTTGCTATATTAGGTTTTTCTAAAAATAGTAATGAAGAAACAAACTTTTCATTCCAATTTGATAAGAGAGGGGGTACTTCCCTTGCTTGTATCTTGACACCCATTTCACACCATCCTGTTTCGATTTGTAATAGTTCCATCGCAATTTCCAATATGTGTATTTTTCTTCCCTTGAAATAATTTAGCATGATAGAATGGTAGCTATAAGTACCAATTATGGGTAAATCTTATAGTACCAATTTGGAAAAAGGTGAAAAATATGATTTGGTTACCAATTGATCGAACAATGGATATTCCTTTAATTCGCCAGGTTTATGAACAAATCCGCACACGAATATTACATGGAGAACTTGTGGCGGGGGATTGTCTTCCACCTACCCGTGAACTTGCCTCCAACCTAGGGGTATCGAGAAATGTGGTAGTAGAAGCTTATGAACAATTATTAGCAGAGGGATTTATTGAAGGAAGACAAGGTTCTGGGACATACGTAGCCGAAGGAGCTTACTTGGACCAACAAGAAAAAACAGAATTCCTTTCCTTTTTTGAAATGCACCACTTAAAAGAGGATAAAACTGATATCATTGATTTTCGCTCAGGTATACCTGCGTTAGATATGTTTCCAAGAAATACATGGGGTCAAATCGCAAAACAAGTCTGTACAGATACATCAAATTCTGTATTCGGTTATGGTTATCCTGAAGGAAGAGTAGAATTACGTCATATCCTTTCCCGCTACCTAAAAAGAACAAGGGGGGTTCACTGCCATCCTGACCAGTTAATAATTACTTCTGGAGCAACTCAAGCTTTATCTCTTTTAGCTAAATTATTGCTTTCTCCTGGAGATGAAGTAATGATTGAAGATCCTATTACTCATGAAATTCAAACAATATTTACTTCTCCAGGTGCATCGCTTTATCCCATACCTGTGGATGAACAAGGAATGATTACAGAATTAATTCCTTTAAATAAGAAGCCTAGTTTTATTTTTGTCACACCGTCCCATCAGTTCCCACTTGGAGGGACATTGCCTATTCAGCGAAGAACTCAACTTATACAATTTGCAAGGAAAGTTGATTGCTTTATTGTGGAAGATGATTATGACAGTGAATTTCGTTATCTAGGTGCTCCGATTAACTCACTTCAAGGGCTTGACCCTGAGAGAGTGATTTATATTGGAACTTTTAGCAAGATATTGTCACCAGCACTTAGATTAGGATATTTAATACTTCCTCCTTCCTTAACTAAACGTTGTAAGGATTTAAAATGGTTTACAGACCTTCACACCCCTTCATTACAACAACTTACTATTGCTCGTTTCATAGATGAAGGGCACTTGGAAAGACACATTAGAAAAATGAAAAAGATATATAAAATACGAAGAGACTATGTTAAAAAATGTCTAGCAGAAGAGTTCGGAACTCAGGTTAAAATCTCAGGTGATTCAACTGGATTACATTTGATCGCAGAATTTCAAAACACTGTTTTTGGGGAAGAAAGAGTAAATAAAATCATGAAGGAACATAGAGTTAAGGTTTACCCTGTAGAACTACATACAATTCAAAAGGAGATGCACCAAAATAAAATAATATTAGGTTATGGGAATCTTTCAATAGAGGAAATACAAATTGGTATTCGTAGGCTAAAACAAGCTCTTACAAACTGATTGACCTATTTGTCCATTAATAAATGTTGTCTATGGAGTATGTTTTGTGTGTAACGAAAATTCACCAAGTAGTGTTAAAAGGATACATGAGATCTATCCCTCTAATATTCAGGCAATATTCTTGATAATCTGTATTAATAATTATCAACTTTTAAGTGCATATATTCACAATCTAACTATAAATAAATAATATCTCAAGGGCTCTTTTACAGAAATGTCTTCTTTCATAAACCTCCCCCGTTTGTTCAATAACGGTGGAATCCCTATTTAAAGGATTGCATCGTTATTTAATTGCAATCCTTCACAAAACTTTAAGTTGTCGATAAGCATTTATTTCGCCGGGTTTATATTTTTATTTTAAGTTTAATATAGACCATACTTTTCATTCAGGATTTTTTGGTAATAGTAAACTTTTTTGAAGGAGCGAAATATAGTCCTGTGCACGTGCGACATGCTTGAACTTGGCAATATCAACACCTATATTAAGAGTCTGAGAAGTGCTTTTAGCAATCTTTTCATTTTGGTAAAAACTCATTTTTATCCTCCTGGTTAAATGAGTTTGTCCCTTTCACGTGCAGGCTTTAGGACTCTCTCAATCTACCAAGAGGTTCTTACCCATTTTCATTCATTACAGAAGTTCACTAAGCCTGACTAATATTCTACCCTAACCTACTTTAGTGAAAAAAGTGATCTCTCCCCATTGAAAGGTTTTATTCAATTAATAATTTAGTAAATTTCCTCCGAACATAAACAAAAGAGGAATCATAGCTAATAAAATTATTCCAATTACAACTGTTGATACAATTATTTCTTTTAGAGTAACCAAATTTAATTCATGTAATTTAAAAAGTATAACGGTGTTGATTGGTATATTTAATAGTAGAGCTGTAGCTAAACCAGGTGCGTATGTTTTCATTAATAAAGTAGCTATTAGATGGGGAAAAATTGCATTAAAAATCATAGAGCCTATAAAGCCAATGAATGCCCACTTAATTATATTTGATTCTGAAAAGTTTAAATACAGAAAAGCCACTAAATATGCAAGTGCAGTAATGATCAACACTGCAAAATGAAATTCATTGGGTGTTACTGTTTTTTGAAAGGATGAATCAAGCTGAGACCATTTAGGTAACCATATGGCTTCTTCTAAATTATGTAATGTAATTGCTAAACAAAAGAATATAGCATAATAGCTTTTCACATAATCCCTCTTTTTTAATTATTTGTTTAATAATCCTGCTCCTTTTGATTAATAAGGATTTTTATATCAAAGGGCATTAATTCAGCCTTTTGGAGCAATGCCACTCAATGCCCTCATTAGTTCAAAAAGCCAAATTTTAATTCTCTTTTAAAGCCTCTCTTAAAAAAGTAATAAAACTCCTTACCTCATTTGTTTCTACTTTTGTTAGTACGTATGTTGTAGAAGTAGGTGTTGAGACTTTTTCAGACTTTATCTCTAAAAGATTGTTTTTTATTATTTCTTCTTTAACCATTGAATAAGGTAAATATGAAACACCAAGACCATTTTCTATAAATCTTTTTGTCACTTCTACTTGGTTTACTACCATAGTTCGAACTGTTGGGTAGTGCCTCTTCACATCATTTAATAAAGAGTCCCAATAATCAGGGTGATTGTGAGTGATAAGTCTGTAATTAGATAATGCTTCGCTTTCCACAACATTGCTGCTGTCTTGGTATGTATTAGCTCCAACTAAAATTACTGGTTCTTCGTGTATAGTTTCAATTTTTAGATTTGCTTGTAAAGGCAGTATTCTTGATAGTCCTAAATCTGCTTTTCCATCTCTTATTTCATCACCTATTTCAAATGATTTAATGACATTTATAAACACTTCTATATCTGGATTTTCGTCTATAAATGCTCGTAACAACGATGGTAAAAACGATGATGCAATTTGAGGTGCTGTCGCAATAGTTAACTTTCGATTATAGCCTTGTTTCCAGGATTCAAAGCTGTCAATCCCTTGTTCATACTTTGAGACGAATTCCTTTGCAAAAGGAAGAAATTTATACCCTGCTGGAGTCAGGGTAACTGTTTTCCCTTTCCGTTCAAATAACTGAATATTAAGGTCCTCTTCAAGCTTTTTAATATGTTTTGTGATAGCAGGTTGAGTTAAAAATAATTCCTCCGAAGCTTTTCTGAAATTTTCATATTTTGCAGATATGATAAATGTTTTTATCCATCTAATATCCATAATCCCCACCCTTAAACGTAATAACGATTTGTTATTAAAAACTATCAAATTAGTTAATTTTAATTATAGATAATATTCTTTATAATTCAATTAACAAGTTAAAGGGGGAATAATTACAATGGTTTACAAAAATTCAAGAGATTCCATTGTTCAAAAATTTAATGAGAATGCAGAAAAATATGACTCTCAACGAAGTAAACTGATCCCATGTTTTGATGATTTTTATTCTATACCAGTATCAATAATGAACACTTCCTCTTCATCGCCAACTGTTTTAGATATTGGTTCAGGAACTGGTTTATTTTCATCTTTTATTTTAAATAAATATCCTGAAGCGAAAATTACTCTTATTGATATTTCAGAAAAAATGATAAATATTGCTAAAGATCGCTTTTCTAATTTAACAAATATAAGTTATATCATTGCTGATTATACCTCTTATGAGTTTCGACATAAGTATGACATCATTGTATCCTCTCTATCTATACACCATCTAACAGATTTGGAAAAGAAAAACTTATACAAACGAATTTATAAGTTATTAAATGATGGTGGAATTTTTGTAAATGCAGACCAAGTTCTAGGACAAACAGCTTCTCTAGAAAAAATATATAAAAATGACTGGAAAATTAAAATCGAGAAGAGTGGTTTAACAGAAGAAGAAATTCATTCTGCATATGAACGGACTAAGTTAGATAAGATGTCCACTTTAGCCGAACAGTTGAGCTGGTTAAATGAAAGTGGTTTTAAAGATGTTGACAGCATTTACAAATACTTCAACTTCGTTGTAATGTATGGCAGAAAATATACGGCTACTTCAACTTGATTTTATTCTTCCATGAAAACTGTATCAACTCTTTCAAGCGGTCACACACACTCTAATACATCCCCAAATTTTGATAAAGATAAAAACCATTCAATATCAATATAGATAGTTCGGTTTTGAAGTACAAAATATTAGAACTAACCTTGCTATTCCAACGGTATTTCACACTTAAATTACAGGAAATTTGATAAGCAAAAATGCTTGGAACATTGTTTCTCCAAGCATTTTATACATTGGTTTCACTAATTTTGAAAAATAAACGGAGAATTTCCGTTTATTTCGGGAAATACCAACATTTCCCGCAAAATAAGCGGAGTTTTTCCGCTTATATGAACCTAATCTTTAGATTTAGGTATATATAGAAGTTAATCGGAATATATCCGCTTATATCTGCTTCTTGAGCCCTTACTATACACATTAACCTGAATTTCTCCGCCTATGAATTCCTATACCTCCTCGAAAAAGTCCACAATGAATAACAACAGAATCTTTTCTAACTTAAAATCCAAAAACCTACCTACCACTCTCAGCACATCAATCCCCAATTAAATTAACAAACAAATTCGAACACTGACACTAACTTTGGTCATCCTGTTAAAAAAGGTGCGAACTAAGGTGCTAAAATACCATTACATTTATGGAAAGCCTTGATATCAACAAAAAAGGTGCAGTCCAATTCAGTTGCGAATTGGACTGCTAATTTGTTTACTAGTTAAGTTTATGTACTCGAAAACCGAACCCGTTAATATCAATATAGAATGCTTTTTTACTAACTGGACATCTTCTTCTGGTACAAAAAACAATAAACGGCTATCGTTAATGACAGCGGTTTTACAATTAAGGAACGTAATCATAAATTCAAAACTAAGTTTTTCCTACGATACACGCTTAATACGATCCCAATTAGTAGAGAATTTAAGACCGTTGGCGTTAGTCCGTAACTAATAAATGGTAATGACATCGATATAATTGGAAATAATCCAAGAATCATTCCAACATTATATACAATTTGGGCAGAGAGTAATGAACATACTCCTAGGATTAGTTGCTTACCAAAATGATCTTTTACCTGTGCAGAAAGGATGATTAATCTATACAGAAGTAAAGATAGTATAGTGAAAAGGAACGCAGAAATGATCCAGCCATTAAAATAGGTAATATTGGCAAACACCATATCTGTTGTTAATTCATGTACATAAGTTTTGGGAGTATTTTTATTACCAAACCAACCTCCTGCAGTTCTTAAATCTCTTAAAACCAGGTACATATAACCTGCACTATGTTCGTATTCAGTTGGGTTTAAAAATGCTAACAATCTAACCTTTTGGTATTCTTTTGTAGTAAACCAAAACACACTAACAGTGGTGAGAAGGAGACCAAAAGAAACTCCAATGGTTGTATAAATATTTCTTTTACTAAAAGAACTAAAAATAAACAATATAAACACTAACATAGAAAAAATAAAAACATCAGGAAAGCTAGGCAATTGCATAAACAAGAACACAGAAATCAAGTAAACACTTAGTACTACGATTAATTTTGGTTTTTCTTTAGATAGATAAAACGCCCAAAACACCAAAAAGATAGGCAATAGAGATGCCCCACTAATAGTAAAACCCATGATTCGTATATATGAAACTCCATTAAGAACCAAGTTCGGAATAAAGTTCAGGGCAAGTAATAATCCAAGCGCTACAATAAGAAATAGCCAACCCAGTTTCTTTATTTTTCTATAATCAATCAACATAACAATCATAGAAATGAAAATTCCTAAAACTATATATGTCAATTGCTTGATCAGTAGATTTTCCGAGTAATTCTCCTGTACATTTATAATCGGCAATATCCCCATAAAAATAATGATGATAAAAAGACCAAATAGTTTCCAATCAAAAACAGGACGATACAGTTTATTAAAGTGAGTACCAAGTTCTGATGGGCTCCCCATTTGTTTGATGGCTTTTTCTTCCGCTTCGTTTTCATTTGCCCCCTTAGATACTAATTCTGACTTAGACATTTTTAGGTGATAACTTAGCTCTCTGTAGACAACTTCCTTCGCTTCTTTTGATCTTATATGTTGTAATACTTCCCCTAAGAAATGCTCCTTAAGTTTACTCATATCCATTACCTCTCCAATATTTCATTTAGCAAGTAAGCTTTCCAATCACCTTTGTTTTCAAAGGTTTTTAATAATTTTAAGCCCTTGGTACTAAGCTGGTAGTACTTAACATCAGGTTCTTCCCAGTAGGTATTCAAGTACCCCTTATGCTCGAATTTATGTAAGGACATATAGAGGAAGCCCTCTTCGTTTTCAAACTTTTCAATCCCTCTTGCACGCAACAGTCTACTCAATTCAAAACCCGTGCGTTTTTCTTTAAGTAACTGAAAAATGGCTAATAATACATCCTCTTCTGAAGTTGCAGATAGCTGGTTAATTTGTCGCCTAATGCTAGTTTTATGTTTATCCGTAAAATTCAGGTCCTGTAAAACCGTTCTTTTCATAGCATTTTTTATGTTTTTTAAACGATCTTCCATGGTTATACCTCCAAGCTCTCTTTTAAGATTTCTTTTGCTCGTTTTAGCCTGGTTTTAATCGTATTCTGATTCACACTTGTCAGGTAGGATATTTCCTTAATCGTAAGTTCTTCGAAGTAATATAAATAAATCACTTCCCTGTATGTATCTGGTAAACTCAAAACTGTTTTTACTAATTCTTCGTCTTCATATCTCTGAATAACTTGGTCTTCCACCTCTGTCTCCTGACTTGGGGCATGCCTTAGTTTTTCCTCAGAAACAACGATATGCTTATGATGCCAGCTCCTTAGATAGTCCTTACAATGATTGATGGCAATTCTCCAAATCCACGATTTTAAAGATGCTTTTCTTTGATATTGTTCTAATCTTTGATAGCATTTCACAAATATCTCTTGCGTTAGGTCTTCTGCAATCTCCCTCTTACCAACGTATGAATAGGTAAGTTGCAATAATGATTGCCCATAGTCATCCATTAATTGATCGATTAGTTTCTCTCTGTCATGTACGATCATGTCTTCAATGATACTTTCTTCCAATGCCATCTGCTCCCTTCCACCCATTAGACGATTCTAAAGTAAAGAAAGTTTTTACAATATGATGTTAATTGTTTTCTCCCTATAAAAATGAGCTTAGAAATTACCGTTATCAGAAAAATAGAAAAAGCAATGCTTGATCAAGCATCGCCTGTTAGATAAGGATCAAAAATTAGTGTTGAAGTAGCTTTTATTAGGACCTTGGAAACCGATTATTCTACCGAATTTATCCAAATTAGAAAATAATGTTTCCATGTGAGTTTCTTACAAGACATCTCACCTCATTATGTGGATTCCTCGCTAATCATCTTAAAACTAACATATTGTAGTCTGACCCCTTGTAATTTCACCATCTCGGTCATCAATATAATCTATTCCGTTCTCACAATTTTCTTCTTTCTCCCACACAATAATATACTCATTTTTTTTGTGAGTTACAGAAATAATATCAACTGTACCATTGTTATTCGTATGATGTTCGATCACTATTGATTTCGCTTGTTCTTCTGTTATTTTAGGATTTATATTTTTACAACCATTGGAAATAAACAATAATAAAACAAATATAACAACACAACCAATTTTTTTCATTTTCCCCCTCCTATACACTGAGACGTACTTTCGTCATTCATATCCATTAAAATGTTCAATTTTCAATCCTCGCGTCTGGGGAGGGTTAGACTCTCTAATGTAATCATACCAAACTAAAATATCCTTTTCTTCTACTAGGTTATCTAACATCTTCTCATCCTCAACACTGACTCTTATTGTGTCTGATATATTCTTTGAATCACCCATTAATTCAAGAAACACACCTTTTGAGTGTATTGTTAAAATTCTTCCTTGTATGATTTTCTGGTCAGATAACTCATCTCGTGCATTTTCATGTTGACTATTATTTGAACAACCAACAGTGCAAATAATTAGGCTTAAGATAAATAGGGATAGAAATTTCATCCTTATCATAAGAATCACCTCAGCTAATTAGTCGGAGGAAAATCTTTTTTGTTACATTCAAATTCATGAATAAAATATGAGCCAGATTCTACGTATAGTGGACGTCTTGAGCACGTGGGAGTAATTCCATGTTAGAAACAAATTCTACTTATTTAATGGGTAGGATTTGTTTTTATTTATGTTATAATTTTAGCTTATGGCTATGTACTAATTGTCTAATGTAAAATTAACTATGCATGAATTTTAAGTATAGAGTAATAGGAGTAACCTTGTATGATTGTTGGATTATTGATTTGCGCTATTGGCATGATCCCTATTGTGTTGGCGTTTAGTGTTAATAAAATTTATAAAAAGTCGAATTTAACTCTAGGAATTACCTTGTTAATGGTGATGATATCGGGTTGGCAACAAGGGATAGGTGTTCTTTACTACACGGATCTGTTAGACGAACAATCAGCTTTTTGGTTATTTAGAATTTTAAGGTTTGCTCCAACCTTCTCCGTACCAGCTACCTTTTTTGTAGCCTATTGTACGATAAAAGGTTTTTCGGTTACCTTAAAAAATGACTCCATCTTAAATAGAGTCGTCAATTTTATATTTACTAAGAAAATGATGATTCATTTAATCATATGGACTTCTTTTGTTTATTTCATTAGTTGGACAGACTTTGGAATGAAAGGTTTGGAAACAAGACGTATTTCCACATCTGATATTGAGTTTTATTTTCCTGTATATGGTGAATGGGCCGCGGTTTATGTTTTTCACATGGCTAGTTTAATTATATTTTTGCTCTTTTTATTCTATATCTCCACAAAAATTCGCAACACAAACATTAGGAGTTTCTTAAAACAATTCTCCTTGTATACATTACTTTTGTTTCTACTCGGGTTATTTAACTTTAATCCCGAAACAGGTATTATCATGGGAAGTTTAGGAGTAATTATTTTTTCAATTATGGTTATGTTTGAATTTATTAAATTGAACGCCATTATTGAATTTAATTATTACCAACTAAGGGAAAGGCAAAAAAAGTTAGACTTTACGGGAAACTTTGTTGGAAGTCTTATACATGAGATGAAAAACACCTCGACCATTATCAGAGGTTTCTCGAAGCTTATCATGGAAGATAAAGAACTGACTAAGATGCAGCAGGGTGCCTTGGATATGATCTATAAAGCGACGGATCAATTGGAACAGCTCTCATTCAATTATAACGAATTTATTATTCATTCTAAAATGAGCTTTAAGACGGAGAACATTGTCTCCATCATTAAAGATTCGATTGAACTGTCTAGCGAATTTACCAAGCAAAACAATATCGAAATTGAGTTAATTGACTCCCATAAATCTTTAAAGGCCTTTGTGAATAAATCATATTTGCAGCAAGTGTTTATCAATCTAATTAAAAATAGTTCAGAAGCGACTCCCCCAGATAGAGAAGAACGAAAGATAACGATTCTTACAAATATGAATGAAGATTATATTGTGATTGACTTTTTCGATACGGGAAAAGGGATCCCGGAATCTGATTGGGACCATATTTTTGATCCCTTTGTATCGTCCAAAGATGATGGAACAGGAATGGGACTTCCGTTTGTAAAAAAAATCATCTTTGAACACCGTGGAGATATTGTTGTTGTGGATAGTACATCATTAGGAACCCACTTTAAAATTCTCATCCCTCAATTGGGAAGTGACACATAAATTGGGGCTAATTAACGTATTGAGAGGTTCTGAAAAAACCAATCAATTGGTAACAATACAGTATTATTAAATTATTTGTTGGTAAAATTTAAGTGTTTAAGATCGAAATAAAGAAAAAAAGCCGGTTTACTTTTCCACTAGGATTAGATAATCGGCTTTTTCTGTAACTAGACATATGACTAATTTTCGTTGATGGTTCATATTTGCATCACCTTGTAAATCGTCAAACATCCAGCTTTCTCCCCCATATAGTTCGTTGAATACTTGCTTATAAAAATATCGACATACCAGGTGCATCAGATTCTCGGCTTATAAAGCCTAGTTTAGGATAAAATTCTTGTTTACCTTTTGCACAAAATAATTGAACCCACTTAATTCCTTCCTCTTCACATTTTTTTAGCAATGCTTCCATTAGTTTTTTCCCAATACCTTGTCCTTGATATTCAGAATGAACCATTACATCACAAATAAGAGTTTGATAAATTCCGTCCGAGATAATCCGGCCAAAACCGATTAAATTTCTATTATGATAGATAGAAATGGAGTACCAGCTGTTACAAATTGCCGTATATAATTGGCCATATGTATACAACCCTTTTGCATTCCAGCCAGTTGTTTGATGCAACTTTATAAAATCTTCTTTAGCAGGACTTAGCTCATCGAGTTCAATCTCCATCAATACTTCTCCTTTCTAATAAATTATTTTATAAGAAGAAAATCATATGTATATTTATACCACCGTTCATATTTTTACTCAACCGACCTGATTTATTTCTTAAACATATTTGCACTAGATCAATTAACGAAATAACGAGGTCAACACAAAAAACGCTTGGGTTATCTTTAACTCAAGCGCTTTAACTGATATATAATGCTTTTCTATATCTTATTACTACGCGAATGTCTTTTTTCAGCCGCACTTTGTATAAATAAGAAAGCAAATAACCAAACAATACCTTGTATAATTATAGTCGTCCAAATACTAATAGGGAACAAAACGGAAAATAAAAATAACAATAATCCACTAAACAATATCAATGTTAAGCCAATAGAAAATGCCACCTTTTCAGGTAACGCTTTAATTTTATTTAACATACTATCACCTCGCCAAGTCCTTTAAAAGACTAAAGTAATTTTTATCTACTTATTATTGTTCATGTCAGAATTATTAAAGATTACTTATTCAATGTTTGTACACACGATTATTTTAACATAAAATGACAATTGCCTATGTGTATTTTTTACCTATTATTAGAAATAACTCAGAGGCTAGTGTAATAGAATTAGAAACTTTCCTTCTTTTATTAAATAATGTTTGTCCATGTCTCATGAGATATATCGTCTTTTTCATTTGTATCCCCCTTATTGAAACATAAAAGAGTATTTAAATATCAAGTTTACGGGTACCAATCCATTTCACCATTTCAGGGTCTCTATGTGAAAAGAACAAGCTTTCTTTCATGTCTAAAGTAGAAATCTGCTCCATATCTCCTTGAGTCAAATCAAAATCGAAGATATTAAAGTTTTCAATGATTCTTTCTTTGCGAGCTGACTTTGGAATGGCAACGACTTCTCTTTGTGTCAGCCAACGTAAAATCACTTGAGCAACGGATTTATTATGCTTTTCTGCAATAGAAACTAATACTTCATTCTGGAAAATATCATTTTTCCCTTCAGCAAAAGGTCCCCAAGACTGTATTTGTACATGATTCTCTTTCATGAATTGAGCACTTTCTATTTGCTGGTTGAATGGATGAGTTTCTACCTGGTTAACCGCAGGAATCACTTCATTATGAAGGATTAAATCGATCAAGCGGTCTGGATGGAAGTTACTTACTCCGATAGCCTTGATTTTACCTACTCGATATAATTCTTCCATCACACGCCAAGAACCGTATACATCTCCATATGGCTGATGAATTAAATACAAATCTAAATAATCCAATTGCAGTCTTTCTAATGATTTTGCGAATGCTCTCTTTGTGCTCTCGTAACCAGCATCCTGAACCCATAGTTTGGTTGTAATGAACAATTCCTCTCTTGGTACACCACTCCGCTTAATGGCTCTGCCCACGGCTTCTTCATTTAAATAAGAGGCAGCCGTATCTATCAGACGATAGCCTGTCATAAGAGCATCGTAAACGGCTTGTTCACATTCTTTAGGATCATTCATTTGGAAAACACCAAAGCCTAGTATGGGCATCTCCACACCATTATTCAATATTAATTTTTGCATATAAATTCCTCCTGTATTTTATAATTTGTGCTATTAGTAATCGTGAGTTTCATCTATTCTCCGCTTATGAAAGGCTTCGTACTTAATTATTATGCAACAAATCCTTAGGCGACTGATATCCCATTCCTATCAATTCATTGCCTAATCCTCTCTCTCCCCTTTCGCAACAGAGTTACCTCCATTACAATTGAGATATCATAATGGAAGAAAGGAGATCTGTATGTTTAAAGAAGTCCATACATATCAGGCTGAACTTTCCAAACTTATTAAGTCACACACAGGCCAGGACGTTGGTCATGAGACTGCGATTCCGTCTTTATTTTTCTCTCATTACTCGAATGTCGCTGGACCATTTTACGGTGTTACTAAACCTTCCTTATGTATCGTCGTCCAAGGGATGAAAGAGGCCATGCTGTCACAGGAGCTCTTTAGGTACGGACCTGCCGATTACCTTGTTTCATCCGTTAACTTGCCCATTATCGGACATGTAACGGTAGCTTCTTCCGAGGTTCCATATTTGGCTCTCAAACTTGAATTTACACCTAATGAAATTTTAGAAGTTTTAGGAGAATTTCAAATAGGGGTGAATGAAAAGGAAAATAGGAACAGAGGTATGTATGTTAACTTGATAGAGTTACCTCTGTTAGACGCAGTAACCAGATTGGTTCGTTTGCTTGACCATCCTGAAGATATCCCTATTCTCTATCCTCTTATCAAAAAGGAAATCATCTATAGGGTTCTAAAAGGACGACATGGTGATGCGCTAGGACAAATTGCGGTTGAAGGAAGTTCTACCTATCAAATCAGTGACGCGATTGAACATATCATGAATCATTATGATCGGGCTATACGGGTGGAGGAACTAGCGGAACTAGCAAAAATGGGTGTCTCTTCGCTTCATAGACTTTTTAAAGAGGTTACAGCCATGAGCCCTATCCAGTTCCAAAAACAACTGAGACTGCAGGAAGCTCGGCATTTGTTATTAACTGAGGCGGCAGGTGCTGCCGATGTCGCATTCCGAGTTGGCTATGAAAGTCCATCCCAATTCAGCCGTGAATATTCTAGACTATTTGGTTTACCACCTAAAGAAGATATCAAGCGACTGAAAGAAACCTATGATAAAAAGAAAAACGCATAAAGGATCAAGGAGCAGTGGCTTAGTTCAACTGCTCCTTGATGCGTAATTTTGTGAGGTTTGATTCTAACTAAAATGCCTTTCATTAAATAAGAACACCTAGAAAGGAATGATGAGTTGATCCACCCCTTGACCAACTGTGATCTTACCATCTTGTACCTTAACCTCCGGAACAGATTCCCATCCATTCATCACCCCATCCGTTCCCACTTCCCCAAACACTGCATTAATCATCCAGTGTATACCAGGTTGATAACTAGATTTGATGGTGGGAATGACGGTTCTTGCTTGCATAAGATTTGTATTCGCATGTGGATATAAGAGCTCTGCCTGGCCGTTTTCATCTAAGCTTTTAATGCCGCTTGCTCCCCATGGGAAAAAGCTTGCGCATTGTTTGGGTTGTTGAATAATTTTAGCTGTTTGACCATTTATTTGACTATTCTCTAGTCCCAACGCAAAACCTCCATCTGCACAATCGAGGCGTCTGCCCGTATCAATGCGATGGATACGCAGATGCCATGGTGCTCCTGATACGATCCAGGTTTGGATCTCCACATCTGACCATGGTTTCCAGCTTGTGTAGATGACATCATCGGTTATTCGATATTCCTCACAGATTCTTTTTCCTCGATAAATATTGTCGCCTTCACTGACCGCCAACATGGAATCAAAAGCACCTTGCGCTAATCCCCACTCTGCTTTAGAAACGCTGAATCCAAAAAAGTTGGAGTAGACGAATTTTTCATATTTGGCTGCCGTATGAGGATGTTCATTCGTGTGCTGATACCCCGCATTAAATGCAACGACATGATCACTTTCCTCTTGTCGATGGACAATCAATCGAGGAGAGGCTTGGGTCACCTTTTCCTTTAATGCTGGTAATGGCTCCTCTTCTGTTGTCCAAAATGGATGTGTTTCAGGCAAAGCCAACACCATATAGGTTTTCAGAGCCCAATAAGGTGAACCTGGAGAGTTATAGTTTTCTGCCATCACTAAGTTTGGATAACGGTACCCGATTGTGAGCAAACCCTTGGAGTCAAATATCGGCTGACTAAACCACCAGCGAAGGTTTCTTAGAATGATTCCTTTCAATACACCTAAAGAAAATGGTTCCACTTCTGCAAACACTAATGCACACCAAAAGGCCGAGTGGGAAAATCGATACGTTAAACTTCTTCCATAAGGAAGAGCTGATCCATCGTTAGCGAACCAATAGATAAAGTCTTTTGCGAAGGATTCCCCTCGACTTCGGTAACGCTCCGCCCGTACAGGGTCCTCTTCTCTCATTAACTTGCTATATAGAAGACTATAAAAATGAATGGCGAATGGCCCATAATAATCACAGTGAGCATCAGGACCGTCTGAATACCAGCCATCACCCAAATAAAATTCATCGATACGATTGAGGTTATGCTTCAACTTCTCCCGGTCGTACGGTAGACCTACCCGCTTGAAACCAAGATTCACAAGCACCGGAAAAAACAGCCAGTTGCAATCGTACACGCTGATTTGGTTGATTTGATTCAGCCATTGAAATAGGTTTTCTTTTTCAAGGTCATTTAAGGGATCGCAAATTCTCTCAGGAACTAGGGCAAGGGCATACCCAAACGCAGCCATTTCCACCGCACGTTGATCAAAGTCCGTAATCTCTCCCCAATACTCCTCATGGGACGGATCCGTTCCATTTTTAATCCCTTGTAAATGATCATCCCACATGTCTGAGCTTTCTCCGCCTGCCATAAGCGGAACAAGTCCCCATAGAATTCGAGAGAAGCCTTCCATTCCTGCAATGCAATCCGAGTAACTAGTTCCCGTGTTTCCTATTTCAAGCCGTGCTTTGCCCTTGCTATACAAGGGTTTTAACGGTTTTAGGATTTGCGATAATGAATCAATGAGATCTTGGCGTGTTTTGAGTGGATTCCTTTGAATGGGTAAATCGAGCTTTAACATCGACACCATTCCTCCTTCCTTTTAGCAAAAATCTACCAAAATAATTCTCTATAACCTTTTAATCTAGCCATTCCTTCTACAAAAAAGTAATCACCATAAATAAGGGGATTATCAGTGTATTTTCCTTCTGGGAAATGGCTTGTTCCATGTAAAATTAACCCCTCTTCAGTGCCTTCCCAATCCCCATAGTTTTTATATAGTGATTCTAAAATGTTCACTCCCGCCTTTTGATAAGTGGCTGCTTCTGTAGAAGGCACCTTTTCTGCTAATAAAAGAAGGCCACAAGCGGCAATCGCACCCGCAGATGAATCCTTTGGTGACTCCACATCATGTGGAAGGCGGAAATCCCATGCCGGTACCAGATCTTCAGGAAGGTGTGAGAGAAAGAAATGAGCGACTCTTTTAGCTGCCTCTAAATAGGTTGCTTCCTTCGTATAATGGTAGCTTAACGTCAACCCATAAATGGCCCATGCCGCTCCTCTTGACCAGGCAGAAAATGGAGCATACCCTTGGCCACCTAACGCTTCGATTCTTTCTCCCGTTTCAGGATCAAATCGAACAATATGATGAACGGCGCCATCACTGCGAATAAAATGCTCTAACACGGTATCGGCGTGCTTTTTCGCCACACTCTTAAATCTTGGATCACCTGTTTCTCCTGATGCCCAGTACAAGAGAGGAAGATTCATTAAGCAATCGATAATCGCCACCCCACTATTGTCTTCGCCCTCTGTCCATGGATTCCAGGCTCTAATAAAGTTTCCATTCACATTAAAGCGGCCCATCAATAGATTCGCTACTAACAACGCACGCCGCTTAGAATCCTCATTTCCTGTTAACTTATAATGAGCCACACTCGTTAAGGTCCACATAAATCCCATATCATGGTCCAGTCGATAGTAATTTTGTTGAACAGCATCCAGCTTCTGTTCACATTCCTCTGCTAGATTCATTAATTCCTTGTTTTGCGTATCTCGATACACCTGCCACAATATTCCTGGCCAAAAACCAGCCGTCCACCAATACGGCTCGGCTAAATCGTATTGACCATCTTTACTCGCATGAGGAAAATTCGCCCCCATTCGCTGACTGGTTCTTTCTATTTTTTTCACGATCTGTTCCCAAGCGGTGTTTACCCAAAGCAATTGTTCGGTCATCGTCTATTCCTCCTTATTCAAATTGAAAAACCAACTCTACTTTACAATTCTTAACTGGGTGTAAAACGGTAAAGTCGAGTGCCAAGTGTTCTTCTGTTACACCAGAATGATTGATAAACTCGAACTTTTTCACATCTAAGTACAGCTGTCTTTTATCATATAAAATTCTTACTCTACTTTTTCCTTCTAAAACTACACCATCCTCTTCCTCTGTAATCAGTAGAGATGGAACAATCAATCGTTCAATGATCAATACCGGTTGTTCGGTAAAGGTGTAGGTATCCTCCAAAACCAGCTTAGGTAGATTCTTTTTTACCCATGAAAACTTCCGTATCAATGATGATAATGTGTCCACTTCATAGGCTTTAACTAGATCCAACTCAAAGAAATCGACCTCTTCTCCTGCATCCGCCTGTAGAATTCTAGCAAAATGAGATTCGCCCTCTACCTGGTATTGATGATTAATGATCGGAACCGAATGCCCCTGTGACCCATTCCCTACAAAGGTGTAACGCTTCTCACCGAAATAATCTTTATTGTATAAGCCCGATCCTAAATCCTTTAAAAATACCTCTTGATTCCCCTGCAGGATAAAGTGACCAAGATCGTTATGATTATGCGGTTCATCATTATGCCCACCTTTTGCCGCAAAGGAAAAACTTCCCGTGGGTTCATGATATCTTGAAATCATCCATCCTGAATCTTTTGAGTAGAAGGTTCCACTTCCCCAAGCCTTTTCTTCAGCATTTTCATCAAACCACAAAAGATTTCGGATGGCTGGTGCCCATCTGCTGCAGTGGTCATCTGTATACTTTGCCCGAAGCTCTTGTCTAGGAACCTCCACATCACCGTAAATCTGACTCAAATAATGACTGAGTCCTAAATAGACAGAAGCTGTCGGAACGGCATCCGAAAAGTTCACCACGAGATGGTCCTCTAAAAAACATCTTTGTTGAAAAAAGGCGATTTGATGAATCTTCTCTGAAGCAAATAAATCCAGTTTCCCTAAAGTCCGCTTTTTTAATAAATCGGCAAAATAGACATAGTATCCAAAGCCATATTGCCAATATCCATAGCCTTCGAGGCAAAAACCATCCTTATTAAATCCACTCAAATAACAATCCATCGCTGGTAGTACCTTTTCTAAAATGATGGCTAACTCTTCTTGGTCATCTATTAGATGAAAGGCCGCTGCCCCGATCGAACCTGCACAAACAGCTGCCCAATTATGGGTCTCGGTTTCCCATTTGAAGGTGGTGCGAATGAAAGAAGAAAAAATCCTTTTATATATTTCTTCATAAATGCGCTTACATATTAACGGTGACAAAGAGTCCTCGGTTAGTTTCAATATTTCTGCCAACGAAAAGGCTGTTTCTGCAGCAAACAAGTCAATCGAATACTGCTGTATCATCGGGGTATGCAAGGAGTAATGTATATTCGTTGATGTTTCGTTGCTGTGTAATAAATGAGCAGGAAGGCACCAAGAATACTCATTACAAATGGACCAAATACAATTTTCTAATTCTTCTCGATACACTATATTGTCAGGTTCGAGTAATACCATAATGGCAAAGGTAGTCAGACGCCTTCTTTTTTCAAAATACACCTTTTCATATTCCACTCGTGAGCCATTTTCTTCAAAAAGCTTAAACAAAGAATACGATAGTTCTGGCTCTTTTTCTTGAAGTAATCTTTTCCCTTCCATTTGAATTTCATCGAGAAATGGCTGGTAGGTTGGGGTATTCTTTACCTTCCTCCACCAATGATTCTTCGCTTCGTTAGTATCAAACAATAATGGAGCTTCCATATCTAGCAAGCTTTTAAAATCTGAAGTATTCAAAGTTTACCCTCCTAGCCCTTGACTCCACCTAGCGCAATTCCTTCAATCACCTGTTTTTGACCGATAATAAATACAATCACCAACGGAAGAATCGCTGAAACCGCTGCTGCCATGATCAACGAGTAGAATTCGCCATTAATGGTGGTGAATTTTTGCATGGCCAGCTGAATCGTTAATAAGTGATCCGTTCGTAGGAATATCAATGGATTTTGATAATCATTCCACGTCCAGATAAACCTGAGGATTCCATAGGTGGCTATGGCTGGCTTTACGATTGGCAAGGCGATCGACCAGAATATTTTCCAATGGCCCGCACCATCAATTTTGGCTGCTTCGATCAGATCATTATGAATACTCATGAAAAATTGGCGGAGCATAAATGTTCCAAGCACACTAAAGCTTCCAAGCAGTATCAGTCCTAAATGACTGTCAAACAAACCAATTTTTCGAAATAAAATAAATTGCGGAACAAGAATCGCCTGTGGTGGCACCATGTAAGTGGCTAACACGATGATAAAAAGGAATTTTCCAAACGGGAACTTTACCTTTGAAAATCCGTATGCTGCAAGTGCCGAAACAACGACAGAAACCAAGGTGGTTAAAACCGTTACTTTAATCGTGTTCCAGTAATACACATAAAACGGGTAATCCCCGAACCAAACTTCTTTATAGTTATTAAAGCCATTCCATCGTTCTGGAATCCACTGAATAGGAAATTTAAACACATCGGCTTCAATTTTAAAGGATGTCGAAAGCATCCAAACAAAAGGCAACAAAAACAAGATACTCACTGCAAGCATCATCACTGTGATAACACTTTTTTTCACTCCTAAGGACTTTGTCATTCTTACTCCCCCCCCTTAATAATTCACCCATTTTTTCTGTCCAATCCATTGAATAATGGTAATAGCGAATACAATTACAAAAAGTACGACGGCCATTGCTGAAGCGGGCCCAATTTTTAAATTCACGAAAGCGGTTTCATAAAGGTTCCAAACAATCATGGAGGTCGAATGCATAGGTCCTCCCTTGGTTAATACCGCCACGAGATCAAATACTTTAAAGGTTGAGATGATACCCGTGATGAACAAGAAGAAGGACGTTGGAGAGATCATCGGTACCGTAATATGTCTGAATTTCACCCATGCATTCGCTCCATCAATATCTGCTGCTTCATACAGATCCTTAGGAATATTTTGCAAGCCTGCTAGAAAGATAATCATATTAAAGCCAATCGATACCCAGACTTGAATGAGCATAATGGAAATCAGGGCGAAGTTCGGATCAGCAATCCATTTTGGAGGACTGTCGATTCCAAGAGACATCAAGACTTGGTTAATCGGCCCAGCAGATGGATGGAATAGCACCTGCCAAACAACAGCGATCGCCACCACACTCGAAATATATGGCATAAAAAAGGCTACTTTAAAAAATCCTTTTAGATACACATTCCGATCAATCGTAATAGCCAATAAAAGGGAGATAATCATACAGATCGGAACGGTCAGGATGAAGATCGCGTTATTTAAGAGTGATTTTAAAAAGACAGGATCTTCAAACAGTCTTGTAAAATTATCAAATCCCACCCAATGCAATTGTGATAATGGGGTAATAAAACTCCATTCGGAAAAACTCAGTACAAATGTCGCCAAAATAGGAATCAATACGAGAACGGACACACCGATGAGCATGGGAGAGACAAATAACAGCCCTGCTACATTTTCATTTTTCTCTTTATTCATTTTTCGAGTCGTACGTCTTCCAACCACCTTTGCTGGTTTGGAGAGTTCAGTGTTGGCACTCATCTTTTTCACCTCGATTTTTTGTATAGTTTTATTATAAAAGAATACTAATTTTCTTTATTAACAGTATTTTGATGTATCACTACACTATTTTGACTTATTTTCCTACGGTGAATAAAAAAAAAGCCACCTCATAAAGAGGTGGACCGCTATTAAACAGTACTGCTAGATTTCCGCTGCGGGTGGACGTTAACCCGGTATTAACGTCCTTTTTTTGTTAAACACTCTTCTTCGGGATTCATGTTCACCTGTATCCACATATCATTGCTTAGTTTTCGATATTGAGCAATTTCTACATCAGTCCCATTCGTCAATGTAACAAAAATAAAACAATAATCAGCTCCATCCGTACCAAGAAAATAAATATTTTTAAAGTATCCATTTTTCACAGTTGGGTACATTTGTTGTATTAATTTGCACCAACTCCCATATTTCACTTCTATGACAGCTTCCCCGTCATGGTCCCAACCATGATATGGTGCACATAAAAAATCCTCTTCAAACTTACTCAAATCTGAGATTCGAAAACCCTCTTTTTCATGAATAAGATAAATAAATCCGTATGAATAACCAAAATACTCCGCTCGCTTACCTTTAAACCCTTCAATCGTTTCAATTTCATAAAATAACTTTATGTCTCTTTTTCCATCAGGTACTCGAAAAAGCTTTATTAAACTCGTATGCCCTATCCCAGCAAACGAATTAAAATATTCATCATAGCTTAATTTATTTTGATACTCTTTAGACAGAAAATTATAGGCAATTGGAAATGGAGTACGTGCCTGACCAACCGAACCGCAACTCCTCCCACCCATATATTCAGCTTCACGCAGGACGCTAAAATAATTAAGAAGGGTATCTTCGGGGGTTCTAGTCAATTCAGAAGGTAATTTGATTTGGTCATGAGTTTTTTCAGAAAAAAGTGAAAAGAACTCAGAACTGTTAAATCTTAAATTTAAAGCCTTCAAACAAGATGGACGGAAATATTTTTGATGATAAGACGTTATGTCCCATTTATTCCGTTTTTGCATATACATCACCCACTCTTAGTTTATGGGCGCAACTATGGATAGGTGAAATATATGTATTTCCTTTCAACTATTTACTGTTATTTCGTATTATGACCTCAGATTAGTAAAATCCAATAAATTGGGACTACAACTATAAAAAATATAGGCATTAATTCTTCATCCGAATCAATGCCAACGTTATTTTCCTATACAATGAATTTGGTAAACCAAGCGATATATTCAGCCCCTTGTATAAAGAACAATTGAGCTAGTAATGTACCTAACAAACGAGAGGTAATCATCATTAGCGATACAGCCTTTAGATTGGTATAACTTCCCCTTTGATTAATAACATCATCAGCAAGTATAGAAATTTTCGGGTCAATAAATATGGTAAGTAGGTTCGTTGCCACTCCATTAATAAGTCCCGATGCCATTATAGAGGTCGATGCTCTTTCTGGAGCTATTAAAGATGCATATAAGGCTTGATAGTACACCAATTGTATAAATGGCCGTTATGACCATATTTATGATAAACAATCTAATCGGAATATCTTTCAATCTAATATCCACTAAGTAAGAGGGTCTAGGTAAGTGGATATGTTTTATTCCACGTTTCATAAACTCAAAAGTCAAACCTTTCTTTATCAAAGAGGAGAAGTAGGTAGCTCGGAGAGTTAGGAGGTAAAAGATAGCCAAAAATTCCAAAAGCTAGGAATTGTTCCTAGCTTCCAGTTTCCGAAATATTATTTATCATTCCTTTCCTTTGCAAGCGATTCTCGATCACTTGCTGTTGGAGGCTGCTCTAACCATCCATTTTTTATCATTAGGTTTGCTCCGTCTTCTGCAAAGTGTAAAAGTTCTAAAATTAGTCGTAAGTAATCAGCACCTAAATCTCTTCTTGCATTAACACTCAAAGCTGAACCATAATATGAAAGAGTTAATTGTGTAGACAATTGAATTTGGTACAACATATATTTATCTGAAAAGGTCATTGAAGTAGAGTTCGTGATCATTGATTGCCAGGAAATAGGTGAATTTAATTTATCTTCCTTAAGTACCGATTCAAATATTTTTATGTGTTTATTGGCAATGTCCAGTCCCCTCTTGAAATGTAGACGAGCCTCTTTTGATTGTGCTACTTGGATGAATCCCACTTTTAAACCAGCATGTAAATGCATTTTTAGCATATTGAAAGTAATATCTCCTATTTCCATAGCATTCAGCGGACGACGATCTCCTAACCATCCAGTTAAAAAACTTTGGTGCTTTACAAAATCGATTGATTCAGGTGGTGTAATAATAGGAGGTCGAGTAAAAAGTCCTTTTGAAAGCATTAAATCAATGGATTGATCAAAAAGCTCCATCGTTTCGGACATACAGGTTATGTAATACTTCCGTAAGTCAGAACGAACTGAATTACTAACAGATAAAGCATACCCAGTCATTCCTTGCAAAGTCATGATATAAATATAATTTAGGTAGAAAGAGTCTTGAAAAAGACGTGGTGCGTAAATGTTTACGTCGTCTTTTTCTGTAAACCCACGTGGAATAGGGTGATTTTCTTTTAACATGAATACTGTAATTTCTTGGACATGCTTTTTGGATAATTCAAGGGAAGTTTGGTAGATCGATTTGACTTCCTGATCTTCGATATGTTCGAGTGCATAACGAAAGAAACAAATGGACATTGTATCAAAAATGTATTGAGTCCATAGGCTTGCAATTTCGGAGCAGTTAATCGAATTGGGCTATTTGTCTCCAATGTTCATCCTCCGATTTACGATATTATTTAGTGTTTTTATTGTTTTCTCAGAGAATGAAAAATATGTAAAAAGTTAGAAACTCCAACAATCACATGATTTTACTGATAAGAAACACGTATAGATTTGAAAAAACAGCATATTTCGAATACATTCCGAAGCCCCCAGCTAGTAAGACGAAGGCTTTTTCCCCATTGGTTTTCACCTCTAATTAAACAAACTAATACAATTGTTCTACATTGAAGGGAAGTTTTCCTTTATTATAAAAATCCTTGTTATATAAACCTGCTCCTATTGTTCAAGAAGAAAAATCAAAAGTAGAATATTCAGGGACATCATTTTTAAACGGTTCGACATTCTTATAAACAGTTCAACTTTTTTTATAAACGGTATACCTTTCTTAGAAATCGTACAACTTTCTTTAAAATCTAAGCTTTTCCCGCAGGAGTCGCCACCCTCCACTCAAATCCATTCAAATATACTTTACTAATCCTTACATCTTCCCTGTTCGAAACTCGATCGGTGTGACGCCGACATAGTTTTTAAAGATTTTTATAAAATAGCTTTGGTTGTCATACCCTAGTCTTTCGCATATTTTCCCTACGGAATCGGCTGTTTGTTCTAGTAATTCTTTCGCTCGATTGATTTTCATTTTTGTTACGTATTCAACAAACGTTTCACCGACCTCTTTTTTAAACAAACGGCTAAAATAACTGGGATTGAGGTACAGATGGCTAGACACCTCGTCTAGGCTGATCTTCTTTTCAATATGCAAAGAAACATACTTAAATGCATCTAGTATTTCTTTACGTCTTGTTTGCTGGTACACTTCATTTACTAACGTTAACGTTGTTTTAAAGTAATGAATCCACCACGTATGCAATTCACTTACAAATTGAATATCGAGAATTTCATTATGCATATGTTCCACTGTATGTTGAGACCGGAAAAACTGAAGGGCTTGAAGCTTTCCTCTTAAATCCAATAATAATTTTAGAACCCAGTCCTTAACCATTTCGGGTGGGAATTGATAATCTTTAAGAAACGATGTCCACTTGGTAACAAAAACCGGAATTCTAGCTTCGTCCCTTAGCATGATGAGCTCTCTCATTTCTGCGGCAGCTTCATCATATTTGGAGTACAACTCCTCTGTTTGGGACTCCTGTAGGCTTGCCTTATCAACAATGGCCCCTGGTTCCATGTAAAAACTCTGGTGTTTGCTATTGATCAGGGTGATTACTTCCTGCTTGAACTCTACTAATGTTTTACAACCTTCCCCTACTAGAAAAGAAAGAGAAATGCCTGCTGATTTTTTTATGGCGTGCTGGATCTTCTTCATACTCTCTTTTGCTTCAAAAAGAGCATTGTTCTTTAACACTAATGAGGAAGGAAAAAAGACAAATAGTTCTCTTGGTCCCAGTTGAAAATGAACGGCACCAGAACAAAATCTCTCTATGGCTTCTGAAACGACATTGTTCATCGCAAACATCAATGTATCCTCAGATACAAATTTTTCTTTTGCTAAAGGAAAGTCATGAATCATTGCCAATGACCCAACATAACCGGTTTGGTCAATATGCAGTCCAAGAGATTTGCACTCTGCTAATCTTTCTTTCTCATGAATTTCACACCCATCTATCACTTTTCTAATAAATCTTTGTTTGACACTTTCTTTGTTCCGATCAAGCATTTCCTGAAGCTGAATTTGTTTGATTCTTTTATGATTTTGATCATCAAGTGTATCCTTGAATTTTTTTACTAATTCATATAAATCATCTGGGTCAAACGTGTCTTTCACCAAGTAATCCTGAACCTGAAGCTTTAATGCTTGATGGGCGTACACAAAATCGGAGTGGCACGATAAAATAGCTACCTGTAATTTAGGGTTTTTCTCTTTTAATTTTTTCGTCAGTTCGATACCATTCATTTTGGGCATTCCAATATCCGTAATTAAAATATCTGGCATGTCTTGCATGGCCTTTTCATAGGCACTTGCCCCATTTTCATGTGTGCTTTGCAGCGTTACCCCTATTTTCTCCCATTCAATGGTTTCAGATAATAACTGTAACACCGGATAATCATCATCAACTAGCATCACTTTGTACATCAGGATGACAGCCTCCTTTTTGAATCGTTAACAACACTTTCGTTCCCTCTCCAGGTTTGCTTTGGATATCCATCTGAAAGGACTTGCCAAAAGTGATAAACATTCTCTCATACACATTAGATAACCCTAAGGACGAAAATCCTTTATGATTTTCACTGTTTCTGTATTCAATTCCGGAAGTTTGACTTAGCTTTCTTCGTAAATGAACCAATGCTTCGTGATCCATGCCTTGACCGTCATCTTCAATCACAATCACCATCTGAGAGTCGATGATTTCGGTTCTTACTACGATGGTCCCTGCACTTTGATTCAACCCATGAATGATCGAGTTTTCGATGATTGGCTGCAAGATGAATCGTGGAATTCTGATCGATTGGGCTTCTTCATGTAAACAAAGCTCGACCTTTACTTCTTCCTTTTGTCTCATATTCATAAGATTGATATAATCCAACACAATTTGAATTTCTTCTTGAAAGGTAATGGTTTCTTTATTTTTATCAATCGTCATGCGTAGCAGTTTGGATAAGGAGCTAATCATGTTTGCACTTTCCTTATCTCCTCTTACTAACACTTTCATTCGAATCGAATTCAGGACATTAAAGAGAAAATGGGGATTGATTTGCGCTTGTAGCATGGCAAGCTCTGCTTTACGTTTCCGTTCCTGCGTATCTGTTATCTCTTCAATCATTTCATTCACCCGATCTAACATATGATCAAAGGAATCGGATAGTCTGCCAACCTCATCCCTACTCTGAATACGAGAACGAATCGTTAAATTCCCTTGTTTTACCGATTGCGCCACATTTCCAAGATGAACGATTGGTTTGGTGATCGTTCGCAGTAAATAAGCCATTAAAAAAAGGAAAAGAGCAAAGGAAACAACTTGCACCACAAACACTTTATTGAATATTGAGTTAATTTTATTGACAGCCTGTTTGTAGGGCACGAGTGACACCAGCTTCCACCCTGTAAACGAAATGTTATGCTCTGCAATTAAGTAATCTTTTTTAGAAATTTGAAAAATATTGGATGAGTTCTGTTCCTTCAGCTGTGAACTATATTGAAAGTTTTCACCGATTCTTGAATCGTCACGGTGAGAAAGGATTTGATTCGAAGCATTCAGTAACATCATTTCTTCGTGGCCCTGTAAGCCACTGAACAGTTCATTAATTTTATTCTCCATGATGGTGACAATCACGTATCCATACACCTTTACGTTTTCGTCTCTTAATGTTCTAGCCACAGATATTTGGTATGGATTATTTTTTACTTCTGATTTGATCATGGTTGGTTGACTGCCAATCCATATCGATTCATAGCCTTGGAGGTCATTTAATTGTTTGAACCATTCTTCATGAACCAAAAGATTAGGATCGTATTCCCAGCTTGAATAATTCGTATAGGATTTTCCATTTTTTAAAAGAATCGTCACATACGACTTTTCACCAACAAGGGTAATATTTTCAATCGTTTTATTGATTCTATTTTCATCCATAAATCTTTCATACTCTGATGATGTGGGGTCACTGGTACTTTTCGCTTTTTCTTTTAGAATGGTATTCATTTCCGCATCCAGTTGGATAAAATTTGTTATGTAAAGCATGTCTTCCAATAGCTTTTCCACGTATTCATTCGCTATTGTCAGTTCGCGATTGGCATTTGAAAGCGCCTGTTCCTTCAGCGTATCGGTGGTTAAGTAATTATAGATAAACAACGAGATTGTCGCAGGGATAACTAGGCAAATAATTGAAATAAAAATCACTTTGAACCGAAATGATTTCGGCTCTAGCTTCCAATGTTTCTTAAGCTTCATACGCTAAACACCCTTTAATACAAAGAAAGGGTTGTAATCGTTTACAACCCTTTCTTTCTATTATTATTGTTTCATTACATGCTGTCTATCATTATTTATTACTATCAATGATTCCCTGTACTCTCTCTTGGGACGCTTCAATCGTTTTTTCTACATCTTGTTCACCAAAGATGAGTTTTTCATATTCTTCATTGATGACTTTATAGATTTCAGCCTGATAGGATACAGGTGAGATGATCTTCGATGACTTCGCATTTGTTAACACATTAATTAAGGAGTCTTTATCGACTTTTTCAGGACTCACTGTACCGCTAAGGATTTTGTCAACAATACCCGCTAAATCCCCTTCACTCACCTTGCTCCAAGACGGAATGTTCTTCCCTTGTACAATTTGTCCCTCGGTTGTATACCAGCGAATAAATGTATACGCTTCTTCCTTATGTTCAGATGTGCCCGCAACTGCCATGAAGTCAGTTGTTACAGGTGTGAATCCGCCCGTAGCCTCTTTTTCATTTTTCGGATATGGTGCAACCGCGACATTAAAGTTTAATGGGAACTGTTCTGTACCGCCAAGCTCTGTATTCATCCAGCTGCCGATTAGAATCGAACTTGCATCCTGATTAAAGAACTGATTACGGTAATGAAGCTTTTGCGATAAGATATCTGTGTAAGGAACGGCTGATTGATCTTCTTTCTCCATTTTCACTCGAAGTTCCAGAGTCTTTTTGAACAGTGGATGATCAAGATTCGATTTTCCATCCACTGTTGTAAACTCAGTATCTTCTTCTTCACTTGCTAATGCTAACTTTAAAAATTCCATCCAGCCACCATTTTGTGGTCCGTGGAAGTAGGTTCCATAATGATCGTCTGTTGTCATGGCCTTCGCGTATTCAGCAAATTCATCCCATGTCCAACCTGTTGGTACTTCTAAACCAGCAGCGTCCAAATGGTCTTTATTTAACAGAACATACCATGGGTTAAATTTGCCTGGAAGCGAATAGTACTTTCCGTCAATTTGTGTATCTACCTTATATTCTTCCGTAACCTTGTAGCCTTCTTCTGTAATAAACTCATCGATTGGGGCCACCATCCCCATACTCACACGCTGAGCATAGCTTGCTGGATCACTAAACATAAGCACATCCATTTGCTCTCCTGATGCTGCAGCTAAATCGAGCTTTTTCGTTGCTTCCTGCGTATCTCCCTTTTCACTAAGAATAACTAGATCCACTTTAATGTTAGGGTGTTTTTCTTCAAAGGCAGCAATCGTTTCCTTCCAGTTATAGGATGCTTCGTTTCCGTGCGTGTGGAATTTAATCGTTACCTTTTCATCTGATTCTGATTCAGATGATGCCTTTTCCTTGGTGCTGTTTCCTGAACAACCGGCTAATACGATACAAAAAACAGAGACTAAGATAAATATGGACCAGATCTTCCTTTTCATTCTCTTTCCCCCTACTACTTTATTTATTGAAAACCCTTACAAAATAAGTGTAGCAAAATCAATTTTTACCAACATATCAATAAATTTACCTGTTATGAGAATAATTTGACCACTATTTCGTAAGAGAACACTAGGATCTAGAAACTTCCACTTCAAATTTTTGAGCTACTTTATGAAATAATAGAGTTGAAATATACATTAGTATATAACTTATCCCACTTCCAAAAAAGAGCAATCCTACCCCATTGAAAAAGATACTAATGGTGACAACACACATCACTGCAAGCATCATGACGAAGGAATAAAGTGGATAAGAGATTCCGAGTAAAAAAGCAACCTTTACATATTGAAACGTGTTATGTTCGTAATGAACAAAGACAGGAAATATATACAGCATGACGATACTAAAAAGGAATGCCACACCTATTAAACAACCTAATAATATTGGATAAAGAAATCCTTGTAATGATCCGATTAACATCCAATCTAAGAATAAAATTAAGGTAAAACCCAGTAACACCAACCCTAAACGATTGGCTGTCCAGAACTCCTTTTTATAAATCTCAAAAAAGAGTGAAAAAATGGACAACTCCTTTTCACCCTGTAACCACTTACGAATAATCGTGAACATCGCCACTGTCGAAGGCGCAGCTCCAAAGATGAACAGCCCCAGTCCCATAAATAACAACCATAGGAGATTCAAATAGGCCAATCGAGAGATCCATTGACAAGCATGATAAAGCTTTCCTGTTACCCCTGTTGCATCCATCTATATTTTCTCCTTTCTTTTTGGCTATTTTATTTATTTTATATATTAAAACAGGGGATGAATAAATGTTATTTTGACCTTTCATAAAAAAATCTTTACCACTTTCCTCTTGGACAACCCTCTCAAGCCAAAATGAAAGGATGGAACATATTCGTTCCATCCTTTCATTCATCTATTCTCTTGTTTTTATGATTAGAATTTAGAGTGATAGTTTTCAATTTCCCAAGCGTGAACGGAGATGCGGTAGCTATCCCACTCTGCTTTTTTCATTGCCACATATTCACCATATACGTGCTCGCCTAATGCTTTAGCACCAAAATTGCTTGCTTCTAATTCAACTACAGCTTCTTTTAAGCTACCAGGAAGGTTCTCAATTCCTAAATGAGCTCTTCTCTCATCTGTCATATGGAAGATATCTTCGTTAATTGGAGCTGGAGCTTCTAGTTCTTTTTCAATTCCATCTAAACCTGCAGCCGCAATTACTGCAAACGTTAAGTATGGATTTGCAGATGGATCTGGACAACGTAATTCTACACGAGTCGCAAGACCTTTCTTAGCTGGAATACGGATAAGCGCTGAACGGTTAGACGCTGACCAAGCAAGATAGCAAGGTGCTTCATAGCCTGGTACTAGACGCTTATAAGAGTTTACAAGCGGGTTAGTTACAGCCGCGAAGCTCTTTACGTTTTCAAGTACACCTGCAATGAAATGATATGCTTTCTTCGATAATTGTAACTCATCAGATGGATCGAAGAATGCATTTTCGCTTCCTTCAAAGAATGACATATTCACGTGCATCCCAGAGCCATTGATTCCGAATGCTGGCTTTGGCATGAATGTTGCATGCAAACCAAATTTCTGAGCAACTGTCTTAACTACCCATTTATACGTAGTAGACAAATCTGCTGCTGTTAAAGCATCGGCATACTTGAAATTGATTTCATGTTGTCCTTCAGCTACCTCGTGGTGAGATGCTTCAATTGTAAAGCCCATTGCTTTTAAGGCACGGTAAATTTCTAAGCGAACGCGTTCTCCAAGATCGTGTGGTGATGGCTCGAAATAGCCTGCTTTGTCACTTAGTTCTTGAGTTGCGTAGCCATTTTCATCTGTTTTGAATAAGAAAAACTCTAGCTCAGGTCCAACTGAAATCGTATATCCACTTTCAGCAGCACGCTCAACCGTTTTCTTTAAAACATTTCTTGTATCTCCATCAAATGGAGTTCCGTCCGGGTTTTTTACAGAGCATAAAAATCTTGCTTCCGCATACCCCTCTTCAACTGACCAAGGAAGAACAGCAAATGTTGTTAAATCCGGTTGTAAGTAAAGGTCGGATTTATTAATAGGGGAAAACCCTTTAACAGAAGATCCGTCAAACATCATTTTTCCTTCTACTACATCCTCTAATTGTTCAACTGTTACTGTCACATGCTTTAAGATTCCTTCAATATCAACGAATTGTAAGTGTAATAGTTCCACACTTTTTTCTTTAATCGTTTCTTTAATTTGATCTAAAGTTGAAGTTTCTAGTTCTACTAAAGTTTTTGTCATGTTAGATAATCCCCCACCATTATGTTATGTTATATGACATTCATTAAAATGTATTATAATAGATGTTTCATAATTCGACAACTTCTTTTTTAAATTTTTTGATAACTTTTTTTCTTTCTACTTTTCTATTAAAAAATATAAATCCATAAAAAAATACCATGTAAGCATTTACATGGTATCTCCCTAGCCATATGTGGAATCCTTGCCCTACCTAGAGCTCCGATTTCAATTTTTTCACGTATTCCGGAATTTTATTTTCTCGACTGCAATTGTTACAATAATACTGCTTTACCTTTTCATCACACAGATACGTTTTTAACGCAAACTCTGGAATTCTTTGAGGCACTCCACAATGCTGGCAGAAGAATAAATATTCACTCTTTTTCATGGACCTCACTCCCATTCAATCTTTTTTGATTTGTTTCCAACGAAATTAGGTACTATTATGTGTATGAGGCCTAAGCTTGTAAAACTACATCTTTTTTAGTTTAATATCCTTCTTTCTTCTATTATACTATTGAAACCGTTTTCTCGCATGGTTCATATTTCATGGACAAGACTACTTTAACATGTTTTTAATGGGAAAAAGAAAGTGCTACTATAGGGGTAGAAACTACTCTTGTGGAGGTAAACATGAAGAAGCAAATCAAAGTTGTGGCTGCCGTAATTGAAAATGAACACGAAGAAATTTTATGCGCCCTCCGCTCATCAGCAATGGCCATGCCTAATATGTGGGAGTTTCCTGGTGGAAAGGTCGAAGAGAACGAGGATTTGCATTCAGCGATTAAGCGCGAGATCCACGAAGAACTAGGCTGTCTCATCGAACCCGATGAATTACATAACGAGCATATCCATGAGTATGACATGTTTATCATTCAATTGATCACGATCAAATGTCGCCTGGTGGATGGCACCCCGCTGCCGAGTGAACACTCGAAACTCCTTTGGCTGAAACGAGAACATCTGTCTTCTCTAGTTTGGGCACCTGCCGATATTCCCGCAGTGGAGTTGTTAAAGAAGGAATGGACGTAGAATGGGTTGGGAAAGAGCTTCACTCTTCCCCAGCTAATCGAAGCTTTAATAGATAGCCATACATAGCTAGGAAAATGAAGATTCCCAACGTTTGAAAGGTCCCCACGATTGTTTTCACCATCAAGCTGCCTCTTAAGCTTGATTTATAGGTTATGATATAATTCCCAACCGCAGAGTCCGAAATGATTAAGATTACCCAACTTAGAGACACTAACACCAAACCGAGGCCGAACAACCAACTATGTATCTTCGTTTTGTCCAAATAGATAAATATATTAACTAGGATGAATCCTATGGTGGTAACCACGATATACAACCATCCCGAAAATTCCGCATCAACTTTGATTAAAAAAACCATGTACTGAATCGTAAAGCTCATGCTGAGTAAAAACAATGGCACACTATAAATACAGGTTGCCATGAATTCCCTTTTACTTTCTCGTATAATCAGCACTAATGCTACAATGATCGCCGGAATCCCTATGACCCAATGAATCAACGCCCACCCATATAGGGCGTTTGCATAGATCTCCTTTAGTGGCAGCTCCACTACTCCTTGAAAAAAATCCCCTTCAATATGGTCTACGATCATATACCAGCCCAATAATAATACGACGAAGAAACAGCCGAACAATTTCAGTCCGGTTAAAAATGAATTCGGTTCCTTCTTCCTTGCTTTCCGCTTCTTTTTACTCAATATTATTGCACCAACTTTACTTTAGTAGATCTTCTTAACACAAGATAACACAACAAACATGACTAAAATAAGGGAATTACTAACTATTTTTCTAGTAAGATTAAAAAAAAGGACTTCCAGTGAGATGGAGGTCCGCTACTTGTGTATTCAGTTTTTCCACTAGTCTAATCCTTTTTTGAAAATAGGCTAGCAAGGGCAGAGGGATTGAATCCTTTTACAATTAGCCATACAGCTAAAATCATTTCGTTCGCTGCTACTGGCAGTGCCAACATCCCACCCCAAACAGACACCTGTTCAATGACCCCAAACATGACTAACAAAGCACAAACAAACACAAGAGTTGCCCCTGTCATACCTAAGATTGAGATAAACCTCGGTACGAGCTTGGTTTTATAAAATATATAACTGTACATTATCGTATTGATACCGAGCATAAAATTAGGGCCAAGCATAAATGTCCATTCATGAATGGCTTTTAAAACGGTTCCTGACGTTTGAAAAGCTGCTGCATCTGGAGCTCCAGCTGCAACAAATTCCTGGCTTAAGGTCAGAAGGGACAGCACGCTAATTACACCAACCGTAATGACAATCGCTTCAAGAAACCGAAAACAAACATGCCACAGAGCGATGGTTTCGTTATATCTTCTTAAAATCGGAAACATCGTAGTTGCTGTACCAACCGCTGAAACGACAAGGATTAATTCCATTAGTGCTCCCAATATGACTTGGTTCGCGTGTCCAGAACCATTAATCAAATAATCGGAACCGTTTAGGATCGGATCGTATAAAATCACGCCCGCTACCGCTGATACGGCTGCAAGAATAAACAATACTCCCACTAGTTTGGCTGCTTTTTTGTTTGAATCCATTTATTTCTCCCCTTCTGTTCATAAATTGACCAACGATAAAGCAAGAACAATCAAAAATTCTTACTGCATTGGGTCATCCCCATAAAAGAATACTTCTTCCAACGGTAAGTGAAAGGCATGTGCTATGCGAAAAGCGAGTTCAAGAGATGGGGAGTAGTTTCCCTTTTCGAGAGCCACGATGGTTTGTCTTGTTACGCCCACCTTGTCAGCTAATTGCTGCTGGGTCATTTCATCATGATTGAATCGTAATCTTCGAATGTGATTGCCGACAAGATTTTTACTCATTTTAGACTCCTCTCCGATAGTGATAAAGTTTCGTAGCCGATCCGGTCACATCGGAAACAAAGCCCGAAAAGATCAGAAGCATGAACATGACGTGTAACGGCTGGTAGATGATCAGTGATCCCATGGCAAGAAGAAAGCCGATGACAAACACAAAAAACGAGTTTCTGAACGCTTTCAAGTCGATTAACTTATCCAATTCATCCGCGAAATTTGGTTCCTTTTCTCTGGTTGTCATTCTAAAGACGATGTTAAATATGATGCTAATTACGATGTGCGCGACGATTGAAACGACAGTCAAGATGAGGACGAAGCTACCCCAAAAACGAAAGGCTTCGGGAGACTCTAGCCCTCCTTCAGGATACTGAGGGTACATATACAAACAATAAAACCCAAAAATGAGAATAGCACTAATCAACGATACGATGCTTTTCTTTTCTTGATACGTCATAAAGAACCTCCCTTGTCAATTTACTTTTACATCATGTAAAACCTGTTATACATAATGTATAGTAAACTTTACATCGAGTCAAGAAGATTTTACCAAAAATAAGACCAGTCACTGCCCAGAAAGACAGTGTACCGGTCTTTGTTGTGACGTATTTAGATAAGGGACAGTCAAAATCCCCACTAAAAAAGCTTTACTCCAATAGGAAGCAAAGCCAAGGTTTAAATAAGTAATAAAGTTGCCATTTACTCCTCAGAAAGATAAGAACAACAATAATCTACAACCGAATGAACTTTTAATAAAAAGCTTTCGTTTGCAGGTACATAAAAAACGCCGTTATTTTCGATTGATTTCCAATCTTCACCCTGTAATTTATATTCAAGTACTCCCGCTTGAATATCCATCTCTTCTTTTTGAGATGTTGAAAATTCATATTCTCCCGGAAGCATAATTCCTAACGTTTTTCGGGTTCCATCTTGAAAAACTACCGTTCTACTTGTTACCTTACCCTCAAAGTAAATATTTGCTTTCATTGAGATTGTTACATTCGTAAATTCTGCCATTGGATCCATCCTCTCCCTTTTCTGTCCTCATTTAATCATAAAAACTTCCATTGGGGAACAAAAAGTTGAGAGTTCTGTGTCCAGTATTCGGTTTATATCTATCAATCCACACTGTTCATTTATTTTTCAGCTCATGTTTATTCCATGCATAATCATCTATATTCAGTTGGAACAATCTTTTCAATCTCTTAACCAGCAAGCAAGGGAACTATGATCATAGAAAAACCTACACTGATTAATAAGGTGATAAGCCAATCCCTTTTCTCTGTCTTTTTAAAAAGAACATTTAATACGGAACTAATACAAATACATACTAAGAAAACGAATACTACCATAATTATTGATTCCAAATGAATAGCCCCCTGATAAAATAATGCGTATAAGTAGTGAAAGACTCTAATCCTCCTTGGAACAGAGTCTAGAATGTTTTCTATAAGTCTTTAAAAAGTTCGATATTAAAAATAAAGATAAGAGTTACTATTACCATAATTACTGTAGTAATATATTGCTTTGTATTCTTTAGATAAATATATTCTAGAACGGCTTGAAATCCTCCTAAAAGGATTATGTAACTTATCCAAAACACCTTTTTTACAAGGAACGAATCACTATCCACCACAAACCATAATGCGAATAAAAAAATAAAAAGAGTGATCCCTCTTCCCCATTGGTCAATCTTTTTCCCAGGTGTATCAGAGATTTTCTTTTTTTCTACTCCAAGGAACTTATTTATTAGTTTTTCTAATACAAAAAGCAATAAAAGCAGAACCGCTATAAGTACAATAAATTTCATTCTATTCCCTCCATAGAACGAGTTTGTCACTAACTTATTTACGGTTATTAAGGGAAAAGGTTTCAAACTAACTTGGGAGTTCAAGAAGGAAGATTGGCTTCACTTACAAAATTCCAATACCCTTCTGCTTGCTCTTAATCTAAAAAAGAAAAGCTGCCAGGTTTGCAGCTTTTCTTTTTTATAAATGCACCATAGTAATGCTTTCATCTTCCTTCCACAATCTTTCCGAACTCCTCAAGAGTAGTGGAATACTTAATATACATTCTTGGTAAAAAGTAAAGCTCCTCTTTCATGCCTTTCTCTGAAAATAGTTCAGGAGTTGTCGTAAGTCCAAACGAATAGTATTTCTTCGTTTGTTCTACAACTTTTTTATCAGTATTTCCATATGGATAAGCAAGAGCAATTACTGGTTTGCCCGTTATGTTTTGAATTTTTTCTTTGGCCTTCTTTAGTTCATATTCAAAATTATTTATTTTCGTCAGATCAGGATGTGTTGCCGTATGAGACTGAATCGAGATCATCCCCGAATCAACCATCATTTTGAGATCCGATTGTGATAATCGGTTGGAACGGCCGATAAAGTCAGAAAGAACAAACACCGTACCCATTGGTAGAAACTCTTCACTTTTTAGTTTTTGAAAGATGGCAAATGCATTCAAATTGTTTTTGTATCCGTCATCAAAGGTAATGAAAATTGGTTTTTTTACTTTATATCGGTCATTCCATTGCTCAAACGTTAATAAGGTAAAGCCATGATCTCGTAAATAAATCATTTGTTTTTCAAAATTTTCAGGTGTTACATATAACTCCTTAGAACCTAGTCCCTTAAATTCGTCGATCGAATGATATATTAAAATAGGGACTTTTTGTTGTGCAAAAACTTGTGATGGAATTAGTAGGATAAGAACACACAGGAAAAACATGGCACCCTTTTTCATAAATCTCCTCGCTTTATAAACCCATTTTCATTGTCGTTTCAATTACAAATACCCTTTATTTTCTGTTTTGTAGTTCCATGTACAAAAGCTAGTAAAAAAGCCCACAAAGATCACGGTCAAAATGGATAGTAGAAAGGTATCTTTGGAAATGAGCCATCCTCCCAAGGATATAACAATCGTATCGATGACGAATATGATCATTCCAACGTTGATATTAAATAATTTTGATATAAATTGGGCGATGAGGTCTGTCCCTCCTGTACTCGTCTCATATCTAAGCATGATTCCAATACCCACTCCGATAAAAATACCTCCCAATATCGAACTTACTATCGGCTGAAGAATCATGTTGGATGGTAAAAGTTGAGAAGAGGCCAGTAAATCAATGACAAAGGAAGAAACGAGCATCCCATGCAAACTATTATAAAAATACCTTTTGTTATACAACCAAGCTAGCACAAAAATTGGAACACTCAAAAGTATAATGACTAAGCCTGCTTGTATCCCCGTTAAATACTTTATTATTAAACCAATCCCAATTATCCCACCATCAAGCACTTCAAACGGAACTAAAAAGAAATTAATACCAAAAGACAATAACATACTGCCTAGTAGGACAATTCCCGTTTTTTTAAGGAAGAACATCATTTTGGTTCATCTCCGAACTAATTATGGCCTGTCCTTAATATATGCTTTTTATGGTATTTTCTTTCATAAAAAAAAGCCACTTGGGCTCCTAAATACATTATATAAATCATTATCTTTCAATTTTACTACTACGTCCCGTCAAAAAAGCATTTATCTACCATAACCACGCTCCACTAAAAGAACAATACTTGATATTGTCTATAACCTAATAATTAACTGTTGAGTTTATTCCGAACTATTCTTATTTGTCAGTATAAAACCACCTACAAGTATTACCGCAATCACTGAAGTGATTACAGAATATCTAAAAATGGTAAAGAAAAACTCTGGGTAAGGTGTCACAGTAAATGTAGTCATCCCACCTACTTCTATCGTGTCTTGTTCCCTTTTCATAAAAATAACTAATAAGAAGAAAGAGCCTATAAATGAATATATCCCTGTTTTAAACTAAGATTTTCTCCATGAGTTAATCCCTCCAGAAAATTTCGCTTTTTTAGCTTAAATTTTACCATAATAATCCTGTTAGCACTTGTAAAAAAGCTATCTTCTAAAGGATCAAGTAGTTCGGTTTTGAAGTATAAAATTAGAACTAACCTTGCTATTCAAACGGTAATTCACACTTAAATTAACAGGCAATTTGATAAGCAAAAACGCTTGGAGCATTGTGTCTCCAAGCATTTTTTACATTATTTTATACTCTATAGTTGAACAAAATAATAGAACATTGATTTCACTAAGTTTGAAAAATAAACGGAAAAATTCCGTTTATTTTGGGAAATACCAACATTTCCCGCAATATAAGCGGAGTTTCTCCGCTTATATGTACCTAATCTTTAGATTTAGTTATATATAGAGAAGTTAATCGGAATATATCCGCTTATATCTGCTTCTTGAGCCCCTACTATACACATTAACCGGAATTTCTCCGCCTATTAGTTCCTATACCTCCGCGAAAAAGTCAACAATGAATAACAACAGAGTCTTTCTTTCAGATAACTTGTCTTTCTACAATATTTTCTAACTTGAATATCCAAAAAACCTACCTACCACTTTCAGCACATCAATCTCCAATTAAATTAACCAACAAATTCGAACACTGACACTAACTTTTGTCATCCTGTTAAAAGAGATGCGAATGATGGTGCAAAATACCATTACATTTATGGAAAGCCTTGATATTCAACAAAAAAGATGCCGTCCAATTCAGTTGCGAATTGGACAGCTAATTTGTTTGCTAATGAAGTTTTTGTACTCGAAAACCGAATCCGTTACTAAAGGATCACCACGTTTTATAAACAATTGGGATAATAGGTAGTTGGAACTCTTCCTTTATTGTTTCATCCCTCGTCATCCCCAATCTTCCTACATAATCAATGAGAAAGTGCAAAATCATCAGGGGGACAATTGAATCGAATCCGATATATAAAATAGCGAAAAACAAGCCGAACAGTGAGGTTTTGATCACATTCAGAAATCCTTGATACGTGTGAGCAAGACCAAATAATATGGAAGAAATGATCAACACGGGCCAAATAGAAAGGACGGGAAAGAGCTGAGCGATTGCAAAAATCAAAAAGCCTCGGTAAATGATTTCTTCCGTGATTCCCGCTGTCCAAGACACAAACGTCCATACGCGTTTGTCTTCTTGGGAATGAGGCAGGATGTCTTTGAACGCGATTTTCTCGTGCTCACTTTTCTTTAGCTCAGCAATTTCGGTTCTCATTTTTTGACTAACCTTTGAACCTACTAAATAATATATGAGACTAACAATATAGATTCCAGCTAAACCGAAAGAAAAATAAGTGACCCAAGGTCCTAATGTTGATGTGTTAATGGTGATTCCTTTTAGACCGATGTCTTGGAAGTTCAAAGGACCAAATGCAGTTACTGCTAAGATCAAAAGGGTTGGAATCCAAAGTCCGAACATGACTTTTTTATAAAACTTCACTCGTTCTAATGGATTTTGCTGGACTTTCCCTTTAAACCTTTGATAGTCAAAATAGCCATAGACCGGTTCATACGTGACAAGGAACATAAGTACCACCCAATAGAAGATGCTCATTCGTGTATCCTCCCATGATTAACTAGCTCGTAAAAACCACGCTCATCGTCAAATGAAAAAATTCGTTGTATAGTTTTGCTTTTGTTTTGAATCGGCTCTGATAAAACGATTTCAAAAGTGGGTTCGTCAAACCCTAATAACGAGAGGTCGAGCACTTCTTTATTTTTTCGGACATTCTCAAAGTTCAATTTTCCACTCTTGATCTCTGAGATAGATGAAAGCTGAAGTAGCCGATATCATCAGTGAAACCCCAAGTGCAGCCAGTCAGTTTATAAATAAAAAACCTGAAATCGGTATGACTTCAGATTAGATGAGAGATATTGGGTACTCTAATTCTGGTACCAAAAATAAAAGGACCCTTTTTGGTCCTAGTTACCCTATTTAGTTGGCTGTTTCATAACACCATTTAATTTAAAATTCTCTTTTAATTCCCTAAATTCCGTTGGCGTCATTTTTTCCAAGCGTTTAAAAATATTAGATAGTGTTCTATAGCTGTAATAGCCAACTTTAAATGCGATTTTAGAGACGCTCAGCTGTGTGTTCTCAAGTAAGTATTTCGCTTCTGTTATTCTTCTTATTTGGATTAATTCGAGGATATTATAACCGAATTCTTTCTTAAACGTATTAGAGACATATGTATGATTTAATTCAAAATTCTGAGCTATACTGTTTAAGGTAAGCTCCGGGTCTCTATAATTCGTATCGATATAGTTTAAGACTTCTTTCATTTTACTGCTGTTTTTCAAATGATTCTCAAACTCTATTATTCTTCTATAATTGACTAATAACATCCTCTCGATCTCCTGGAAGTCATTAGTTGTTAACATTTTGTTGATTTCAGAAAACGATAAAAGGTCTTCTTTCTTTGTACCTTCTTTTGTAAGGGAAAGATGTTGAATTTTAAACATTAAGATATCTAAAAATCCGTATACTACTTGTTTCTTTATATGTTTCGGCAATTGACTACGTTGTATCAGTCCCAATAATTCACTGATCGATTGTTCTGCACTTTCTAGATCACCCTCAATCAATTGTTTTACGATTAGAAACTGTTTTTGAATTCTTTCATTAGTAAATACTTCAAATTCTACAAACATATTTTCTGAGTCTTGCATAGGTACGTCCTTTGACTGAATGTCTAATTGGGCTCTCATTGAAGAATCCATCTTCCTCTCTTTTAAATCGTTTGTACGAGCGTTAATTATTATATAAAATCTTATCAAAATTAACGTAACAGTTCAAAACGATTCAGAAAAATCAGACTTTAGTAGGTGGGTTTTACATGCATAATAGAAAAAACACTCCTATACGAGTAAAAGTATAAGAGTGTTTACGAACTACTATTTCCACACTACGTCTGTTAAGAATTGATTCAATAATTGTGGCCATGTAAACCAATCATGTGCTCCATTTACATTTTTAAATTCGTATGGTATTTGGTTTGCTTCTAGTACTGACATGAATTTTAGGGTATTTATTTCGGAATTAAAGCCTACATCATGGTATGCCATATCATACCATGCCGCAGCCACGAATAGCTTAGGTTTACGTAAGTCATCTAAATTGTAATTACTTAAATCAACCCTAGCATCTGCTCCACTAAAGATCCCGAAATAACCAAAATCATTTGAATTGCTGTAATAAATGTTCGTAGTGGTTAAAGCTCCCATGGATAGACCAGCAAATGCTCGATCATCGGAGTCTTTAGATACTTGGTAGTTTGATTCCATATACGGAATAATATTTTCCATTAAATTCTTTGTAATTTTAGCCATGTCCCAACCAAATACGGAATTATTCATCGTTACCACAATGACAGGCTCCGTTTTCTTTTGTGCAATTAGGTTGTCAAGAATATTGGCAGCGCTACCTGTATTAAACCAATCCGCTTCATTACCACCTCCGCCATGTGATAAATAGATCACTTTATACGGCTCATTTCGATTTGGATCATAACCGTGTGGTAAATAGATTCCTAGAGACTGATCTGTTGTTAATAATCCACTGGTTGAATATGTTTCAAAGGAAACACTTCCAGTCTTTGCTCCTTTTTTCGGTAATACATAGGAATAATCAAAGGATTGTTTTTTTGAATCAAAAGGAATATAGGCCATGCTTAGATTCTGTTTCCCAGTATCCTGGTTTTCGATTGGCATATTTGATGGATCTGAAATGGTTACCCCATCAACAATATAGGAATATGGGTACCCCCCACTTGGAAGTGGCATGCTTATTGTCCAAAAGTCAGTTCCTTCTACTTTTGTCATTCCCTTTAAGTATGGCGTGCTCATATTTAACGGAAACATTTCTTTTGTCCACTCTTCTGGGCTATACGTTGGTACATTATCAATTGGGTAGTCTACACCGGGCTTTGCAAATTGGAATTGTCCATAAAACTGAACGGAATTTGCCGTTGCATTCTTATATACAAAAGTTGCTGTATATCCTGTAGGGGAATGATTATCACGTTTAACTGTTACTCCTTCTTTTTGTACACTATTTTCCACCTTCACCCCAATATCTTGTGCACTAACTGGCAAAGCTAAGACACTCGTTAAAAATATTGCAATTAATAAGAAATACATATACCTTTTTAACTGTGATTTCATTTTTTACTCCCCTCTCAAACTATTTATTTAGTAATTAATCTATAACACTAGTAAAAAGCTTCTTCTACCTCCCCTCAATTACCAAAAGAATTGTAAACGCTTAATATTTAGATCATATCAAGAGTAGTCTTTTACAGAAAGTCTCACTTTTTTAGTGATGTACTCATTTTTTCTCTAGATGGTCTATCAAATATGATAAAAAGAGCACTCATTAAATGAATGCTCAAGTAAACAGTGGCGCTATGATCATCATTATTTGAGATCTTCCTCTGTCATTCCGAAGGCTTTTAAAACTACGTTTCGGTTTATAGCATCTCTCGATGGATAAGGAGTGCTTGTAACATTTTCAGCCTTTCCATCAAACCATCTTATAAATGCAGAATTTTCTCCAGTTTTATAGCTCGTTTCCTGCCACTTTGCTAGTCCATTTCCATTTGGATTTCCTTTTTTAACAAAATTCGCATAGTAAGAGGACATTATCTCCGCCATGGAGTAGTCAGCTGGTGTCCATGATCTCTGACCAGCAGTATTTCTTATTGAATTGAAAAAGTACCATAAATCTGAGGAATGGAACGCGCCATAAAATTCTGAATTTCTTCCAGGAGGTGCATGATCGAAGTAGTAGGTGTAAACATTTAGGTTTTTATTATGTGCTTGTATATATTCGGCTGATAGAAGATATGTTTGATGTAACTGATCACTTCGTGCGCGTAAAGATAAGTTATAGGCTTCCGTTGTGTTTGTAGGATTGTAAGCCTTTGAATATTCCTCTCCATACGTTGCTTTCATCGTATTTTGAAAATCCTCCAACGACAAGTTAGACGGTCCAGGAACGAGCGAAGTCATTTCATCTGCTGTACCGCCAATCATAATATCGATCCCATCTAAGGCACCGTCTCTCATAAGATCAACAGATTCTTCTGTGAACACATACCCATCTAATATGTACCCACCACCTTGTAAGGAAGCTGCCGTTAATGCATTATACAGAGTTTGGGTTCCATCTGCGGTTTTTGTTGTCATGTAATATTCCGCAGGTAACGCTCTTAACTCATCTAAACTCATCTCTTTTCCGAAAGCATTCGTAACAGCATTTTCAGCCTGGGTTTCTGTTGCTTTAAGAGGTTTATAGGCTGATGCTCCTTGTGCAGTTAATAGACCGTAAAAACCACTTTGAATAATAGCTCTATTAAATAAGCCATCAGCTAATGGAGTTCTTAAAAGTGCCGTTACATTCATTGCTCCAGCCGATTGTCCTGCAATGGTTACTTCTTTTGGGTTTCCACCAAATCCAGCAATATAATCATTTACCCAATTTAAAGCCTTTACCAAGTCCAATACGGCATAATTGCCTGACACTCCTTGTTCACTTTCTTCTGATAACTCTGGTAGGGCTAGGAATCCAAACATGCTTACACGGTATTGAACCGTAACAACAATAATCCCTTTTTCAGCTAACTTTGATGCATAAAACTCCATTTCCGATGCATGCCCATGATTATTTCCTCCGCCATGGATGTAAACAAGTACAGGGAGCTTCTCGTTTGTTTTTTTAGCAGGCGTATACACATTTAGGTTTAGTCCATTTTCACTTGCTTTAGGAGTAAAGCGATCATCGAAATAAAACTCGTCTCCCCAAAACGTTCCGATGGGGTTTAACGTGACATCTTGCATGACCTGGTCGCCCCAGCTATCACTTACCTTCACCCCATCCCAAGGCTCCACAGGTTGAGGTGCGCTCCATCGGTTTTCACCAGCAGTAGAACCCGCAAATGGTACTCCCTTAAATAACTGAACTCCCTCCACATCTGATTTAACGCCTTTCACTAACCCGCCTTCCACCTTCACGATGTCTACTTTCTTTCCCTCCAGTCGAGCTGCTTGAGAATGTAAAGGTTCAATGGTGGAAAAAACACAAGCAACAGTTAGAATCATCACTATCAAACTCTTAAATGTCTTCATCATCCATCCCCCTATCCAATTTAATTAGTCTTATCCTTTTTGAATGCGCTTACAAAATTTCCAGAGCATAATTCGTCCAAAATACTTTTACATACTTAAACCTCCTATCTTTTTTAATCACTACAGTTTAATTTTATATTTTTACAATTCATATATAATCTTTTTCAATAGCACGGAATTGGTTTTATCTGGATTTTTTTAATGTTTCCAAAAAAATAGCTGAGGACCTTTTATGTAAAGGGTTCCGTTTTCGGGTACTTTCTTATTAAAATACACAAGAATTGACTTTTATTGGTCTTTATAAGCGATAAAAAGCTGATGATTCCCACATCTAGGTTCAAGAGGGTCCGCACTTATCGGTTGGGGGTTTAGGTTAATCACGCGAGCTGATAAATAGACGGAGAAATTCCGCTTAATTATTAATTATTATTAAAAATAGCTTAAATAGACGGAGAGATTACGCCTATTGGCTTGATAAAGTCGAAAAGGGGAGATTTTGCTTTGCATAAGCGGAAAACCTCCCCTAATTTACCCCGAAACGAACTCCATTCTGCATCTAACCGGAAAATCTCCGCTTATTTTACTGTATTTTAAGAAAAGCACTTCAAAACGGAACCCTTTGCCTTTTATGGTCTCAGCTTTCAATTCGATAAATTAGTTTCTAAGGCATCAGCTGTTCCGTTTCAAACAAATATTTTAATAGACTGTCATAGTCCTCTGTTTGAAATACCAGCTCTTCGGTATTAAATACAAAAATGGATGGTTCTTCAATGGACGAAAGGGACTTCTTAATGGTGATCTGGTCAATTAACGTCAAATCTTCTTTTTGCGGGTTCTTAAAGGGTTTGCTGAATGCAGTATCCCCTATAACTAAAAGCGATAACGTACCTTCTTCTTTCTTTGATAACCAGTCTTTATTCAAAAGAACTTGATCAGGCTCTTCAAGCACCTCTACTTTTTCAACGATTTGCTGATAAGGAATTTCGTTGCTTAAGTTAGCCACATCTAATTGAATTTTTTGACCCACTCGTACCAACGTATCCATAAGATAAAAAGGATAGTTGTCTACATAAACGAACCCAAATTCCCGATCGACTTTGGTTACGATACCTTCCACGGTCTCTTTACTCACATACGTGTGTTCTTTTATATATTGCAACAATGTATCAACGGAATCTGTTCGAAAAACTTCTTTTTCATGGTTAAACAGTAGATACATTGGAGCCCTTTCAATCTGTAGCTCTGGATAATAGTTGCGAGCCATTTCTAAATGGACATTCCCCTTATATTCCATTAAAAAATTCGGAGATACTTCGGAAATTTGTTGTCTTATTTTTGTATCAATCTCTGAATCTCCACTGTAAACGCCTAGTAAGGAATAAAATCCTTTATTCACTGGTAAATACTCTTTATCTGGAGGATTCGCTTGAACGTTTAATGGGACGATATACTCCGCCCGCCTGCCATTTTTCCAGAAAGCTTTTAATGAAAGAGTTAGTACGCTCGGATAATTCCCTAAGAAGCTAACATTTTCATCATTAAACATACTCGGTATGGGATACGTAGCCTTTCCAGTTGGGTCGTATGCACCTTTTGCTATGTATAAAGGTTCCTTGCCTTCTGGGAAATCAATATGTAACTGTTCCTGGTACTCTACTCTTTTAAAATTGACGTCTTTTAGGTCGGCTAGCTTCTTTTTCACATCACCGTCATTCCATGTATACGAACCTAGATACACCTGTGTTGGTTGCTCTCCCAAAGAAACGACAGGTACTGGTGGCTTCTCTTCTTTGTACACCTTTTGTTTGTCAAAATAATACATAACACCGGTGACAATAGTTAACCCGATCAACCAAAGTAGAGTTTTTTTATAATCTAGTTTTCTCTTCTTCTGTTTCTCCAACCGTAGTCCTCCTTAACTGAACTCCTTCTTAAGGATACCGTATTGAGCCAAATCGTAGTATTGACCAAATCGGGACACATGCTGTCTGAGGGTTCCTTCGTAAGTGAGACCAATTTTCTCCATGATTCTCCACGAGCCTGGATTGGTAGTAAAGCTTTGTGCGTAAATTCGGTTCAGCTGAAGTACTTCAAATCCATATTGAAGAAGAGCTTTTGCGGCTTCGGTCCCGTACCCTTGTCCCCAATAAGGCTTTCCGACCCAATACGCAAGCTCCCCGCGGTTAAAGGTGGAGTTGATGCTGATGGCCATAAGTCCGATTAGCTCGTTCGTTTCTCTTTTTGTGATCGCGTAAGTGACCAGTTTCCCCTTGCTCTCAGATTCTTTTACACTATGAATAAAGACCACTGCTGAGCCCTTTGGATATGGATGAGGAATACTTAATGTCGTTTTCGCCACATCGAAGTCTCCTGCTAATTCTTCAATTCGCTTGGCGTCTGTTGTTTCCAGCTTTCTAAGGATTAATCTTTCGGTGGATAGCGTCATTCTTGCCACTCCCTTCTTTAAAATTAAGCTCCTAATACCGAGTGAAACAGCTTTATGAAAGCAAAAGGCAGACTTATAGCAACGATTGATCCAACGGCTACAGAGGAACAAACATATAAGATAAGCTGGCGAAAACTAATTTCCTTACGTTTATAACCGATATGTAATACTTTAATCATGAATGATACGGTCATCAGGATAATGAGGGCTGAGAAAAGACTAGCTATGATAACGGGCATACAGGTCCGGACCTCCTTTATATTTCATTAATGTAAATTTTACCATTTTCGACCTATGAAGAACATATTTAATGAGTTTTTATCTGCTTATCCAACAAAAAATTCCAAGTATTAGTATTATCACCCTAGATTCTGGAATTCACAGTTCCTAGATCCAAACTTAGTTCCCTCTACCTACTAAATTATGGAAATCGCGGGCACCAAATCTAAACTTAGTGACCTTATTCCACTAAATTTTGGAATCCACGGGCACTAAATCTATTCTTAGTGACCTAATTCTACTAAAATATGGATTTCAAGGGCACTAAATCTATTTTTATTGACCCCATCCCACTAAATTCTGGAATTCACGGGCACTCCACAAAAAAACGACGTGTGTTTCACACGCCGCTCTCTTTAAAAAATTGAGGCAGATGCTCCTTATGTGCCTCCAACATTTCGTCCAAGATCTCTTTTGCTACTGTATCCGACGGAGTCAACGGGTTGATGCACATCGCAAGTAACGCGGTCGCATAGTCACCGGTCACTGCTGCCTCTGCTGCTATTCGTTCAAACGATTTAATTTGCTGAACCAATCCGCGAACAGCGACTGGGAGGTCTCCCATCGTGATGGGTCGTGGTCCGTCCTTTGTGATGATGCAGCTTACTTCGACGGCCGAGTCGTACGGAATGCTTGCGATCGCACCGGCGTTCCTCGTGTTGACTGGCTGGATGTCCCCTTTATCATTATAGATAGAAGTAATGAGTCGAACGGCGGCATCTGAATAATACGCTCCTCCGCGTTTTTCGAGCTGTGGTGGTTTGATGTTTAGGTTTTCGTCCTTGTATAACTCAAACAAGTCTTTTTCTAGCCGTTGAACAACTTCGGCTCGTGTGCCTTCCTTTTCGGCACTTTCAAGCGTTTTATCGACCATCGTTTTTGTTTTGTAATAATACATATGATACGGACATGGCAGGGCATTTAGTGCTTTCAAAAACTGCGGCTCCCACCCGTAGCCTGGGATGTTTTTCACAAAGCTTGTGTTATTCGGGTCCGTTAAAAGGGTGAATACCTTTTCCTTCACACTCTCCCCGTCCACAAACACATCCAAGCCATACACCATATGATTGAGCCCCGCAAAGTCAATGCGAATACGAGAGTGCTCCACACCCAACAGCTTCGCAATTCCCATTTCCATGCCAATCGGAACATTACAGAGCCCGACGACCTTTTTAATAGTAGAATAACGAAGAACGGCTTCTGTCACCATGCCAGCTGGGTTTGTAAAATTGATCAACCACGCGTTTGGACATAACTCCTCCATGTCACGGCAAATGTCTAAAATCACAGGAATCGTGCGTAACCCTTTAAACAAGCCTCCCGGACCATTCGTTTCCTGACCGAGCACTCCATATTTCAACGGAATTCGCTCATCCTTCGCGCGCGCTTCTAGCAAGCCAACCCGGAACTGAGTCGTCACAAAGTCCGCGTCCTTTAGTGCTTCCCGACGATTCAATGTTAAATGAACCTCAATCGGAAGGCCTGCTTTTTTCACCATCCGTTTCGCTAGGTTTCCGACGATCTCGAGCTTTTCCTTGCCTGCCTCAATATCGACTAACCAAAGCTCACTGACCGGGAACTCGTCGTATCGTTTAATAAACCCCTCCACTAATTCCGGAGTATAGCTAGATCCTCCGCCAATCGTGGCTACCTTCAGTTTTTTTGTCATGCTTCACCCTCCTGTGAAAACCCTAGTGTTTCATACAAATCCACAAATTCAGATGCCAGATCCTTTACGACGATCGCGTTCATTAAATGATCCTGCGCATGAACCATTAGTAGCGAGACTGTAGATGGACCTTCTCGGATTTCTGATTGAATGAGATTTGTTTGTATTTTATGAGCTTCATGTAACTCGTCCGCTGCTTCCTGAAGCTTGGCCCGTGCTCTAGCAAAATCTCCAGCCTTCGCTGCAATGATTGCCTCCATCGAAGAGCTCCGACCGTTTCCCCCGTGTAAAATGATTTGAAACACAATTTGTTCTTGTTCCATGTTTCTCCCCCTTTTACTTGATCACGTCTTTGTATGTAAGAAGCTCGATGTCGTTCTCCTCAATCATCTGTTTGACCATTGGGTCAGTTAAAATCGATAACTCCCGTACACGCTGGACATTGTACGAACTGCCCGTTAGCACCTCTTCGTCAATAAACGCTGGGTGGCACATGATTTCTGCCGTTTCAAAGGAAGTGGACTTCTTTACTAAATCTATGAGAGAAGTTGGAGTTAATGTGTTTCCGTAAAATTCATACAGGAAGGTTTGGGTGGTTTGTAGAAGCTGATTGCTTGAATGGTTGGGATCAGCTGACACCTTCCGAATCGGAAGCTTGAAGGCATTGGCCAATTTTTCCACAAAAGGATAGATCTTTTCCTGTCCGTGGACATGATGATGCCCGTCCAAGTGTGTCGGAGTTAAGCCAAATGAGAAAAACTTCTCGATTTGAGCATTCAGTTCTTTTTCAATGTCATGAGGATCTGCTTTTTCCAGCATTTCTTCCATTTTGTAAAATCGGCCTGTACCATCGACGAGCGATGGAACGTTTGAGTGGACAGGATATCCACAATCCAACACAAGATGAATCCCGACTCCCAACCCTGGATGGGCAAGCGCTAGAGCTGCAGCGTGCGCAGCTCTAGGCATATTGACCATCATGGTGGTTGAGGAGACGACTCCGTGTTTGTACGCTTCGAGGATTCCTAGGTTGACTCCTTTCGAGTACCCGAAATCATCTGCGTTGATCACTAACTTTGTCATAGGCTCCTCCTAAAATGCTTTATTTCCCTTGTTCCTCCGCATACTTCTGACGATCCCACATTCTAAAGAATGGATAATAAATCGCGAAGGTGACGCAGAAATTGAAGAGTTGCAGAAGGGCTCCGGAAATCTTCCCTCCTGTTGCTAAATAGCCTCCAATGATTGGTGGCATCGTCCACGGTACGGCAATTCCAGCTGGTTTGGCTACAAGACCTGTACTCATCGCGATATACGTGGTGATGACAATCGTAAGTGGTGCTAAAATGAACGGCACAATCATCAGCGGGTTCATCACGATTGGCATCCCGAACGTGATCGGTTCGTTAATATTGAAGAGCCCCGGTCCGAACGCTAACCTTCCGAGCTGCTTCATTTGCTGACTTCGTGCTCTAAGTAGCATCATGACCACAAGCGCGAATGTCGCACCCGATCCACCGATATACACGAACAGGTCAAAGAATTGAGCCGTGAAAATATTTGGCAGTTCATCCGAACCATTTTGGAAAGCAAGACGGTTTGCATCTGTGGCCGCTAACCAAATCGGCCCCATGACACCACCAACGATGGAGGCACCGTGTAATCCGCATGACCATAAGAGTTGTACAAGGAAAACGGCTACTAAACTACCAATCAAGCTTCCGCCAAGCACGCCGAGTGGCTTTCCAAGAAGCTCTCCGACGATATTGTGTAAGCTCCCGAAGTCGGTATTTTCTACTAATATACGTAAAATCCAAACAACGAAAATAACAATCGCACCTGGAATTAACGCAACGAACGATTTACTAACTGCGGGCGGAACCCCGTCAGGCAGTCTGAAAACAATATTCTTCTGGATAATATATCGATAAATTTCAGTAGACAGCATCGCGATTAACATCGCTACGAATAACCCTTTACTTCCCATCAAAGCAGCCGGAATTGCCCCACCAACCATGACCGCTTCTGAGGCACCTTCTGCTAAAAACGACACTTCAAATGGAGTGGCAAGCAGGAAGGCAGAAACCGAAATCGCACCTGCAGACAATGGCTCCACATTGTACTTTTCCGCTAACCGGTAGGCGATCCCAAATCCTGCAATGAGCGCCATGATGTCAAATGTCGCACCCACTGGATAGAGTAGCTTGGTGAGCCAAGCATCACCAAAGGTATTCGCCATGAATTCTTCATAGCCAGGAATCGGCAAAAATCCGAGTATTAAGAAAATGGAACCGACGATAATAAGAGGCATCGTTAAAATAAGTCCATCACGCAACGCTTGTAAATGACGCTGTCCGGCAATGCGTCCAGCCACTGGCATTACCTTGTTTTCCAACACATCCGTAAATTTGCTCATTCCAATCACTCCTTATTTGGTGACTAACTGTTTTGCAAATTTCAACACTTCGGCGCCATTACATGTTCCATAGTGCACGGTATTAATCATGTCCACCGGAATCCCTTTTTCCTGGCCAAGTTTTTTCAGTTGAGGCAGCATGTAGCGAACCTGCGGACCCACGAGAAGTACATCTGCATTGTCGACGTGATTTCGAACCACGTCCGCGGATACCGCCCAAATCTTCGCCTCTAACCCCTGTTCCTCCGCGGACTTCTCCATTTTCGTCACTAATAGACTCGTAGACATTCCCGCGGCACAACATAATAAAATCCTCACTTTGTCCCCTCCCTTTCGTTTCCATTCTAGCTGGTTGATTCTCGGTGTACTTCATTTTATGTTGAAACCGTTTTCATATTCTTCTTTTCCCAACTCAGCGTGAAAAAAATGGTTCTAAATTTGTGAAGTGGTTATTTAGATGGGGCTGAGAGTGGGGGTAGCTGTGGAATGTAGCGGATGTGTGATAAAAAGAGCTTCATAGACTTGATGAACATTAATTAGTACTGCGATTGAAGCTGAAATGACCTTCATAGCATCGATGAACTTCAATTCGTGCAACGATTAAAGCTAAAATGAGCTTCATAGCGTAGATGAACTTCAATTCGTGCAACGATTAAACCTAAAATGACCTTCATAACGTCAATGAACTTCATTTCGTGCTTCGGATGAGGCCAAAACGTTCTTCATAGCACCGATGAAGAACGTTTTGAACCTAAATATATGCCATAGCGTCTTTCCTCACCTTTATGTAGGACGTTCCAAGCACCAATCGAACTTGTTAACGCCCTTCATCTGTAAAATTCCCCCAAAAGTCTGTCTGGCTTTTCGTTATCTTCACTAGTTTCTGGTAATCCCGTGTCACTTACCCAAGAAAAGCACAACAACCTTACTATTCTCGAAAAAAGAGATCAAGAAGCAAAGCTACCAACTGGGAAATAATTACCATTGAACCACAACCACTATTATATTAGTATAACAATACAAGCTGCATTGTTCGTATTCATAAGTAAGTTTTAACCTTTAAGCTGTAATAGGGAGTTTAACATTGAAACAGGAATGACAAGTCTCCATCTATATGATCTGGAGGACAGGCAGGAATGTTTCTGCAGACACCCACTTTGAGGAGTGGTGGTTTAAAACTTTCTTACACTTCATACGGCAAAGGCGGCGCTACATATGAGAACCAGTTTCCCTTGGGAAGCTGGTTTTTTTAATCCCAAATATGCTATTTATTCGCATAACTACGTGCCACTGTGGATGGTGAAAAAATGACTCTGTATGCTAATCCAAGTTCTTTTTTCACTCTTTCCGTTAGTCTTTCACCTTCTATGTTATGTTTCGCTTCCAATTTAACCCCATTTTCAACCAACTTATCAGCGTCCCAATCAATCCATTCCCCGTATTGCTTCATCCACTTCATTAATTCTTTCTTTAATTCCATGGAGAATATGAATTGGTCGAGGTCAAGATTGTATCCGCATTTTTGACACCAGAGAGGATCTGCCCCAACATCCGCTTCCACTTTTACTTCATAACATGTCTTCTGTTCGCAATTACATTTCATTTGATCATTCATCCTCATGTGTTCTAATCCAAATAAACGGCTTTTAGCGAATCATGCAAGTATTCGAATGCCATCCGAATTTGTGATTCTGTGTTTCTTTCTATTGATAAAGGAGGTAGTTCATCTTCAGCAAAAAACGCGACTTCGCTCGTTTCCATTCCCTCTTTTGCCTTCCCACCGATTATTTCACACTGGATAAACATTTTATATACATGGTATGGTGCCGGAGGATGAGGATGGCACTTCTTATCAAGAACAGCTATTAATCTTAAGGGTCTTACATCAAACCCTGACTCCTCTTGCACTTCTTTCACCACCACCTCACTAGGAGTGAATCCTATATCTCCCCAACCGCCTGGCAAAGACCAAGCTCCATCATTCTTTTCTTTTACCATTAGAATTTTATTCTCTCTAAAAACAACCGCTCTTATATCTACCTTAGGAGTGGCATATCCTGTTTCGTTCGCAAATAGATCCTTTATTTTCGTCATACTTACATCCGTGTAACAAGACAAAATTTCAACACTTAGATCTCTAATCATTTCAAATCTTTCTATGTCATACACATCTTTCGAGTACGTTAATCCTGCTTGCGCAATGGATTGAAGTTGTTTCGCCCATTCTAACCATTTGGGTTCCATATGAAAGCACCGCCACTTCTATCTTGTTTAAAAAACAGCCCAAACCGTAATCATGCAAACTAGCCAGGTTCCTATAGGAATACACAAACTTTTCAACGCTTGTCCCCACGGGTAATGAGGCTTACGTCTTCTTAACAGCCGATCAGTTATAAAAAATAGGACGGATGCTCCAAGACTAATCCACTTCAGTATTAGGCCAAAAAGAATGTGAAAACCTGCTGAAACCACCCATTCAGTCCTTTTATTTTGTTTTGAAATAAACTCACCGATTTTGTCACTAATCATCGATGTACTAACTCCGTAGATTAAAATAACCGGAAAGCTATACATCATATAAAACGGAATGCTCGAAATAGCAGAAACTAAATACCCTTGGCTATTGGATTCACCAAGTGAATTAAAGACGAATCCTAAAATAATACCAAAAATAGACCCTGAAATGGATGCAGCAATGATTTTTCTAGGTAAAATCCCTTTCACTCTCCCTCTATTTTTCTTTTTATCTATCATAACATAAATTTCCATATTATAATTTCATAGGAATGTAAGACAAAATATGTTAATGTTTTTTCTAATCACCCTATATATAATAGAATCAAATGGTTGAATTTGTCGGAGGAAGTCTCATGGAAATCACTCAACACTTCTTTTTTAATCTTTCCTTAATATTCATACTTTTGTTTTTTGCACTTGTATGGTCAGCCAAGATGAGGAATTTTTCTATATCGAAACGTTTTTCATTATTTTGGGGCATCGTTCTCCTTTGGTCATGCTTCCAATTCTCTTACCAACCCGTTCCACATATTTCAATGGATTTACGAGAGCTTCCCGTGCTGATTGGTGGACTTTACTTAGGAATTGGTCCCATCCTTTCTATCATGGTTATTTTTATTAGAGGATTATATGGAATCGATACAGGATTCTTTACAAATATCGCCCTTTATTTACCATTAGCCTTTTTCTTTTGGAAGATTTACCCCTGGTTTTGGAATCAACGTCCATCTCGTCGGGTGGTCATTTCCATCTCGTTTGGTATTGTACTTAGTATCATAACTGTTTCTTCCTTGGTATTTATGGATTTAAATGTTAATCGATTTGATGCATACATAGCGTATTTAGTGGTTCCTAATTTAGGTATCGCCATGATTTCCATAACGAGTGAGTTTGTTATAAAGAATTTCCATTTACAAAATCAATTAATTAAATCAGGTAAGTTAGAAGTCGTGGAACAAATGGGCGCCGCCATATCCCATGAGATACGAAATCCCCTTACCTCGGCTAAAGGGTTTGTTCAATTGCTACTAGAAGGTCCACAAACATCTCAAAAACATATAGACTATCTGAAGATTATTTCACATGAATTGATTTTAGCGGAACAGGTCATAAAAGATTACCTAACCTTTTCAAAACCATCGTTAGAAAAAGTGGAACCCATAGATGTTAGTAAGGAACTCACTCTAATTGTAAAAATGCTGCAACCCACAGCGAATCAAAATTCAGTTGAAGTAATTACTCAAATTGAAACAGAAGGACATATTATCGGAGATCGACTAAAGTTTCACCAATGCTTTTTGAATGTGATAAAAAACGGAATTGAATCCATGCCTAGTGGTGGTCAGTTATTCATACGTACAGATACAAGCAGAAAAAATGTATCGATATCCGTCATTGACCACGGAATTGGAATGACAAGAGAACAATTAGATCGACTGGGAGAGCCTTATTATTCGACCAAAGGATCAAAGGGTACGGGTCTTGGGATGATGGTGGTGTATAGTATTGTGAAAGCCATGAATGGAATGATTCGTGTGCAAAGTGAAGTGGGTAGAGGGACAACCTTTCGTTTTATCTTTCCTTCTATCGCTGATTTAGGTGGCTTTTTTCGAAGTAAAACAACAAACGTAATAGAATAATATTTGTAACTCAGAAGGGATCTAATCTACATGAACAAACAGGAAAGCAACTACAGATGGGTAGTGTTTGGTACCGTCTTGTTTGCCTATTTTATTATTGTAAGTCAACGAACCGCACCTGGCCTCATCACTGACCAATTAATGACTGATTTTCAAGTTTCCGCTTCTCTCATTGGACTCATTACGGGCATTCAATTTTTAGCTTATGCAGGACTGCAAATACCGGTCGGATTGCTGTCTGATCGATATGGTCCTAATCATTTTCTGATTTTTGGAACCCTTCTTAATGGAATAGGGAGCATAATTTACAGTGTTGCCCCGAATGAGTATGTATTATTGCTCTCTCGAATATTAGTGGGAATGGGAGACGCCACGATTTTTGTCAACTTTGTTTTAATTATGAATCAGTGGTTTAAAGTTCAGGAATTTATCAGTTTATTAGGTGTCGTTTCGATGACAGCCAGTCTTGGATCCCTATCATCTACCGTTCCCTTCTCCGCGTGGATTTCTTTTTCCGGTTGGAGAACACCCTTTCTTACCATCGGACTTATCCTAGTGGGAGCATCGGTTCTCCTCTATACGGTTCTCGTTTCTAAACCTAAAAAACTATTTACAGAAAATCCAAAATCAAAAAAACGTTCGACCATAAAGCGTGAAAGTGTTTGGGCGATTCTAAAGCGAGTGTTTTCCACTCAGCAAGGTTGGGCCACGTTCCTCTGCCACTTTGGAATCGTTGGTACCTATATTGGCTTTATCGGTTCATGGGGTGTTCCTTATGGTATTCAAGTGTTTGACTTGTCACGTTCTGAGGCCAGTCAACTGATTATGTATTGTCTATTTGGCTCCATTATTGGTGGACCGTTAATCAGTTGGATAACAAGCCGATTAGATTCTATCAAAAGAGTTTACACCCTCATTCATATAACCGTCTTTTTTAGTTGGGGAGGACTGTTTTTTGCTGGCGTAAATCCTTCTTTTTTCATGGTAGTAGCTTTGCTTTTTATCATTGGATTTGGAAATGGTGCGAGTTCACTTACATTTGCTGTCGTACGAAAGTCTTTTCCTATAGAAGAAGTTGGTGTGGTATCAGGCTTTGCCAATACAGGCGGATTTCTAAGTGCCGTTTTATTGCCTAGTATTTTTGGAAAGATACTAGATTTATTCCCACCACAAGCCATTCATATTGGGTATCATTATGGCTTTTTAATTCCCGTGCTTTTTTCATTTATGGGTTTGATCGGAGTTATGTTAATTAAAGAACCTAAAAAGGAAGAAAAGAGAGTTCTAAGCGTCACCTAAAAGGCGGGATTTTCCCCGCCTTTTTGTTATCTTTTAAATCCACCTTCTGAATGAATAATCTGCCCTGTGATCCAGTCCGCTTCTTCACTGACGAGAAACTTGATCGTTTTTGCCACATCTCTTGGCATCCCTACTCGACCGAAAGGAAATAATGGTGTTAACTCCTCTTTCAGTTCCTCCGTCATCCAGCCAGTATCCGTTGGACCTGGGTTCACGGCATTCACCGTAATACCTAAAGGAGCCACTTCAGCTGACAGCGTAATCGTTAACGCATCAATAGCTCCCTTTGTGGTTGCATACGCTAATTCACCTGGCATCGGTCCTTTAAATTGACCTGAAGTAAGATTGACGATTCTTCCACCAAATTTTTTATGAAACCTTTTGGCAAATGTCGTACTAACTAATGTGGTTGCCCGAATGTTTACTAGATAATGCTTATCTAATTCTTCGAAGGTTATATTTGAATAATCATTATTTGTAGAGTAGGCGGCATTATTAATTAAAATATCAGGCTCCCCCAACTCTTCACAAACCTGATCGAATAGCAGTAAGGGCGCATCATCTAGCGTTAAATCTAACTCCATACATCCCACCTTCACCCCTTTTTTCAGCAGTTCTTCTTTTAATCTTGCTGGCTCATCACTCTGAACACTCCAAGGCATCGTTTGATCATATTTCGTCCAGTACGTAAAAAACAGATGATAGCCTGCCTCCGCTAACTCCAGGCAAATAGCCGCGCCTATTCCTTTCAGCCGACTAACCCCTGTAACAATAGCGATTTTATTTTTTAAAAAGTTCATTTTTTTGTTCCTCCGTAAGAATAATGTGTCATATAGGTCAACTGGAAATATCACCACCTACTTACCAAATATATCCAACCTATTTATCTTAACAATAATTTCTTAGTTTGAAAACGTTTTTTCGGGTTTTACGCTTTCACCTCTTCTCACTAACTTCTCCGATAAGAATTATCAAATCCAAACGAACAAGTTACCTGTTTTTATCGAGAGCTATATATTATTAAAAAGTCTTAGTAAATCAGGTGAATGAGATGAAGAAAGTGTTGCTATTTGGTGATCCAGGGATTGATGATGCAGTTGCCATTATCTATGCCTTATTGCATCCAGAAATAGAATTAGTGGGTGTGGTTACGGGATATGGAAATGTGGATGAAACACAGGCTGCAAAAAATGCTGCTTTTTTGCTCCAATTAGCTGGGAGACTAGACATTCCGGTCATACGAGGAGCAAAAGGACCTTTTTCCGGAGAATTAGTACAGTTTTATCCTGAAATACATGGACCAGAAGGGCTTGGACCGATACGTCCACCTGATACCTTTACAGCAAATATTCAGGATTTTTCTAGCATATTTAAAATTATTGAGACGTACAAAAGTGAATTAACGATCGTGGATGTTGGTCGCTCAACCTCACTTGCAACCGCATTTATATTAGCAGGGCCAGAATTTATGAATCAAGTAAACTCCATGTATATTATGGGAGGTGCATTTAATCACCCAGGAAATGTAACAGCTTCGGCGGAGGCTAATTTTTATGGTGATCCAATAGCGAGTGATTTGGTCTTAGAAAAAGGCAGGAACATTACGATTTTACCGCTAAATGTTACGAATTATTCTCTTATATCTCCTCAAATAGTAAACTATATATCCTCACTTAACAGCAATCCTTTCTCAAGCTTATTTAAGCCCATAATGGATTACTATATTAATGCGTATAATAAACTAATCCCTGGATTACAGGCTGCCGCAGTTCATGATGTTCTTACTCTATACTCCATTGTCAGCCCCGAGTCTTTTCAATTCTTTTCGAGGAGAGCGAGAGTTGACATTTCGAATTTTTCTAGGGGAACATCAAGTGCAGATTTCCGAGCAAAACCTGATGTTGAACCGGTGGAAACGCTTGATAAGATCGCTTTATCTTTCAATTACAATGCCTTTATACAGAATTTTGTTTCTGTAATGACTTCGAGATTGCAAGAAAACAATCGAAAGCGAAAGAAATATTTTGCCGAAAAAAAATAGGAAAGATGTATGATTCCCATCTTTCCTTCCCTTTCTTACAGCTTAAATTTGGCTAATTCTAGTTGAAGATCCGTTGCAATTTGTGCTAATGCTTCACTCGAAGCCGTCATTTCTTGTACCATGGCAGCTTGTTCTTCCGTTGCAGCCGATACATTTTGAGCTTTTTCATCATTGGTTACAGCCAATTCGTTCACCGCATCTACTACATCTTTCATTTGATCCACTTCTTTAAGGATATGAACGATGGAGTGATATACCTCTTCCGTGTGCTGCGTCATATTTCCAATCGCATCATAAATTTGATTGAATGATTGTCCTGTTTGTTCAACCACATGGATTCCAGACTGAGTTGACTCAGTACTCGATTTCATAACAGATACGGAGGTACTAATTTCATTCTGAATTTCGTGAATTAATTCCTTAATATCTCCAGAAGCTTTACTTGATTGCTCTGCTAGTTTTCTCACTTCATCTGCTACAACGGCAAAGCCCTTTCCATGTTCCCCAGCTCTCGCAGCTTCGATCGCTGCATTTAATGCAAGCAAGTTGGTTTGTTCAGCGATTGAATTAATCAGACCAACGATTTCTTCAATTTGTCTGGATTTGTTATCTAGTTGGTTAATAGACTGAGCTGTTTGTTGAACCGTTGAATGGATCTCATTCATTTGTTCAATGGCCCTTTTCACATCGTCAGTTCCATCTTGGGCGAGAATCGTCGTTTGAGCAGAAGAGTCTTTCACATTTTCAATATTGGACGTAATTTGTTCCATACTTTGATAAATAGCACTCGTACTGTCTTTCATTTGGCTCGTATAATTGTTTTGCTCATTATTATTCGCAGCAACATCCTGGATAGACCCTGCCACTTCCGCTACCGATGAACTTGTCTGTTCGGCACTCGCTGATAATTCTTCTGCACTAGCCGCTACTTGTTCAGAAGAGGAACGGATCGTGTAAAACATCTGGTTTAACTGACTCAAGGCTTGATTGTAATGATCACCCATTTGTCCCAGTTCATCTTTTGTTTTTATTTGAATCGGATGAGTTAAATCCCCCTCCGCAAGGAATCCTATCTTCTCAACAAACTGCTGCATCTTTTTTGACATGCTCGAACTAAATACAACAATTAAGGTGATAGACACTAGTAAAAAGAAGGCAGTAATACCAACGGATTTTACTAGCAAGGAAGTAACCCCATCATATAGTTCACTTGCAGGGGCTACCGATACCAGTTTCCATCCTGTTTCAGGAAAGGTAGAGTAAAAAGCTTCCCATTCTTTATTGTTCGTGGTATAAACCTTGGTTCCACTTTCATGTTCAAGTATCTCTTCTCCTAGTTGTTTTAGCTCGGAATCATCCATTATGTTATCGGTCATAGATTTTTCTTTATGGGCGATAAATTCTCCCGCTAAGCCTACAAGGAACAGATGGCCCGATTGTTCAAACTTTTGAGTAACAATCAAGTCTTGTATCGTTGTCAAATCGTAATCTGCCGTAATATTTCCAATGAACTTCCCACCCACAAAAATAGGAACAGATGCTGTAATTAATGTTTTATTTAATCCCTCATCATAGTAAGGGGGTGACCATGCGATCTTGCCTTCCCCGACTTCTTTCCCCTGAATATACCAATCTAGTTCCGGATAGTTATATTCAGCCGTTTCATAATCCTCTGTGTACGAAATTGTTTCACCATCTCTATAAACATACGGTCCAAAAAATTTAGTATTCTGGTTATATTGGAATGGTTCCAACCAGATGCCTAGCCCGAATGTATTGGCGTTTAATTTAATGGTTTCTTCTAAGGACTTTTTGTAATCTTCTTTTACTAGAGTGTTCCCTTTTACCTTGTACAACGTGGCAATGGACTCAGCAAGCCTTGTATGGGCCGTGAAACCATGCTCCATTTCCTCTAAAATCGTTGCCATCTGGTTATTTACACTAGATTCTGTAAGTACAGTGATTTCTTTTTTCGAGCTAAAGAAGCTTAAAGCCGTGATTGCAATGGTTGAAATAAGAATAATAGGTAAAAACATACTGAGCATTTTCATTTTAATACTACTTTTTCTCTTTATCATAAACCTACCTCCAGGAAGTTACTCTTGTTGTGTTTGTATAAATATACATTTTAGATACTATCTAGTTCCCTCGTACCTTATATCGGCCATTTCTGGCATTGTTTAATTTCCAATTGTTACATATATGTGGCTACCATTTGTTAAAATATCAAAGCATGATAAAAAAACTCATTTAACATATATCGCTTCCCAATGAATATATTAAAATAGAAAAACCTCGTTATATGGGAGGATATAAATGAAAAAGTTCATCAGTTTTAAACTTGCAAGTATTAGTACCATAACCATCTGTACATTAGCCCTTTTCATGCATATACTGATCCTTTTTCAAATCATTCCGTATCATTTTGTTTGGGGTGGCCGATTAAACAGTTCGACTGACTTGTTCATCTTTGAAACTATATCCATCACTGTACAAATCCTATTTCTCTTTGTAATTGGGGTAAAGGCAGGATATTTGTTCGAGGGACAATTCAATAGAGTTGTAAATATGGGGATTTGGGTTATGTTTGTTCTTATGATCCTAAATACGATTGGAAATTTAGCATCAAATTCGTTTTTTGAAACCATCATAATGACTCCAATTACTGCTTTGCTTGCACTTTTACTTTTCCGAATAGGTATTGAGTAAGGGTCATTTCATTTCACCCTACGAATGACTCGGAAACAACCTTCGAAAACATAGATCGTACTGTTTTACCTTACGAATGATTCGAAAGCCAACTTCGAAACTAGGAATATATACTTCCTAATGACTCGGAAGCGACCTTCGAAACCATGAATAAATACATCCGAATCATTCGAAAGCACATTTCGAAAGCGCCTTTCTGCTAGCAATTCCTTATTTGTGTTTATTTTATTTCCTGGTTGATATTTAGTGTTTACGCTTGGGGCTGGGGAACGGGTTGGATTGAATCTTTGTTTAGCGACTCTTATTGCTATGATCATTATGCGACCCTTGATTAACTTGCCACGCTTAAGGGACATTTTATAAGCGGCGAACAATGAAACAAACAACTCCCCTTCTACCGCTCTTTTACAATCGTAACGAAGTAAAAAACGTTCAGAGCCCCTGCTCTAAACGTTTTTTTATGTACTAGAAAATTAGTAATACTTCTGAAGAAACTCCAAAATATCCTTATTAATGGTGGTTAAATATTCTTCTGAAGGAAAATGGCCCATATCATACGACTTAAAATCAATTAAATTGGAAAAAATGCTCTTTGCTGTAGGGCTTACATTTTTTTCAGGAAAAAAAACATCTTTTTTACCTGCTATAATAAGTGTCGGTGCGTGATAATGGACTAACTCTTCCGCCTCCGTTAATTTAGGCATGTCTTGTTCCAGCCTTGTATAACGAAACACATCACCGATAATCTGTTTATCTAGTTCTTTCATGCTATGATCAGACATGATCGCAGCAATTTTGTTTAAATTTTTGTCTGGAGAGAAAGAGTGAAACAACAGTAAAGGAAGTAATATTTCTTTAATCATCTTCCTTTTGGATCCCAATTTGATTCCTGCTGGTGACACCAGTACGGAGCAGGCAATTTTATTAGGCAGGTAAGTCGCTAATCTTAAAATAATTCCCGCTCCATAAGAAGGTCCGATAAATGCACAGCTAGGTATGTGAAACTCATTCATTAACTCCTCAATCCATTTAGCAAAACTATCGTCTTTTGCGGAAATTCTCGTTTCGGCACTGTAGCCGGGATGACCGATTGTATCTGGTGCATATATGCGATACTGATTAATTAAAGGAGTGAACCATGCGAATGTCATGGGATTGATGCAGTTGCCCCCCTGAAATAAAAATACTGGTTTCCCTTCTGGTGGACCTGCCACAAGCACATGCGTTTCCCCAAAACTCGTACTCGCGTATCTTCGTTCTACTGGAAAAGGAAACGATTTAACATACTGTTCATAATGCTCATTCAAAATTCTTTTTCCTGCCACACTTTTATAAATACTCTTCACCATACCAGAGGACTCCAATCTAAAAATATCTCTTGTCTAAGTCTTCCTATATTCCCTTTTTTTAACTTTTTATCTTATTCTACTATTATACTCCTCACTTTTACCAATTAAATCTTTGTTTTTCCTTTCTAAAGCAGTGCATATCATTTGACTAATAATTCACAATCTTTTATGATTAACACATACAAACAAATATCTCCTTAAAGGGGAGTAGCTTTTACAGCAAAGTCGTCATTACGGAGTCACTTCACTCCCGGCTTTGTTGGCAACCATTTGTCGTTGTTAGCAAGACCTTTACCTGTTTGTAAAGGTTTATTTACATTAAACCTTTACCATAGTGGTAGAGGTTTTTTATTGAATCATATTGTCAGAAAAATCAAATTTTAATATCAGGAAGGAAGAAAGAGATGAAACCCGGAAAACTAACTTTAGAAGAACTGATGAAGCGAAATAAAGAGGAATTACTAAAGGATAAGTTATTAGTCGAGAGGATCGAAAAACGCGTAGAAGAAAAAATTATAAAGCAGTAACATGTAAGGCCCCATCTGAACAAGATTGGGGCCTTCGTTAATTCAAGAGCCTTTCTCCACAACATCATCTTGAGATCTCAATGAAGGTCATTTCCAACCACCTTTCATGCAAAAATGACCTTCATACCCCCGATGAAGGTCATTTCAACCAACTTTTCACTCAAAAACGACCTTCATACCCTCGATGAAGGTCATTTCATCCAACTTTTCACTCAAAAACGACCTTCATACCCTCGATGAAGGTCATTTCCACCAACTTTTCCTTCTAAAATGACCTTCATCGACTACATACCCACACTATGATTAGCACATGTTAACTGATCTTATTCCCCACCTGCCCCAGCGCAAATTAAATCCCGTGCTGCAGTGTTTGAAATACTTCAAAACGATCAAGTGTCACATGGGATTGAACCATTTTTATGCCTAAGTTGACAGGAATACCCACCAATATCGATTTGGTACCTATTAAGGAAGCCGCTGAGCTGCATTTGCTGCCTCTTTTTCCAAGTATCTCGTCTTTTCATAACTAAAGAAATGCCACATAAACCCACAGGCATGGTCTTTATCGTCATAAAAGTGAATAGATTCTTTTTCCTCCGAACTAAGGTGACTTGCAAAATGAACTTCCCATTTCTTTCGTAAGTACGGAGCCCATTTTGGTATCTCCCTAATCTTCACATTTTTCTTTTTAAGAGTTTCGTATAAATGCATGGAACCTCCCAGCTACTTATTATCTCTCCCTAATTTTACTATAAACATCATATTTTTCCATTTATATGTTAAAAAAGCTCATAATCTCCCTTTTCGAACTTTGAAATGTAATATAATCGTTACATTAGTTACATTTAACATCTAATTTAAACAAACCTGTAAATTTGTAATAGTGAATCCTATGATACATTAAATTTACAAGTAAGATTAAAGAGTTGATACTATGTTAAATGTGAAAGAAACTACTGAATTACTTCGGAGTGAAGGCATCGCGGACAGTGAAGAGACGGTCATTCGTTGGATTCTCAAGGGGAAAATAAGGGCCAAAAGAACAAAAGATTTGAACATAAACTTTTCTATTGATCCTTTCGATTTAGCCACTTTTATTGTTGAAAAGAAAAATGAGAGATTGAGTCAACAATTCGGCGTTGATTATGAACATTGGGAAAAAACGTTTCATGAAAATACAAAATTAAAAGAGAAAATGGAAGAACTAGAAATAACTCTACGAATCGAACGAGCCAAAGTTCGCTCGTTGAAAAAAATGGTCAGATCTGAGAATTCTTTATTCACGCCTGCCCCTTATACCATCCACTCCCTCTTAGGGATCGAGGAGGATGCTGACAAGGACTTCCTGAAGAAAGAACTAAGAAAACTACTAAAGTTTCTTCATCCTGATCGTGGTGGGGATGAAAGACTATTTAAAGTGTTTTATGAACACTACGAAAAAATGAATCTTAAGTAATTTAAAAATAAAGAAAGGTGGTCATTTTATGGCAGACTTAAACTTACAACAACTTGTAGAGGCGATACCTAAATCTGTATTAAATGCATCGGATCGCGATTTGGAAGGATTCCAGAAAATCCTCCAAGAAACGATTAAATTAAGAGAAGGACACATCAATTTACAAAAAATGATTAAAAGTTACTCGTTATCGAGTCCCACTCATACGAATCAAAGATAATGAATCGGAGGACGTTCTATTAAAAGATGTCCTCCTTTTTCTATGCAAGAGTGTTCCGTTTGACCATGTTATACCAGCATACTCCTCCATGTTGTGATTCGGACATTCCATGGTTTACAAAACCTAATTTTTCATAAAAAGAAACTAAATCCTGTTTACAGGTTAACGTGATTCCTTCTCTTTCATTTTCTTCAACAAGCACTTTCATTTTTTTAATCAAGATTTTTGCAATTCCTTGATTTCTTGCCTGTTTGGACACAGCTAATCCTAAAATGCTCTGATACCCTCCTCTTGTCGGGTTCTCACTGATTTTCTCAAAAAGATCATCGGTTATGTAAGGCTGATTTATGATAGGGCCATTAATATAGCCTAGGATATGTCCATCCATTTCTGCCACTATAAATGTATCAGGTATCAACTGAATCCTCTCCACAAATGCGTCTTTCGTGGCAGCTTCTTCTTTAGAAAACCCTTCATTCTCAATCAATAAAAGCTGTTCTAAATCTGTAGATTGAACATTTCTTAAAGTAATCATCTTGTTTTTAACCCCTTTCCTAAATGGATCCCCTGAATTCATAAGATACAGCACATTCAAAATTGTCTTCTAGCATTCTCGTGTATAAAATAAAGTTCTAATTACGAGGATACTAGAATGCTTAGTAGGTTGCAAAAATAGAATTCAGTTTGAACTTTTTTACCTTTAATTCAAACTATTTTTTTGCTTAAATTATAGACCAAAAGACCCAATGGACAATTCAGTACGAAAGTTTTACCGCAACCTTAGTTTAGTCCTCGTATTTCTTCGATCCACCGATGTCTAACATTACATTTTAATTGCAAAAGGGGAATTTTTATGAGGAGTATTAAGGGAAAAATTTTATTCAGTTTTGGTCTGATTCTTGCTATATTGGTCATCATTGCCTCCTACAGCTACTATTCGATTTTTTCCATATCTAATGATGTAGAAGACATCACAGCAAACGATATGAAATTTTTAGAAGCTGCAAATTCTATGACCTTTAGTGTAGCAAATCGTGCGAAAATCGCTAGAGATTACATCCTTTTTAATGAAAGTGAGTTTAAAGAGAAGTTTCTAGCTGAAACAGAAATTGCAAAAGAAACCGAACAATTATTAATAGCGGCGATTAATGAAGGTCGTATTTCTAAAGAAATCGAGTCTGCATTGATTGATGCGGATGAAAAAACAAGTAAGTGGCGAAAACTTGTAACCGATGAAATTATTCCTCTTTATGATCGTGGAGACGTGGAAGGCGCCATCGCCCTAATGGAGGAAAAATGCTTACCTTACAGCCAAGAAGCCATCGATGCTTGGGTAAAAGTCGTAGACATGCAGAATCAGATTACAGTGACTCAAGCAGAAAATGTGGAATCTTTAGCTGATAGTTCTGAGAGTCTGATTACTTTTGGCTCTCTTATCGCCATTGTGATTGCGATTATGATTGGGTTATATAATGCAAGAGTGATTTCGAATAATATCTCTCTAGTCGTTAAACGGTTAGAAAAAATCGCGAATGGTGATTTACGAGGAGACCATTTACAAACGAAATCAAAAGATGAACTCGGACGTTTAATCGGTGCGTCAAACATCATGGTAGATCATTTAAAGTCATTAATACAAAAGGTCTCTGAAACATCCAATCAAGTGGCTGCTGCTTCACAGGAATTTAATGCTTCCGCTGAACAAACCTCTTCTTCAGCCGAACAAATTACTTTCTCTATTCAAGGAATTGTGTCAGGTGCTGAAACATCATCTGTCAGTGCACAAGAAACCGTTTTAACCATGGATGAAATGGCCCATAATATGTTAAAAATCGCCCAAGCTTCAAACCAAGTGGCTCAAGCATCTCAAGATTCTACTCAACGAGCAAAAGAAGGAAATGAACTGGTTCAACAAGCAATACAACAAATGGATTCGATTCAACAATCCGTTGGTCACACCTCTAATCTTGTTCTTACTTTAGGCGAAAGTTCTAAAGAAATTGGTGAAATTGTTGGTGTCATTACAGGAATAGCCGATCAAACCAACCTATTAGCACTAAATGCGGCTATTGAAGCTGCCCGTGCCGGTGACTACGGACGAGGCTTTGCTGTTGTAGCAGACGAAGTGAGATTATTAGCGGAGCAATCAAAAACTTCTGCAGACCAAATTGCGAAACTGATTCACCAAATTCAATTCCATACATCGACTGCAGTAGAATCAATGGCTGATGGATTAAAGGAAGTCGAGGTTGGAACAAAAGTCATTCATGAAACCGGAGAAAACTTCAAACGAATTTTCGATTCTGTTCAAATGGTTACCAATCGTATTAACGAGGTTTCCTCTTCTGCCGAACAGATGGCTAAGACCACTGAAAACATTACAAATAACGTTCAATCTCTAGCTACCATTGCACAAGACACATCTTCTAACTCTCAAAATGTTGCTGCTGCATCTGAACAACAATTGGCAACTATGCAGGAAATTGCTGCATCTGCCCTCGCATTAAATCGTTTAGCAGAGGAATTACAGGAAGAGCTAACGAAGTTCCACATGTAAATACTCAAAAGGATCTAAAAGCTCAGAGTTTATATGGTAAAGGGTCCATTTTTGAAGTGCTTTACTAAAAAATATGCACCAAAATGACAGTCATTTTGACATTAGAATTGGCATATAAAAAAGCAAAACTCGCCACAAAATGGGCGAGTTTTCCTTATTATAAATTCCGGCTCTTCGAATAAAACATCCTCAAATAATACATTACTTATTCGCAATAACACTTAGTAAATCCACAATTTGGGCTAACCAGAGTGCTGTAAAGCCAGTACCTATCACAATTGCCACTAGGGAAAAAACACCAATTAGTTTTAAAGTATAATCGTCAAACTTCCTCACGAGGTTGCTCCTTTCATTAACAACAAAGATTTAATAATGTATTCGATGTTCTTATTGAGCAAATCGGCTTCGTTTGTTCAATACAGTGGCATCCCTTATTAAAGGAATGCTCGTTATTTAATTGCAATCCTTCACAAAACTTTTGTTGTCGATAAGCATTTATTTCGGCGGGATTATATTTTTATTTTAAGTTTAATATAGACAATACTTTTCATTCAGTTTTTTGGTTATAGGAAACTTTTTTGAAAGAGTGAAATATACTATCAATAAAAGGAGTGATAAGGGTGTCTCCATCTAAACGAAAAAGGAAAAAAATCTGTTTACATTCTCACTTATGTAAAATGTTAGGGATTATTAGTGACCAAGAATATAATAAAATTTTAAATAATCTCAGTTCTCGCGACCATTAAATTTAGATGCATTAGACGTAAGAGATAGTGGTTCTTAAGCCATTTTTTATTTTCAACATATTCAGCTCTTCATTACCATAAACATCCATAATCTAATGTTATGCTTTTTTCAGTAGCACTTCCTTAATAAACGCTTCTGCTCCGTTTGTTCATTAAAATACTCCTTACAGGAATGCTGCTTCAATAGTTCTATGTAGAGTTTAACTACAAAGGCATCAATCCTTATGAACCATGTATCTTTAAAGTGAAAATATCTCACTTAACCTATATAATAGCACTCAGTATTCTTCAACCTAATTACAGAATGTTTGGTTATACTTTCATAAGCCTCTAATATATTGACAGTAGTTTTGGCATTCTCTTTTGATTGTACAATACTTATTGTCCAGCATATATATTGATGTCATTAGCTATGCCAACACTTATTAAATATGCTTAAAAACCCTAATAAATAAGCAAAAAGACGTGTGCAAATTGATATGCTCCCGATAAAGTAGACAGATGAAATAATAAAAAATCTGTTTACTTTATTGGGGGTTTTTTTATGGCGAA
>NZ_JBPCCH010000018.1:24122-78613 GCF_050971805.1 Robertmurraya mesotrionivorans | reverse complement strand
CCCTGTTGAATACAGAAATCATCTTCTTGATGTGGCATAACCTTTTTTTAAATGTCCTTTACAACGGGTACACTTTATGGAGTGGTTGACCTTCTTTGTTTTCCTGGCGTTAATAATCCTAGTAGGCTTACAAATTTCGCTCTAATAATATTCCAACTTGTTCTGCCATAACTTCCGGAGAATACGGCATTCCATTTTTGAACCACCATTCTACTATCCCTACGTAAGAAGTAACAATAAATTGTAGAATAATATCTTTATTTACATCGGAATTTACTCCAGTTATAGCATCTACTTCATCAGTAAATTCCTCAATAAGAAATTCAATGAATTGCTTACGAAAAGAAGGAGCCCCTTTACTTGCCAACATGGTAGAAAAAAATAAATAATTATTTTCTAGATATTTAAACCACGGTAAATTAGCTTCTCCGTATTCTAATTCAGATGCAGCTTCGCACAGCTCCCGCAGCTTATTAATATGTTCCTCAATTAGTTTTTCCAACAGATCATATTTATCAACATAATGAAGATAAATTGTTCCTCGGCTTACATTTGCTTTATCAGAAATATCCTGAATCGTAATGTCATCAAAATTTTTTTCCGACATTAATTCAACAACTGCATTTTTAATAGCTTCTCGGGATTTAAGTATTCTTCTATCGATTTTACTCATTATATGTTCACCAACTTTAATAAATTATCTTTAATTATAAACAAATGTCTAATAATGTAACATGATTTATTTAAAGATATTGCACAAAAATCAACCATTTGTCTATTAATTTACAAACCCCTTTGTTTTGACAATTGAAAGTGCTTTCCAATTATATATAATTGTAAACATGAGACACGGGTTGTAACTGTTAAATCAGGCAAAACCGTTACCTTAAAAAGGGTAAGGTTTTGCTTTTTCTATTAGTAGAGGTGATAAAGTGAAGATTCATAATGGCTTTGTATTGAAGACTCAGAAGAGAAGAATCAGTCGCTTCTATTTAACTAGTAATCTAGGGGGGATGACAACATGGAACGATTATGGACGAAGCCATTTATTCTTATGACCGTAAGTATGCTTTTCCTTTTTACTGGGTTTTATATGCTTCTACCAACACTGCCGCTGTTTATTAAACACATTGGGGGAAGCGAAAGTCAGGTGGGTCTGGTAGTGGGTGCGTTTATGCTATCTGCTGTTATTCTTAGACCAATCATCGGAGGGCTATTAGATCGTTACGGTAGGCGACCATTTATTTTATGGGGTCTTCTAATTTTTACATTGGCTATGTATTTCTATAGCTGGGTTGGTGGAGTTTTTGTTTTACTAGGCCTACGGATCTTACAAGGATTTAGTTGGGCCGTTTCAACCACTGCCATTTTTACCGCCATTACAGATATTATACCTTCTACACGAAGAGGGGAAGGTATGGGCTGGTTCAGCACAGCCATGACCCTCGCCATGGCAATTGGGCCAATGTGCGGAATATGGATTACACAAAACATATCCTATCAAGCGTTGTTTTTCATCTCAGTCGGTCTTTCTTTAGTTGCCCTATTGTTGATGTTCGGTGCTAAAATACCTTTCCAACCGAAGAAAACGGGAACGCAAAAAATAGAGCTTTTTGAAAAATCAGTCCTACCTATTACTATCTCAGTCTTCTTTTTAAATGTTGCGTATGGTGGGATTACAGCTTTCGTCCCTTTATTTACGAATTCTCTTGCCGTTAATTCTGGAGCCTTTTTTCTGGTGTATGCTGCAACTCTTGTTCTTAGTCGCCCTATTGCAGGAAAACTTTCAGACCGACATGGAGAGAAGTTTGTGATTATTCCAGCTCTTGGTATAACAATAATAGCGCTCATCTCCTTGAGTCTAGCGGAAGGGTTAATGGGAATACTCGTTTCAGCTGTTTTATACGGGATAGGTTTCGGTTCGGCATCGCCTGCTTTACAAGCAGCCACCGTACGTCTTGCTCGTCCAGATCGTAAAGGGATAGCTAATGCTTCTTTGCTTACTGCAACGGATCTAGGTATTGGACTTGGATCAATTATGTTGGGATGGATATCACAGTACACAAGTTATTCAGTACTTTTCATCGTTAGTGCAGTGTCTGTAGGGTGTGCATTAGTAGTCTTTAGATTTTATGTGAATAGGTTGGTACAGAAAAATAGGGATCTTGATGCCGCTGTTTAAAATGGGATGTAGCACCCACAATTGGTCTCAACCCTTAAATAATATTTTGGAAATGAGGAAGTTAAAATGGATTATGTAAAACTTGGAAATACTGGTTTGGATGTGTCTCGACTTTGTCTTGGATGTATGAGTTTTGGTGAACCTGATCAGGGATATCCTGCTTGGACATTAAATGAAGAGAATAGTCGTCCCATTATTAAAAAAGCTCTTGATTTAGGAATTAACTTTTTTGATACAGCAAACTATTATTCAAATGGAACGAGCGAGGAAATTGTTGGACGTGTATTAAAGGATTATGCAAATCGGGACGAAATAGTTATCACAACAAAACTATATTTCCCAATGTCTGACGGTCCTAATAGTAAAGGTCTTTCTCGAAAAGCAATTATGAGGGAGATTGATAATAGCCTTAAGAGACTAGGAACAGACTACGTAGATTTATATCAAATTCACCGTTGGGATTATAACACCCCTATTGAGGAAACGATGGAAGCTTTACATGATGTGGTTAAGGCAGGGAAGGTAAGATATATTGGTGCTTCATCGATGTTTGCATGGCAATTTTTAAAGGCGTTACATGTAGCTGAAAAAAATGGATGGACTCGTTTTATATCAATGGAAAATCAACTAAACCTTTTGTATCGTGAAGAGGAAAGGGAGATGCTTCCGCTATGTAAAGAAGAAAAGATCGCTGTTATACCGTGGAGCCCGCTTGCAGGCGGCAAATTGACTAGAAATTGGGAAGATACTACGGCTCGATCAGAAAAAGACAGTACAAAGAGTACTTTTTACAATGCAGATACGGATCGTTTAATTGTTGAAAGAGTGGCAGAGTTGGCAGTGAAACATGAAGTTCCACGTGCACATATCGCACTTTCCTGGGTACTTCAGAAGGAACCTGTAACTGCTCCAATTGTTGGTGCTACCAAGTTATCTCACCTAGAGGATGCGGTAGCTGCTCTTTCTATTAAGTTGACACCTGAAGAAATTGCTTATTTAGAAGAGCCGTACGTACCACATCAAATTGTTGGTTTTAAGTAATCGCATATACCTTGAAACCCCTGAGTCTCTTAAATAGAGGTCCAGGGGTTTAATTTTTCTCATTCGCACAGCACTTGATAGTGTAATCGGCTTGGTAAATAAGACATATATACCGCTGTCATTAAATAGATAAATATTTTTTGAAAAATACATAACCAATTGCCTCATTTCCTTATATATCATCTATGAGAGGAATTAAATAGATGAAGGGATTGTGGTTTCAAATGGAAAAATACAGAATGGTGCGTACTAATTTCTGGAAGAACCCGATTGTCTCTGAGGAGATGACGCCAGAGAACAAATACTTCTACCTGTATCTACTTACCAATCCAGATTCGACACGAATTGGAATCTATAAAATTACGAACAAGCAAATGGCTTTTGATTTTGGCTACTCCATCGAAAGTGTGCATTCATTAACGGACAGTGAAGAAGAAACCGAAAGATATAGCATGTGAAGATCTAGACGATACGTCCCTGTGTCATGATACGATACGTGGGGAAAATAAAAAAAAGAAAAAAGAAAAAAGAAAAAGAAAAACAACAACAACAAAAAGCTTTTAGTCCTGATATAGAGAAGAATAGTAGATAGCGTCTCCACATGAAACTTAAGAGTCAGAAGAGGTGAAAGAAATTATTGAGTTTTGGGACTCGAATGGATTTGGTTTTACGAAAACGGAAAAGAGCAGCTGTTAGCTTGGTTAGATGATTCTAGGATTTTACAGCCAAAATGACTAGCAGCTTATTGCGTCTTAACAATAGAAGAGGTATATAGCTTTTAAGAAGGACGATTTGGTTAAGAATTATTATATAACTGGAAATCACTAATATTTGGTAGAGAGTATACTACTTAGTGAAAATAGGAGGGGGCTAATGGAAACATTCTTTGGTCATTATGGCAATCCATTTGAAATGTATTCGCTTCAGCATGGTGTGGCGCTTTTGGTTATTATATTGGTCTTAGGGACAGTCATTTGGTTCCGAGCGCATTTACGCAAACCTGGGTGGAATCGTAATTTCCGTTACGGATTGGCCTTGCTAATGCTTTTATTACATATAGGTTTACATTTCTGGTACATCAATACCGGTAATTGGACACCAGAGCAATCGCTGCCGTTTCATCTATGTACATTAACCCTGCTTTTATCGATTTTACTTCTAATTTTTCCAAACTTCTACATGTATGAGTTCGTCTTTTTTGCAGGTACACTTGGTGCGCTGCAAGCGTTATTAACTCCTGTGCTTGATATTGCTTTTCCTCATTTTTGGTATTTTTACTTTTTTATCGGACACGGGGGAATTGTGTTAACGGCTATTTTTATGACTGCTGTAGAAGGTTTTAGACCGACTTGGAGATCTGTTGCAAGGACGATGCTATGGTTAAATGTTCTCATGGTGGTTGTGATTCCGGTAAATGCTATAACAGGAGCCAATTATATGTTCCTAGCAAGAAAACCTGAAACTGTCTCATTGCTTGATTATCTTGGTCCATGGCCTTGGTATATTCTTTCGCTTGAGGTAGTTGCACTCGCTTTATGTATATTGCTCTATTTGCCTTTTCTTTTATTTCAACGATGGAAGCTATAAGAAAAATCCAATAACCAAGAAGGGACAGCCTATTAGTAGTATCCTCAGTGTATATATAGGGTAGGAGATTTACCATTTGATGCTATTGCATTTTTCATTCAAGTATCTAAAAAGAAGAAGTCGGAGGTTATGGATTACTACTAGTTCTTTTACTCCGCAGTTCGAGAATATGCTAGGGGCTAAGGAGTGAGTTGATAGATGGAGTAAAGATAGTTGAGTTAAAGGCTTGATGGTCTAGAAAAAGCTTAACAAAAGATTAAAACATTGTTACAGAACAACGCTTATATTACTTAACTGCAAATTGTCCGCATGTAAAAAATGGAAAGTAAATACCAATCAAATAATTTTTACAAACTTGAATATGGTATACATCTAAACAAAGTGAAAAGAAATTTAAAAAAGATGTTTTAGAATCATATAAGAAATACTAAAAAATGTAATGTAAAAACCTTTACCAAAAATATGTGTAAAGGTTTTTACAAACTAAGAACAGTTGGTTACTAAGGAACTCATCGTTTACTTTACATACAAGCCTAGGGTTGTAAAGGTATATAGGAAAACAAATAGACCAATAGGCAAACTAATTATTTACAGGTTTCTTCACTAATCTGGGAAAAAGTAACATTCTTTTTTCACTAGTGTTATAGCTATGTGTAGGAACATTAACAGCTTTTAGTATTTTTATAGCATGTAAGTTTTCTTCATTTAAGCCAATTACGTTTGAAACATCTGCATTATCCCAACGGAAAATATTGGTATCAATGTTATTATTCTTTAATACATTTCCAGTTCGATAATCAATTACCCAGAAATCTCCTTCAATTGTTAAAATATGAATATTGTCTCCAATCTTCTGAATCTCAACAATAAAGTCGGAAACAATCTTTTGATGCCATAGAAATTTATGATCTCTAACAAAAGATATTGCAATTTCATCATCTTTAACCGTGAATGGTAATTCAAGTGAATCGCGACTGTTCAAATATTCATTATTAAAGTAATTTATATTTATTACATCAAATCCTTCATGGTCACCTGGGTAAGATAATCCAGTTATCCACGAATTCATTGAAACAACAGTAGCATCTACCATTATGCAATTTCTGAGTGAAGCACCTTTAAGTGTTGAACGCCTTAAGTTACACTTTGAAAGATTGGAATTGTCAAAACAAGTTCCAGCCAGATTAGCACCTTCAAGATCTGCTTCACTAAGATCTGTTCCTGATAAATCTATCCCCCTTAAAGCTGAATTGTCTATTCTCAACAATAGTGTTGCAGCATTACTTCCTAAATATTGACATTCTTCTTTGGTCTTATCTTTAGTAGAGTGAATCAATATTAAAAGCTTTTGTTTTGCTTCATCCTTATTAATCATATTCAACATAATATCAATTATCGCTTTAGAAAGAGTCTTTTTTCCAAACCCATTTGCTAAAGTGTCTAAACTTTCCATTTCAAATTTATTTAGAGGTGAAATAGACTGAATGGTACCTTCTGTGACCTCTCGTTGATAATAAGTAGACCATGTATAGTCAATAGAAGTAGTTGACATATCTAAATTTGCAGATTCTCTAGCACATCCATAAAAGTCTTCTTCTAGAATTCCAAGCTGAGCTGAAAATTTATATGCAACAAAAAACTCTAAAAGTGATCTGTGTGCAGGAGTATAATCACCATCAGCATTTCTTATTAACATTGTTTGCCCCATCATATCATAATGCCAATGATCAAGATCTTTTTGTTCTTTTACAAAAGATCCAAATAGCTTTCTCAAGTGATCAGGAAACATTCTATAATTTAGACTCATTTGATCTTTAGATAACATTTCCCAAGATAATTCTGATAAAAAGTAAAGCTTATCCGCTAATGAGGTAAATGTACGTTCTTCTTTAATATCCCTTTTCATTTTGCGCTCAACAGCATAGAGATAAACTCTAGACAAATCAATAGGCTTTCCATTTTCTATTTCAGGTAAAGCCTCTAAAACGTACTCAGTCATAATTGGTCTTGACACTAGATCCTTTAAATCATCGTTTTTCATAATTTTATCTACTGTAGATTCATTAGTACGTTTTAGTAATACTTGTCTAATCTGATCATCGTCAAATTTTTGAAGTTGTAAAACTTCAAACTGTGGTGGTTCACCTGTTAAGGAAGCTGTTGAAGCATGTAGTTCAGCATTTAATAAGCTACGTCCCTCCATTGCGTCTGGGAAATGCTCAGTTCGACAGGTTAGTATGATCTTTGCAGAAGGGACTGCTGTTTTAGCTAATTCCCAAAAGTTATTTATCATCTTTTGTCTATCTACCTGAGATGCCATCTCGTCAAAACCATCAAAGATTAAAATGAACTTTCCCATCCTATTTAGGACCTGAAATGCATGGTAATGTGGAATAGGAATTTGGTGCTTTCTAAAGAAAAATTCAGAAAAAAGTGATTCAACAGAAACAGCTTTTGCGTAATCCCTAAGTGAAATGACCAATGGAATTCGAGGACGATTAACTCCCCTTTCTTTAGCAGAACGATATTCTTCGAGAATTTGACTAGCATAATGCATAGTTAACCAAGTTTTCCCTGTACCAAATTCTCCGAGGATTGAAATATGTTTCTTGGCAGGATCGTCTAACCATCGATCTATATATCCTTCTACCCAACCATTCCCTTGATTATATAAACTTTCACCAATTTTCTCCTTGGTAAGTGGGTCAAACTCTTCCTTTATACATGCTAAGGGGACATAGTTAGAATTGATCTGTCGTTGGTTGATTTCGTTTTCTAGCCAGTCTAAATAGCCAGTAAAATCAGCATGATCATCTAATAATTCATCAAATGTAAAACACAATACATTTGAAGATTTTCTATCATTCACCATGTCTTTTGCTATTTGGCTTACTCTACGTGAACTAACAACCCATCCTTCATCACAGTTAGTATCAGATACTTTTTTATTCAGATTTACAACATGGTATCCCTCGATTTCTCCAACTATACCCTGAACTAATATCCTGTCATATCCTCTTCGCTTAGGGATATTAATCACCCATTCAAAGTAATCTTTCTCTTCATGCAGGAATAGCTCAATTTTATATCCAATTGCATCAAACCATATCCTCATTTGATTTGATAAAAAGTCAATTTCTGTTCCTGAAGGTAATGCTTTTACGCTGGATGCTTGTAATCGTTTTACCTCATCTTTAAGTTTATTAATTTCGTCATCCGAAAGGTTAGCTTGAGCTATTTCAGCTGTCATTTCTCTGTGTCGTCTTACAAACCACATCATGATATCTTCAGCTACAGAGTTATGTAAATCTAGAGCTCTTTCAAAAAAACTATACGTAACACCTTTGTTTGTGTTGAAGATATCTTTTTCTAAAAATGTTTCTAGGGATTGTTCCCTTTTAATGTGTTGATCTCTAACATATATAAAGCATGGCTTATGTAGGTTCCGTGCGTGGTGATACTCTTCTATTACCTGTAAATCATGTTTCTCTCCGTATAATCCTACAAAAATATCTGCTTCATTTAGATCTAAGATATATTTCTCTTCCTTACTTACAGGGGCAGCAGAACTGTTATCGTTAAAAATTAATACATCAATACCTCGCTCTTTTAAATTACTAGAAAGCATATCTAAGATATCTCTAAACTCATCACGTGATGAGCTTATAAAAACTTTTAATTTATTACTAGTGGGAGATAGTGAAAATTGGCTGGAGGGAAGATCGTTACCGGAGGTTTTAATTTCCTCTAATACTTCCCATAACCTCTCTATATTTTCCAATGGTTTTAACTTGGACTCTATTTCTTGTATAGTGTTTTGTATATCAGTAATCTTATAGTCTCTACGGACTTCTGCTGGTGTTCTAGTTTTATCAACTATTGTGGTGAAAATAACTGTAAATTCTGCAAAAGATCTACGTGGATCATAATCTATTTTTTTGAATTCGCTACCTAATTCATGCCATTGGAGAATCTCTTGACTCTCCTTTAAAAAATATGTAGGGTTATCATTGTTAAAAGCATATTGGAAGGTGTCCTTAACTGTTTTATCTCTGAAAAAGTTAAGTACTATCTCAGGTTGGTTAATACCGAATTCAACCAGCGAGTAGGCATAGACAGCATCAAAATCTGTGGGAGGGTGAGTCGGGTCGATATTGAGCTTCTTTAAGACTTCAATTACAAACTCTTGTCTTTCTAATTTGTTTTTAAGGGGACTAGCAGATAAACGTAATATCGTTGAGATAACGGCACCGATTTCTACCATTGTCAACACTCCTTTACTATGTTAGAAAATATAAATTTAGGATAACATTGGTAATAATGGTTGTCTATTATCATTGAACAATTACTCTGATGTTTGGAATCAAGTCCCACGGGGGCTAGAACTCGATAGACGATCGCTACGGCAGTCTTTTTTCTTATTGGTCTAACGGAGCAGTCTAACATAAAAAGATAAAATTCACCAGATAGCACAAAAGTATAATAGAGGTGATTGCAATGAAGCTATATACCGCTTTTATATTTATTTTGTGTTTTATGTTCACTGTAACTGCACAGGCAACTGTTTCAACAAATTAAGAATATTAAAGATGATTTTTATATTTATTTAACAGACTATTAAAATGAAACATTGGGTTATTCCTTCTAAAAGGTAAGTTTTTAATAGATATATTTTGATAAGCAACATAATAATAATTAAAAAGGATATTGAGTTTAATACGAGTAAATGGATAATTGTTTAGTTTTTTAAACCAAAAAATAGAATTAAAAAAAGAAATCAAAATAAGTGTTGACTTCCTTTTTTAGGAATGACTAAATCTCAAACTACACTAATTCATTTCTGATTTTTGTATCCCTTTTAGCTATCTCTTGATAACCCAATCCCCACTCTTCCATTACGTCTATTATTGGTTTGAGAGTATTACCTAGTTCAGATAGGAAATACTCCACTCTAGGCGGAACTTCTGCATACACTTGCCGTTGAATAATTCCATCCTCTTCCATTGACCGTAAATTCTGTGTTAAGACCTTTTGGCTTATGCCAGGGACTCCATTTCTTAATTCACCAAACCGTTTGGTTCCACTCAATAATTCACGAAGAATAAGTAACTTCCACTTATTTCCTATCAAACCAACAGTGGTTGCGACGGGGCATTCAGGTATTTCTTTTTTCATTTCCATTTTAAAAACCTCCATTAGTTACTAAAAGGTTACTATACAACCTTAAGGTGCCTACTTTTCAAAAGTTACTAAGCTATTTATCATGATTTTATGAACGAATTGGAGCCGTGTCAATTTAAACATGTCATATATGTCTCAAATCTTAAATCTCACATAAATGGAGGACCAACTAATGAGTAGTTATATGACACGTATAGCAAAGACAAAAAAGGCCATTGAAGAAGCTGAATATATTTTAATAGGTGGCGGAGCTGGTTTATCGGCTGCTGCAGGGATTACTTATAGCGGGAAACGATTCACAGATCATTTTGGTGCATTTATAGGAAGGTATGGCTTTACCGACCTTTATACCTCTAGTTTTTACCCATTTGAAACAGAGGAGGAGAAATGGGCATACTGGGCAAAACACATCCATTTGAATCGATATGACGTAGGTGCGACTAAACTTTACAAGGATACATTTCAACTAGTAAAGGATAAAAAGTATTTCGTCATCTCAACAAATGTGGAGAGTCAATTTGAAAAAGCAGGATTCCCTTCTGATAAAGTTTTCGAAATTCAGGGTGATTATCGGTACTTACAATGCGCTATAGGTTGCCATAACAAATTATATGATAACGAACAACTGGTAAATGAAATGCTTATGAAGACAGTTGATTGTAGAGTCCCATCTAATCTGGTTCCTAAGTGTCCCGTTTGCGGTGGAATGATGGATGTGAACCTTAGGAAGGACCAATTCTTTGTTCAGGATGAAAGATGGTATGAATTAGATAAGTTATACAAAGACTTCCTTCAGGTGTCAGAAGGGAAAAAGATCGTATACATGGAATTAGGGGTCGGATTTAATACCCCTGGGATCATTCGTTATCCATTTGAAAGGATGACGTATCACAGTGATAATGCAACATTGATTCGATTTAATAGAGATGAGCCAGAAGGTTTTAAGGAAACAGAAGCGAAAACCATTGCTTTTAGCGAAGACATTCAAGAAGTTGTATCTTCCTTGATGATGTAAAGGAGTGTTAAAATGCCTCAATTGCCTTTAGAAGTTTATTCATCTCTCATTCATTTAAAAGAGCCATATAAACCATCGTTACTTTATATAAACCAAAATGAAGCTATTGTAAACGAGTTAATAGAAAAACTTCTTGATGAAAGCCAAGACCTGACAAATATTAAAGTTCCTTGTAAGTATTCAGACAAACGAAACGTATTAAGAGGACTTTTAAATCGTAGAGAACCTAAACCTTTTAATTCTGATTTTCTAGCAAAATTAGATTCTCTTTTGCAAAACGAGTTAAAGGAAAAAGGTATTGTTGAAGTCAATCAACTAAATACAGTCTCGAGTTTGATGCCAACTAACTCTTTCAATCAATCAGATAAACTCATTCTTTGGCAAGGAGACATCACTCGATTACGTACCGATGCCATTGTGAATGCAGCAAACAAATACATGTTAGGCTGTTTTCAACCGTTACACGCTTGTATTGATAATGCCATTCATTCCGCAGCGGGTCCGCAGCTAAGAGAAGACTGTGAAACGATTATGTTTCTCCAAGAGGAGTTAGAAGAAACGGGAGGTGCAAAAGTTACTAGAGGTTATAATTTGCCATCCAAATTTGTTCTGCATACAGTTGGACCAATTGTTCCAAAGGGCACGGAACTAACGGAAAAACAAAAAGTAGAATTAGCTTCCTGTTATACTTCCTGTTTGGAACTGTCAACCGAATTAGGAAAAATAAAAACCATTGCTTTTTGTGCCATTTCAACAGGTGTTTTTGGATTTCCTAAACGAGAGGCAGCCCAAATTGCGGTTAATACAGTCAATAATTGGTTAAGCCAACATCCTCACCATATAGAAAAGGTAATTTTTAATGTGTTTAGTGATGAAGACTACACGGAGTACCTAAAGGTCTTTCAAAGCTAAAAGGTAGTAAAGGAGTTGACATATATGGATTTAAAGAAAAATAAACAATCTTTACGATTTGCTTTGCTGTTAGCTGTGTTTGCTGGATTAGGGCCATTCACCATCGATACGTACCTTGCAGCGTTCCCACAAATGATGAGTTACTTTGAAACAACCGCATCTATGATCCAAGTCAGTCTAACCGCTTGTATGCTTGGAATGAGTGTTGGAATGCTGGTCATGGGCTCTTTGAGTGATATTCATGGAAGAAGAAAACCTTTAATCATATCTATGGTTCTTTATTTCCTTTCTTCCTTCGCATGTGTATTTGTACCAAATATTGGGGTGTTTATCGCTTTATGGTTCATACAAGGATTTTCTGCATCAGCTGGGATCGTTATTTCTCGTGCAATCGTTAGTGATATGTATAGCGGAGTTGAATTAACGTAGTACTTTGTTAGGAAGCCTAGACCATTGACCTCTTTCGAAAATCAAATGTAATGATAAAGCTCAAAATTGAAAGGAGTCCATACAAGTGAAAGCTGTTGTATTAGAAAAAGCTTGTACTGCTCAGGCATTAGTTGTACGAGAAGTTCTCATACCTAAAGTAAGATCAGGATGGGTCTTAGTAAAAATAAAGGCCTTTGGGATCAATCGTTCCGAAATCTATACGAGGCAAGGTCACTCTCCTTCGGTAAAACTACCACGAATTATGGGGATAGAATGTGTAGGGGAAATTGCAGATCCATCGGACAGTTCTTTTCAAAAAGGACAGAGGGTAGTTTCCTTAATGGGAGGACTTGGACGTGAATTTGATGGAGGGTACGCGGAATATTCACTCATTCCTTCTACTCAAGTTTATCCAATCAACAATGAAATGGATTGGGTGAAATTAGCGGCCATTCCTGAAATGTACTATACAGCTTACTCTTCGTTATTTGATGTGTTAGTGCTAAAAAGGGAGGACGCCCTCCTCATACGTGGAGGTACGAGTTCGGTAGGTTTGGCAGCATTACAGCTTGCCAAAAGTATTGGAACGACGGTTATTTCAAGTACTCGGAATAAAGATAAGGTTGAAATATTGAAAGAATATGGTGCTGACTTTGTCTTATTGGATGACGGAAGTATGCAACGCCAACTACACGCCGCTTTTCCTCAGGGGGTAAATAAACTATTAGAACTAGTAGGAACGGTCACTTTAAAAGATTCATTGAGATTGCTTGGAGAAAAAGGGGTTCTTTGTATGGCAGGACTTTTAGGTAACGAATGGGAAATGGATCATTTTGAACCTATGGTAGACATTCCTTCTGGTAGATATTTCTCCCAGTTCGACAGTGGAGTAAATTTTAAAGAGACATTGCTAACGGATTTATTTCAACATATTGATCAGCATCAAATAGAAGTACCTATTGCAAAGGTGTTTACCTTAGAGGAAATTAGCCAGGCTCACCTCCTGATGGAAAGTAATAGTGCCAATGGCAAAATAGTCATTGTGAATCCTTAATCAAACTGAGTTAGTTGAGGGGAGGGTAATATTGAATAGTCATATATGGTTTCAAATAATAGATTACTTTAATGGTAATTTAGATACTTTTCTATTTGCTTTAAGAGAGCATCTAGAGATTAGTATATTGGCATTGATCATTGCTATGATGATTGGAATCCCAGGAGGGTACTTATGTGCCAAGCATAAATTCATGGAGATATATTTTATTTCAATCTTTCAGGTATTAAGAATTATACCTAGCTTAGCTATTTTATTTTTATTCATTCCTATCTTAGGAACGGGGATCGTACCTGCTATTGTGGCACTTACTTTATTAGCCATACCACCCATTCTGATGAATACCTTAATAGGATTAAAAGGTGTTCCTGATTTTTTGCTAGAAACGGCTCATGGTTTGGGAATGACAGATCAGCAGGTTTTTAGGAGGGTTACATTTCCTCTAGCTATGCCTCTAATCCTAACAGGTACTAAAACCGCAATGATTGAGATTATCGCTAGTGCCACACTTGCAGCAAAAATAGGGGCAGGAGGGATTGGTGGGATTATTTATACTGGCTTAGGTTTAAATCGTATGGATTTGCTAATCATCGGAGGGGTATCTGTGGGAATCGTTTCCATTTTAGCGGGGCTCTTACTAGATTTATTCGAAAGAAGTCTATTGAAATTCAAATATATTAAATAAATAGGGGGATTTAATAAATGAGAAAAGGAATGAAGAACTTTCTTGCTGGAATAGCTGGAGTAGCTTTGATGTTTAGTTTAGTCGCCTGTGGTAGTAGTAACGAAAATAGTAATGGTAGTGCAGAAAAAACCATACGTGTTGGTACAAAAGATTTTACAGAAAATCTAATTGTGGGTGAATTATATTCCTTAGCACTTGAAGATGCAGGTTATGAGGTAGAAAGAGTTCCGAATGTTGCTGGTTCTGTGATTCATACATCACTTATCAATGATGAAATTGATATGTATCCTGAATATACGGGTACAGGGCTATTAACCATTTTAAAAAAGGATTTAATTACTGATCCAGAGGTAGTCTATAATACAGTAAAAGTAGAATATGATAATCAGTTTGATGTGACATGGTTAGACTATTCTGAAGCTAATGACGGTGCAGGTTTGGTTATTCGTACGGATATCTCAAAGAAGTATGGGATTACAACCATTACTGATCTGCAGAAACACGCAAGTAAACTTAGATTTGCTTCACAAGGTGAAGTAGATCAAAGAGAGGATGGTATTCCCGCGTTAGAAAAGGTGTATGGAAAATTGGATTGGATATCTTCCAAGGTTTACGATAACGGATTGAAGTATGAAGTATTAAGAAACAATGAAGCAGATGTAGCTCCTGCCTATACTACAGAGGGTCAATTAGTAAATACAGATGAATTTACTCTATTAGAAGATGATAAGCAAGTATGGCCTCCATATAATTTAGCACCTGTTATTCGCAATAATGTTCTGGAAGCAAATCCAAAGATTAAAGAAGTTATTAATAACATGAGTGCTACTCTTGATACGAAAACCATTACAGCATTAAATGCTAAAGTTGATGTCGACAAAGAAGAGTATGAAGAAGTAGCAAAGGAGTATTATGAATCAATCAAATAATTGATTCTGGAGGGGAATTATGTCTCGAGTAGCAATTGATATGACAAACGTAAGTAAAAAATTTAAACATGCATCTTCCAATGCAATTGAACTAGTTAACCTTACAATTGAAGAGGGAGAGTTTATCACATTATTGGGTTCATCAGGGTCTGGAAAAACGACTTTGTTAAAAATGATTAATCGGTTATATGATCCTGATAGTGGTTCTATACAGTTATTTAATGAAGACATTTCAAATGTAGATCCAGTTATGTTAAGGAGGGAAATAGGGTATGTGATTCAGCAAGTGGGCTTATTCCCTCACTTGACCATAGCCGACAATATTGCTACCGTTCCAAAACTATTAAAATGGAGTAAGCAAGATATAGATGGGCGAATAGATGAACTGTTAACTCTAGTAGGACTAGAACCAAGCGAGTTTAAAAAAAGATACCCATCCCAATTATCAGGAGGGCAGCAACAAAGGATCGGACTAGCAAGAGCATTGGCCGTTCATCCAAAAATCATGTTATTGGATGAACCTTTTGGCGCCATAGATGCGATTACTCGGTTGAATCTCCAAGATGAACTATTACGAATTCACGGGGGATTAAAAAAGACTTTCTTACTTGTAACCCATGATATAAATGAGGCATTTAAATTGGGGACGAGGGTTATTATTATGAACAACGGAAAGGTATGTCAATTTGACACACCAAGAAATATTGTAGCTCATCCTGCAGATGAATTTGTTTCTTCTCTCATTGCATCATCAAGAAACCAAGAGAGTTTCTGGGAGGGGTTGCGTTGTTAGAGTATGCTATTAATTATCCAGACAAATTAGGAACTGCTTTGATAGAACATATGGAAATCGTGGTCATTACTTTATTGGTTTCATTCGTAGTAGCATCTATTTTGACAATTCTCTGTGTCTATTCAAGAGTACTATCTAAGATGTTCCTTTATACGTTTTCTGTTATTTATTCGATCCCTAGCCTAGCGCTATTTGCTTTGCTAATCCCTTTAACAGGCTTAGGACAAATAACGGCTATCATTGTATTAGTCATATACAATCAGTATCTTTTATTACGAAATTTCATGACTGGTTTGAATGAAGTGTACCCCGCCATTACTGAAGCAGCAGTTGGTATAGGAATGAACCATATGCAGGTACTATTTAAAATTAAACTCCCATTATCGATGAAAGCTATATTTACAGGTGTTCGTCTGGCAACCGTTTCTACGATAGGGATCGCAACGATAGCTGCTACCATCAATGCAGGTGGGTTAGGAAGTATCTTATTTGATGGCCTTAGAACGGTGAATACGGTTAAGATCTTGTGGGGCGGTTTATTAGCAGCGTTTCTTGCAGTTTGTTCCAACGCCTTATTAAGTAGTATTGAGAGAAGAATATAAGAATGAAAAAAGAATTCTCGAATTTGTAAAGGTAGTAGGTAAAGGAGAAACGAGCAAAGATGGATGTAATCATAAACGAAATTACTTCTAGAAAAATCCTAACGGAAGCAAAGGGTTACTTGGATGTTGGATTTACCCATTCTATCAATCCGTATAGTGGTTGTGCATTCGCTTGTAAATACTGCTACGTAAGAGAACTGCCTATACAAAAGTTCAAAGAAATTCCCTGGGGAGATTGGCTGGACATAAAATCAAATGCCGCAGAAAATTACCGAAAAGAAATTATAAAACTTCGTAAGAAAGAAGCTTCAGTAAATATCTTCATGGCATCTGCAACGGATCCATATCAACCCATTGAACGGAAGGCCCGAATAACGAGGGGAATATTAGAAGCAATGATTGAAAACCCTCCTGACTTCCTTCAAATTCAAACAAGAGGACCACTTATTACAAGGGACCTTGATCTGTTAGTCAAACTAAAAGAAAAGTGTAGAGTTCTTGTATCTGTGACCATTGAAACGGATAGGGAAGATGTAAAGCAGATTTTCGCTCCGTATGCGCCAGGAATCCGATTACGGTTAAAAGCTCTAAAACAAATTCATGATGCAGGAATATCCACACAGGCCTCAATTTCTCCTGTTTTGCCATTTACACCTGAATTTCCTAAAGTGTTGGAAGGAATGGTGGACCATATTTGGATTGACACCCTGAGTATTGGAGATGGCTCCATGGGAAAACGGTCAGAAAGGCTAGGTATGCCCAAATTATTCGAAGAGCATGAACTATCACAGTGGTACCGTACGGATATACATGTTAGGGTGGAGAAATATTTTCAGAAATACTTTCCTAGTGAAATGATCCGAGTTTCTAAGGAAGAAGCATTTCCACATGAAAACTAGAGTAAGTGGGGGAGAAGTATGGATAAAAAAGTGGTCTTTTTTGACCTGGATGGAACCTTATTCAATAAGGAAAAAAAGTTGCTAGAATCTTCAAAAATAGCTATAAAAAAACTTCAAGAGAATAATATCTTGCCAGTAATTGCAACAGGGAGAACACCTGCAAAGGTTCAATGGGTATTTGATGAATTAAATATAGATTCCTATATATCAATCAATGGTCAATACGTTGTACACGAAGGAAAAGAAATTCACAAAGAGCAACTAGATATTGAATTTCTACATAATATTTCGCAATTTACGACGAGTAACAATCATGCGTTGGCGTACGTTAGCCTTTCAGATGTAAAATCTAGCATTGAAAATCATCCATATATTAAAAATGTTTATGAACCCAATAATATGCCCTATCCGTCCGTTGATCCTAATCATTATCATACCAATCCCATTTACCAACTGTTACTGTTTTGTCAGGATCCAGATCAAACTTTATATCAAGAACGATTTGTAGATAAGAAGTTTGTTCGATGGAACCCTTTTGTGCTGGATGTTCTACCAAATGGCGTGTCGAAAGCCACAGGGATTACGAAGTTTCTTGAAATATCAGGAATTAAAAAGGAAAATACGTTTGCCTTTGGAGATGACATTAACGATATGGAAATGTTTTCTTTGGTTGGGACAGCCATTGCAATGGCGAATGCCATTCCTGAACTGAAAGAAATGAGTGATTTTGTTACTTCTTCAAACGTAGATGACGGGATATTTAATGGACTAAAAACATTACAGCTGATTTAATTGAGTCAGAATAAACCTAAATAAAATGAACCTGAAATGTAGGAAATAATAGTAGCCATTTTCACTACTTATTCTAATTCCAGGTAGCATAAAGTGTTTTTTTCCAAGAAGACATTGCCTTGTTAGAGTTTTATTTATATTAGTTAACATTATTTGTTATTTATCTTCACCATAATATTTGTTATTATATAAACAAGCCAAGACAGAGCTATGAAAATGTGTCAGGACCGGAAGGTAGCAGCACTAAGTAGAATCCTGTTTGTGGCGATACATACGAAGTTTAACCCACAAAGACTCTTTCTTTGTGGGTTTTGTATTATTCAAGAGGGGGGCGCTTGCCTGAAACCTCCTCAACTTCCTTAATGAAATCCTCCTAATGATACAAATTAACCGGTAACCCCTAGTCCTCCATGTAGTGTCATAGCCTGATGGTGTCCCAAAATAATAACTTTTGGAGGCACCCCTTTTTGTAACTCGAGAAGTTTCTGAAAATCAGCAAAATAGGCTTTTATATCAGTAGCAACACCCACCCATTGTACATATTTTGTTGGGGAGGATTCGAAATCATTATAATCACCTATATTTAAAGTACTTTTGTCATACCTCGTTTTTTAAAAATGAAACTGCCCTTGGTTAAATTATTTAGGAGGTTAAATAAATGTACGATTTTCAAAATGAACTTCAAGCGTTAAATCTCGGTGATTTCCAAGCTTCCCAACCAGTGACGTACGATCCAAACCAACTCTATGGTGATCAGGACCGTTTATTCGTAGGTGTGGGTAGTTTTGGCCGTTGTTCTAGTTGCTTTAGCAGCTGTTTTAATTGCTTTAATTGTTTTAATTGTTTCAGTTGCTTTAACTGTTTTAATTGCGGTGGGCATCGATGCGGCGGTCATAATTGCGGCGGTGGACATCGATGCGGTGGTCATAATTGTGGCGGTGGACATCGATGCGGTGGAGGACAACGCTGCGGAGGAAGGTAGTTTTCGCTTGATAAACGGAAACCCAGTTGCTTATAGAGAAGAGCCCTTGCAATCGTCGCAGGGGCTCTTTTCTATAAGTATAAACATAAGGGACAAATTGCAGTACATAGGATAATAGTGATGATAATTAATGATGAGGACCTAAGGAGGAACGAAAGTGACAAATTTAACCCCTTCTGCGCGTCTGAAAGTAAAAAGGGACACGTTTTTTCTCCCATACCCAAACAGCGGTGTGTTTTTTCGGAACAATGTAAGTTCCTTCCGTATGGAAGGCAGTATGATCGATAAGTGGGTTGAAAAGTTAATGCCGATGTTTAATGGCCAGCACACTTTGGAGTTTTTGACAACCGGATTACCGGGTCCATACCGGGACAGAGTGTTTGAAATTGCAGAAACGCTAGTAAGCAACGGATTTGCTCGCGATGTAAGCCAAGAACGTCCGCATCAATTGACAGAACAGGTCCTAAAAAAACATGCTTCTCAAATCGAATTTGTCGATAACTTAATAGATTCAGGAGCGTTCCGTTTTCAATGCTATAGACAGTCGAAAGTGTTGGCTGTAGGATCAGGGCCATTTTTTATTTCGTTGATTTCTTCGTTACTTACTTCCGGACATCCCAAGTTCAAAATCCTGATAATGGATACGGATCAGACCAATAGACGACGGTTGAACGAACTTGTGGCTCGTGCCCGTAAAACAGACGATGAAGTGGAGATAGAGGAGCTTACCCAAAACAAGGAAAGAGATTGGCAGGAAGTGATGAAACCGTTTGATTACATTTTGTATGTTTCAGAAAAGGCTGATGTAGAGGAACTACGACTTCTACATAAGGTTAGCAGGGATGAGAAGAAGGTGTTTCTCCCTGCTATTTGCTTGGAACAGGTCGGGTTAGCTGGACCGATCGTGCATCCAAATTCAGAGGGGTGTTGGGAGTCTGCATGGCGCCGTCTTCACCAAACAGCTCTCACCAATGACCAGCTATTTTCCGCATATTCTCAGACAGCAGGATCCATGCTTGCCAATGTAATTGTATTTGAGTTGTATAAGCATGTTACAGGTGTGTCTAAAAAGGAACAGAAAGAACGATTCTTTCTCCTTGATTTAGAAACACTTGAAGGCAACTGGCATCCGTTCATTCCTCATCCACTAGTAACTGGACATCCGTCTGTTAGATTAGTAGAGGATATCGATGTAAGACTGGAACAGAGAACAGAGAATCGTGATCCGAGTCCATTACTGGTTCACTTTAATCAGCTGACATCCAAGGTATCGGGGATTTTTCACAAATGGGAGGAAGGAGATTTAAAGCAGTTACCATTATCGCAGTGCTCCGTTCAGGCGGCCAATCCATTAGCAGAAGGACCTGCTGACCTATTCCAGGAGAGGGTATGTTCAGCACTGACACATCAGGAAGCCCGAATAGAAGCAGGGCTGACCGGAATAGAAGTGTATGTCTCAAAAATGGCCGACATCCTTGAACTGCCTCCACAAGTGAAAGTAGCTGCTGGTGTTATGTTCGCGGAAGGGGTTTGCCGGGGGCTGCAAAAATGTTTGGAAGAGGAGTTAATCAGACAAAGCCGTGAGCCGAGTTATTCCGTATCTATAGTGAAGTTGAGGAAGGTAGAGGATCAACGGTGCCGTTTTTATTTGCAGTCCCTAACGACTATGCAAGGTGCACCGACCATTGCCTTAGGGGAGAATGTGTCGGGATTTCCGGTTGTGTGGGTTGGCACAAGAGACGGATGGTATGGCAGTGTAGATATTAATAGAACCTTGGCACTGCGAAACGCGCTGCAGCAAGCTATTGCAAAAGGCCAAAACCATGGAGAATCGGAAACACCGCGATCATTGGAATCTACCTCATTATTTTTGGATGAAAAAGAACCGCAAAGTATAGAAATTCCTACGTGTGAAGACAGGATTCAGTCCGAGGACCTCCAGGAAGCGATTAAAGTCCTTGAACGGAACAGAAAGCAGCTTCAGGTGTATGAACTTGATGTGGAACCTTTTCTTAAACAGGAATTGGCAGGGGTATTCGGGGTATTGGTTCAAGAGGAGGGATTCAAGTGAGTGCTGTTGTGTTAGTGGTCGGAGAAGGGATATTGTCAGACCTCATATGTGAAGAAATGTCCTCTCAATACCTAGTGGTTCGTAAATCTAATTTTGAGAGCATCCTACCAGCCACCATCGATTTGGCATTGGTGGTGGAGGATGTCTGGAATCCCTCGGTTTATCAACAAGCAGAACAGGTGTTTCGTCGTATCAACACTCCATGGCTGCGAGGTTTTGTTTCTTTTGGAGAAGGAATCATAGGTCCTCTGGTTCGGCCTGGTACCCCGGGCTGCACTCAATGTGTGGAGACAAGACGTCTTTTGACAGGACACGACCGTAGAGACATGCGGGAGATGCAGAGGCGGTTGGAGTCAAATGGGGGAATGCACCAGGAAGCTTGGGCATCACGTACGGGACTCCAACAGTTAGCACACATAATCGAAGCTGAGGTAAAAAGAATCATACAAGGAGAAGATGCGGCCTCCGAAGGAAAAGTCTGTTTTCTCAATCTGAAAACCTTTAATAGTTCCTGGCATAAGTTCCTGCCGGTCCCTTTGTGTACTGTTTGCAGTTCAATACCAGAAGATTCACCCGAAATGGCAGGTGTTTCATTGAGAAATACTCCGAAGTTTAACCGTGACCAATTCCGCAGCCGTTCGTTAGATAGTCTGAGTACAGTTTTAGTGAAAGACTATCTAGATCCACGTACAGGGCTTTTAAATGATAAAATCGTCAATCTTGTTCATACATTTGCGGATGTAAGTGTTAATCTGCCTTTGTTCGAGGGAGATGAGGGAACAGCGGGTCGGACCAACTCCTTCGCGGTAAGTGAGTTAACGGCGATATTGGAAGGATTGGAGCGGTACTGTGGACTTCAGCCCCGTGGTAAACGGACCGTGGTCCATGATAGTTATAACCGGTTGAAAAATCAGGCACTCCATCCGATTGAAGTAGGTGTGCACGAAAAAGAACAGTACCAAAGACCTGGTTTTCCATTTGAAGAATTTGATCCTGATCGCCCCATCAATTGGGTATGGGGATATTCATTTTTGCAGGAGCGTCCGATCTTGGTTCCCGAGTTGCTGGCCTATTACAGTTTGGGCTGCGGATCGCGAGGGTTCGTCTATGAGACTTCCAACGGATGTGCGTTAGGAGGTAGTTTAGAAGAAGCTATTTTCTATGGTATTTTGGAAGTGGTGGAGCGTGATTCGTTTTTAATGACTTGGTACGCGCAGCTTCCTTTGCCGCGTCTTGATCCATACTCCACGGCAGATCAAGAGCTTCTGTTAATGATTGACCGGATGCAAACGGTTGGCGGATATGATTTACATTTATATAACTCGACCATGGAGAACGGAATCCCCAGTATTTTAGCAATCGCGAAAAATAGAAAGCAAACAGGTTTGAATCTGATTTGTGCGGCTGGAGCTCATTTGGACCCAATACGGGCTGTAAAAACCGCGGTTCACGAGTTAGCTGGGATGATGCTGTCATTGGATGAGAAATTGGAGAAGAACAAGTCGGAGTATGTGCGTATGTTACATGACTCTAGCTTGGTAAGACAGATGGATGATCATGGTATGTTGTATGGATTACCGGAGGCCGAAGAGCGCCTAAAGTTTTTGCAAGAGGACAATCGCCCATTAAGAACCTTTGATGAGGAATATGGTTCTAGACGTAAGCATTTAGATCTTACCGATGATCTATTGGAACTTCTTCAAGAATTTCGCCGTTTAAACCTCGATGTGATTGTGGTGGATCAGTCGACACCGGAAACGCTTCGAAACAAACTATATTGTGTGAAAGTGCTGATTCCTGGAATGCTTCCGATGACATTCGGACAGCATCTTACACGAATAACCGGACTCGAGAGGGTGTTAAGGGTCCCGATGGAATTGGGATATACAACGGAACCGCTGACGACCGAACAGCTTAATCCCCATCCGCATCCGTTTCCATAAGCAGTCACTAGGGGGTGATAGTATGAATCTAGATGAGTTTTTGCACAATTTACATTTCGATATTGAGAAGGCAAGTATCCCGAATTGGGAAGTGGAATGGGAGGATGGACCACTTGCCTATAAACTATACCGCGGTTTGCCTGTCGTACCATTATCTCTAAATGTACCGTTGACACTTGAAGGTTCTAAACCTCCCATAAAGCCCGATCTTTTTGAAATCAGTCATTTTCTATGGTATGTCTTCGGGCTGACTCAATTTAGTCAATCTGTTTTCTCATCAAGTTCTGTAGAGAACAACACAGACATGATGCAATCGTTCAGAAGATTTGCCCCATCGGGTGGAGGGTTGTATCCAAACGAATTATACGTATATCTGAAAATTGATGATTTGTCCCCAGGGCTGTACCATTACGATGTGGCACACCACCGCTTGGTCTTACTACGAGAAGGCAATTTCGATTCATATATTGCTCGGGCTCTTGGTCATCGCTGTGACGTATCTTCTTGTTTTGGTACGGTTTTTGTGTCGACGATGTTTTGGAAAAATTTTTTCAAATATAATAACTTTGCCTACCGGCTGCAGGGTTTGGATGCGGGTGTATTGATGGGGCAGCTATTGGAAGTATCTAAACGGTTTAGCTGGGAATCGGGGGTGTACTTTCAATATCTTGATCAGGCCGTAAATCATTTGCTAGGATTATCGGAAAAAGAGGAAAGCGTTTATGCGGTCATCCCGTTATCGTTAGAACCTACCATTTGGTCAGCAAACGGGAGTGAAAGGGAAAGAATGGTATCCTCAGAAGAGCTGATCCGGGAATTACAAGCGATTCAGCCTGATCACTATGTCCGCTCAAAGAAGGTAAAAGAATTCCCCATGTTAACCAAATTAAATCAAGCAGCCATGCAAAATTCTCCTTCTTCGTTTGTCTTAGTCAAGGAAAAGCGAAATGTGAAAGCTGAAGGTCAACTGGTAGCTCTGCCAGAAACAGAGTGGATGTCATATGATTTGGCAACTGCATGTCGAAATCGATTTTCTCCTAGCCTGGATTTCGTGTTGGGAAAAGTCAGTCAACAGATAGTAGCTTATCTCTTGCGGGAGACGACGGACTCCTTTTCGTATCGAAATGATTTGGAAGCTGTGTATCATAACCATGAGCCACGCGTCACTCTAAGTGTTTGTATGTATAATGTTGAAGGGATCCCTGAAGGTGCATATCACTATGAACGTCATGCCCATGCACTAAGACAGGTCCAACCCGGGGATCACCGACTCCTGCTCCAATCCGGGATGTCAATGGATAATGTCAATTTGCACCAAGTCCCACTCTGCTTTCATGTTACAGGAGAGAAGGATTACAATAAAGGCGCATTCGGATATAGAGGATATCGTATCCAGCAGATGGAGGCAGGCATGCTCGTGCAACGATTACTCATCGTTGCATCAGCGTTAGGATTAGGAGGGCACCCACTCCTCGGATATGATGTGAAATTGTGTGATCACCTGTATAGATTGGATACTCAAGGGAGTACGGCTCTCATCCAGATTCCCATTGGTCCTTATCAACATCGGCCTTGGTTAGTAGGAGGTTTGCATTGTTAAAAGCTTGCTTCATGAAAAAAAGCATGAATTCAGAGCTATAGCTGAAACAGGGGATATAGTTAGAGATACTTGGGGAGCCGCACCAGTTGAGGGAGTGTATAAAGGTTGAATCTTAACGTCAACCTTATACATCTCCTTTTTAATTGGAATCACCACTACTTCTCTTTGGGTTAACCAGCGTAAAATCACCTGGGCTCGGATTTTTTATATTTTTTAGCTATAGAAACCAAAACTTCATTTCCAAACATGTTATTTCTTCCTTTTAATTGCTATGCCAACAGCTTCCTCGTTTTGATAAACAGCAGCGATATCTATCAGACGATAACCTGTCTTAATAGTCCAAGAAGGATTAATGCCTTCTTTGTTGAAGAAAGCCGATCTTTTTAGGAAGATCAGCTTTCTTCTATTTAAATAACGGAATGACTTTGTTTTTTGTTAATTCAATAAATGCCTTTACAAGTGGTGATCTATTCCCACTCTCCCATGCTAGAGCTGTAGTAGTATTAAACGTTATATTCTCTATTTCACGGTATACAATCACATTATTTAGTAATAATTGTATGGAAGTTGGTACTATCGCTACACCAATTCCTGATGATACTAAAGATATAACACTAGACATTTCTTTTGTCTCTTGTACGATCTTTGGGCTAAACCCTACCTGATAACAACTGTTAATCACCCCATCATAATGTCTTGGATTTGCCTCTCTACCAGTTAAAATAAACGGCTCATTAGCTATATCAACAAGATTAATTGGAGAAGTATCGGAAGCTAAAGGATGTTCTTTCGGTAAGGCTAAAACCATTGGTTCTTGTCTTATTATTTCGTAATTAACCGATTCACTTTCAGTAGGTTCACTGATTATCCCTATTTGAATGGTTCCATCATGTAAGGAATTTAATTGTTCTTCAGAGGTTAACTGTTTTAAAACTACTTTAATTGCAGGGTATTGTTTTCTGTAGCATTTCATAATGTTTGGTAGAATATCATATGCTGCTGATGCTATGAAACCAATAACGATTTCTCCTATTTCCCCACGATTCACCATCCTTACTTTTTCAATCGCTTCGTCCAGATTATTAAAAATCTGATATACATTTTCTAAAAATACTTGTCCTTCTTCTGTTAATTCTACATTTCTTTTCGTTCGATGGAAAAGCGATACTCCTAATTCTTCTTCCAATTGGCGAATTTGCTGACTTAATGGCGGTTGTGCCATTTTTAAACGAACTGCAGCTTTGCCAAAATGCAATTCTTCAGCAACTGTCTTGAAATATTTCAAATGACGCAATTCCAACTTAGTTTCTCTCCTTTTTAATACTTTAAAAGTATTAATGGTTTATAAATATATATTAGACATATTTATAAGGGTTTTGTAAAGTTAAAATGATAATAATCATGAGAGAAGGTTTTGGAATTGAATTCATCATCAAAATTATGGACTCGGCAATTTACCCTCATTATTTTAATAACTGTTTCATTTTATCTCTGTCTACATATGCTTACTGGGGGATATTCTGTATATGTTACTGAGTTTAGTCACAATCCAACTTTAGGAGGTGTTATGACTACAGCTTTTATGTTGGCAGCCATAATAACTCGTCCGATAATTGGCATTTTTATTCACAAAATAAACATTAAAAAGGTGTTATGTTGTGTCCTACTTTTTACCCTCGCTTTTATTATGATTAGTTACAACCAAGAAGCGATTCCTTTATTAATAACATTACGAATATTAGAAGGGATTAGCTTTGGATGTACGACTACTCTACTTGCCACCCTCGCGACAAACTTAATCCCAAATGAACGGCTGGGTGAAGGAATAGGCTATTTTGGAATGGCGACAAGTCTAGGGGCAACTCTTGGTCCCATGTTTGCCCTTTCCATTTTGCATTCTTTTTCTTTTAAAAACCTCCTTTTTATTACGATGATTCTATTAGTTTTTTCATTTATTTTTTCATTGTTAATTAAAAATAAACTAGCACAGACATTCTCTAATCCTATTAATCAAAAAAGTTCACCGGTAGATTTGCTTTTTGATAAACGAGCTATGATTCCATGTTTATTAGTCATGCTATTTTATTGTACCTATTCAGGTATTGTTAATTTTCTTAATGGTTTAGGAGAAGAAAAGAATTTAAGTGACAAAGTTCCTCTTTTCTTTTTAATTATTGCTGTTGTCATTGTATTAGTTAGACCAATTTCTGGGAAGATTTTTGATCGAAAGGGAGATAAATACTTAATTTATCCGGCAAGTATTTGCAGTATCATTGGTTTAAATTTGCTAGCATTAACACATGAACTTTTTACATTACTCGTTGCAGCCATTCTTTATGGTATTGCCTATAGTGTCATGCAACCTTCATTTCAAGCATTGGCTATAAGAAAGGTAAGTGCTGATAAAAAAGGGACCGCTAATGCAATGGCTCTCAGTTCAATGGATTTAGGAATGGCGCTAGGTGCACCCCTACTTGGTAATGTTGTCAGTATAACAGGTTACAACGCGATGTTTGGTCTATCATCCCTTTTAATTGTGGTCCTTATTTTAATATATATGAAGGAAATTATCGGCAGAAATGTGCGAAGCTTGGCATAACAAATGTTTTGCAAGGATTATAATCAATATTAATAAATTAGATCACATACAGGTGGAACATTTTTTGCATACACCCTACAAGGTCGATGGAGATATCTGGAGAGAGAGTGGGTTGCGAAAGAGGGAACTGTTATCTTCGAACCACCAGGAGATATTCATATACTTGTTGTTGATGGGGATAGATCGCATGTTACCTTTTAACGCTACTCGATGATTTGATTATAAACGCCTCAACCCGTTATATAAGTTTCAAGAAGGTTTTAAACAAATAAAAAAACACCCAAACCCAGTAATACAGAGTATTTGATTCAGGGGAGAACCTTGTGGTAAATGCAGTGATTATCACATTCGCGGCCATCTTCGCAAAAAAAAACCTAGCAAGGTGCAGGCCAAACCAATGAAGAATGTGCGGAATCTACTGCTTCGTACAGTCTGTGGAGCAAGGTTATCGCTATTGTGAAGTGAACGTGGACAAGTCTTCGACTCGGAAATCTCCATCTCTTCGGTTACTTCGCTTTTTCTTCTCCTATGAAGGGGATGCTAAGTCAGTTCTTGGTCATTTATGAGTTTCGCTTTGGGCTGTTTAAACACGTCGTCCTGCCATAGTTGATACAGATAGATGATAAACGCAAAACCGACCATCATAGCAACAATAGCTATTGTAGGCAAAGTCGATTCACTCGAAACAAGTCCCATCCGTTGCCATACTGGGTAAACGAGGTACATAAATAACCCGTCCAAAAGTATATTGACAGTCAAATATATCCAAAATTTCCTGAAAGTAAAGCGGAATACCCAGATAACTATAACTAAATATGCTCCATATACCCAAGGAACCGGTACGACTTTATCCCACCCGAAAAGACTGGAACCTGTCTCTTTCCACCATCCGTAATGGTAAGCAGCTTGATATGCCAAGGTATGAATAACGGTCATAAATAGAGCGACCGGCATGTACCTGCGTACAGTATCCATTTTCAAAAAAAACAAGGACGCCCAAGGCAATATCAAGAGTGACCAGAGAATAATCTGTTTCATGTCATTAAACCCCACATTAGTTTTATGTGTAGTGTTACTCTCGGTTCATATATTTATTCGATTTATCCGATAAAAGTAACTGAAACACCGACTTGGGGTTAAGCAGAATAACATTCCAATTGGGAATAATGTTTCGGTCGGCTCCGATTTAGAGGGTTTTATCTCATTCTTTATATACCAATTAAGCTAGGTGCTTTCTATTTAAATGCTGATATATACTTTATGGTCAAATAGAAATTTGTGTTTATATACATTACGGGGAACAAAGGGCACTAGAAACCCCAGATTGTGAAGTTTATATAGTACGTAGTTTAGAGATAGAGTAGGAGTTCCCTATAAAAGCTAAGACGATTAAAAAACTACTTACTTTTTATTAAATCTATTATTGTTTGAGTAATGCTCCTTAACAGATGGAAGAAGAGTAATGGATTGAATGAAAATTCCTAGGAAGATGTAGAAGACGTGAATAAATGCAACGGCTTGAATCATATACATTTCGACTGTAATCCAAATAATTAAAATAAAACCAATGTATAGCGAATGATTCCATGACCAGTGTATTTCTTTATAAAGGCAGAGCTTTTCAGCGATTTTTAGCGGCTTTTCAGAGATAAGAAAAATGGCAGTTACTAGTGGGAGAATACCTAATCCAACAAAAAGTATTATTCCTGGAATGAGGAAATTATCAAATGGGCTATTCTGCAACATACTAAGAGACATTGACAAAATCGAACCGTCAGGAAAAATAATCAGTACACCTCCACCAAAAAGTGCACCAATTCCAAGTAAAAAGTGTAAACAAATTAACAAATAGCAAGCAAAAGACTTTCTTTGTTTTGCATCCATTAAAATCATCTCCAGAAAAAAATATGGTTTCAAATTGATTTTATAGGATTCCAGATACTATAGGATGGTTAGACATGACGGGACTGTGAACTTTTTTGAAGGTTCTGAAACTTTATTTGAACAGCTTGGCTTTGAGATGCGGGTTGGCTGTTGAGGATAATATTAATCGAAGATGCGAAATCTAACTGTAAAAAATTTACGGGAGTGAGCATCATGAAGAAAATGATTGTTCTCTTTACAATTTTATTAATGTTTGCCACAGTTGACATTGTTAATGCTAAACCTCCAGAGCCAAAGGAAGTTAAACCGTATGCAGAAGACTGGTATGTTACACCAGAAGATATTATTCGAGATATTATATTTCCAGCTATTGATAAAAGGGTAATAAAAGAGTATGGGGGAAAAGAAGCTTCTGGTTTTGGCTGGCAGCAGCGGAGGATTGTTAATATTGTTTATAACAACAATCATTCTTATGACATTTCCTTAAGAATTCAAGTCCCTTACAGTAACAATAATCCATTTGTATATGCAGAAGACGTGGTTAAAGTAAGAGTATCTCCATCTTGTGATAGTCCTAAAATTGGATGTAGTCATGGCTTTAAGGTAGAAGTATTAGATTACGAACATAAGTGATGGGAAATGGTGTTATCTTAATTGGTAGCATCTTATTTGAATCCACCTTGTTCAGCTATTGAAAGCCATCGTCAATGACTGCTATTATACTCACTTCCTATTTTAGGTTTAGTAAAAATCTTCCCATTGTTTAACTCACACCAATTTTCTAATTCGTCATAAGTTTCCTTGATTCCGTATTTTGCTAAAAAAGCTTCCTTAGTATCGAATACTTCCATTAAACCTTCTTCTATTAATATGGTCATTCGAAAAGGGTTTAGTTGAAAAACCTTAGAGACAGCTATTAACTCACCTATATGAACAAAATTAGCGATATTTTCCATTATTTCATCTCCTTTTACAGTTAGAGATAGTACCACATAAGTATTATTTTCAGTTTTTCCGGTACTATGTATTACTTCACTAACGGAAAAATAAGATCCCTTTTCCTTATTGCGGAAAGGGCAAAAAGTGTTACTTAATAAAATAAAAAGATCATAATGAACAAATGAAGCGGTTTTATTAAATAAGGATGTGCTAAAAATTACAAAATGTTACAATTGAATAAGAGGTGAAATGAATGAGTTTCCTTCTTTTTTCAATCATTCATATTTTAATAGGTTTAGCTCTAATATATTTTTATGGGAAATTACCAAAAGTGCTTACCATATTTGTATCTGTGTTCTTGATTATGAGTTTTCTATATTGGGGAATAGCTTTAAAAAATTCATTAAGTTAACAGGACGTTTGCTCAACCTATCGAAGACCCCCGAAATTGAGTACCTCAACCATGAGGTGCTTTTTTTTCTTTGAATAGAATAAAAGAAGAAAATAGTGAACCCAAGTAAAACCAGAATCGTCTATTTTATGCGGAGGGGGAGAGAAATGGAAGGAAGAGCACGTATGGAATCAAAGAATAAAGAAGAATTGATCGCGGACTTACTGTCATTGTATGGTACTGAATTAAAGAGAATTGCTTTTATGTATGTCCATGATCATGCTTCAACGGAAGATATACTACAAGAAGTTTTTATAGCTTGTTACAACAATCTAGATAATTTTAGAGGTGAGAGTAGCTATAAAACTTGGCTTGTAAAAATCACGGTTAATAAGTGTAAAGACTCTTTAAGAAGATGGAGTATGAGAAATATCATCTATAAAGCGAAGATAGATATACAGAAATTGCATCATTCTAGCCCTGAGTCAACTTACATCACTAAAGTAGAGGATATTGAACTCGTGGAACAGGTGATGTCATTACCAATTAAATTAAGGGATGTCATAATACTGTTCTATTACCAAGAACTTAGTGTTGAAGAAGTTAGTTCAATTCTAAATATTAACATCAACACGGTTAAGTCTCGTTTATTTAGAGCCCGAAAAAAATTAGAAGAATCAATGAGAGGCGGGGACCATGAGTGGAGGATAAACTAAGAGGTTTTAGAAAGATGGTAGATGACCAAGCACTAAAGAGTCTTCATGTATCTAGGACGGAAGAACTTAAAATTTTAGGTAGCTTAAGAACAAAAAACAACCAAGGAAATAAGTTACAGTATTATTTTAGTGCTATTGCAGCACTACTTCTTATGGGTATCATTGGGTATAGCTTTTTAAATGATTTGAATGGTAATTCACAAGATAGTGGTAATCAAACAAGTGCAGTAAACTCAACTTCAGGGACCGAGGCAAGTGTAGGTAAGAATATTTTCGATACAACACCTTCGAATGAAGATGTTACAGTAACCTTTTCGGCAGCTGAACAAGAACTTATAAAAAATATGAATGGTATTCAGTCACTTGTTTTATCGAGCCATGCCTTTATACCATTAGAAAAGATTAATGATTTGACAGCTGGAAGTAGTGAACCTAAAATTGAAGCCACTAAAAATTCTGATAACGTTATATTGGTGAAAGCAACTTTTCCTATTGTTGAAGGGGAACCCATTATTCTAATGACTCAAGAGAACAAGTATGGCTCTGCAAAGGATGCTATTAAGTCTTTAAGTTCGTTATTTTCAAATGCAAAAACATTATCTATATCAGGTAAAGATGCGATCTTATATGAAACCAATGCTAAATCAGAAGTTATTATTATGGAAGAGAAATACGTATATTCCATTAGCGGCGGGATTGATAGTTCAGTTTTAACTAGTATTGCTGAACAGATCATGTTTTCAGAATAAACTATAGTGAAATCAAACCCTTTTATATATAATTAACTCTTTGTTCTAAATTTGAATAGCTTGACGATTAAAAACTTGGATTAAAACGTAAAAGGGAGTCCCAAAATTTTGGGACTCCCTCTTTAATAAATTTTATTTGACATTCAAGAAAGTTTAAAAAGATTTTTATTACAACTTTAATGAATTGGTTTGTTCTAGCATTTTCCTAAGATAAAAAACACAAATTAATTGACAGAACAAATGAACACTATTAATATTCTATATGTTAACCTATTGTTAATTAGGTTAACATATGAGGTTGTGTGGTAAAATATTGGAATTATTGTAATTAAATTACGAGGAAGAGGACAGATGGTATGGAAGCGGGAAAGTATTATAGCGTTAGAATGAGAGCTGCCAAGAAAGGATCACACGAAAATGGGGGAAAGCATATATCTGGCGGGGAACTACTATCAACCTATAGCCATATGAAACAAGCAGTGAATGATTTACTGGAAAAAGGTTTACATCATTCAAGAGGAAAACCGGATTTTATGCAGATTCAATTTGAATTGATTGAAGAGCCTATTAAACTTATAAAGCCATTACAGGTTGTGACAAATGAAGTGGAATCAGTAGATATGGGACAAGCATTGTGTAGAAAGCTTTTGGAGAAGGTTGGCATCGAAAGGCAGGTTATTGAAAAAGCCTATCTAAATATGACTGAATATTCAGGAATTAGAGGCGCTATATTGATTGATGTTCATTCAGGTGAACGATTTGATGATCGGAACGATAAAGGGGTGCGTGTTTCCAGAATGGACTGGTTGAACACTAATTTTGAAAAATGGTCTGACTACTACAAGATGCCTAAAAACTCCAGAATTAAGGAGGCACTAGTGCTTGCAACAAAGGTGAGTGAGCATCCGGCTACTGTCGCGGAATTATGTTGGTCAGATGATCCTGAATACATAACAGGGTATGTTGCAACTAAAGAGATAGGCTATCAACGGATTACTAAGCTAAAAGAATACGGAGATGAAAGAGGCTGTCGAATCTTTTTTGTTGATTGCTTAAAAGATCCGAATTCATACATTCACTACTTAGAAAAACAGCCCGTCTTCATTCAATGGGAGGAAGAAAATGACACAGGAATTAATTGAAAAAAGTAAAAAGCATCTATGGCTACCTTTCACGCAAATGAAAGATTACGATGAAAATCCTTTGATTATTGAGAGTGGAAAAGGAATTAAAGTGAAAGACATTGATGGTAAGGAATATTACGATGGCTTTTCTTCTGTTTGGCTGAATGTTCATGGACACAGAAAAAAGGAATTAGATGACGCAATAACAAAACAACTTGGAAAAATTGCGCACTCAACATTATTGGGTATGACCAATGTGCCAGCAACAGAGCTTGCTGAAAAACTAATTGAAATAAGTCCTGAAAAGCTGGCACGTGTCTTTTATTCAGATAGTGGAGCAGAAGCGATGGAAATTGCTCTTAAGATGGCGTTTCAATATTGGAAGAACAGCGGTAAGCCAGAAAAACAAAAATTTATCTCCATGAATAATGGCTACCATGGCGATACGATTGGTGCTGTAAGTATCGGTTCCATTGCGCTATACCATCAAGTATACGGCCCATTAATGTTTGAGAGTTTTAAGGCGCCCATTCCTTACGTATATCGTTTTGAGGGTGGTGATCCGGCCCAGTGCCGCGATGAATGTTTAGATACGCTTGAACAGTTACTGATTGAAAATCACCAAGAAATCGCTGCACTTACAATTGAATCGATTGTCCAAGGAGCAGGAGGAATAATTATGATGCCAGAAGGGTTTTTAACTGGTGTACGTGAGCTTTGTACAAAATATAGTGTCTTACTGATTGTAGATGAAGTGGCAACGGGTTTTGGCCGCACCGGGAAAATGTTTGCATGTGAACATGAAAGTGTCCAGCCAGACATTATGGCAATTGGGAAAGGAATAACAGGAGGCTATTTGCCCATTGCTGCTACATTAACAACAGAGGAAATCTACATGGCATTCTATGATGATTATCATAAGTTAAAAACGTTGTTCCATGGTCATTCTTATACGGGAAATCAGCTGGGATGTGCCGTTGCACTTGAAAATTTAAGATTGTTTGAATCGGAAAAAATCGTAGAACAGGTAGCCAACAATTCAGAGGACCTTCATTTACTCCTTAATGAGCTGCAATCACTCCCACACGTAGGAGACATCAGACAACTTGGTTTTATGTGTGGAATCGAGCTTGTTCAATCAAAGGAAACAAAGGAGCCTTTTCCTGCTGAGACACGAGTAGGTTATCAGGTTACCCTAAAAATGAGAGAGCTAGGTATGCTAACAAGACCATTGGGTGATGTCATTGTGTTTATGCCTCCGCTCGTTAGTACAAGGGAAGACCTGAGAGCCATGGTTATGATCATGAAAGAAGCAATATGTGAAGTAACAACTGGGGTAGAATTTGTTGATGTTTGATGGATGGTTACGTGATCGATTAGACAAGACGAAAGAGGCCGGTTTGAATCGAAAGGTACGAACGATGAATACAGCCCCTCTTCCAAAGATGGTTATTGATGGTCAGAAACAAATCGTCTTTGCATCCAATAATTATTTAGGGCTGGCGAATGATCAACGATTGATTTATGCAGCAGAAAGGATCCTACATGAGTTTGGCGTAGGGAGTAGTGGTTCCAGGTTAGTTACAGGTCATACTGATTGGCATCAAAAACTTGAAGATAGAATTTCCAACTTTAAGCGAACAGAGTCAGCCCTCCTGTTTTCAAGCGGCTATTTAGCTAATGTTGGTGTGCTATCCTCATTACCAGAAAAAGGGGATGTAATTTTAAGTGATGAATTAAATCATGCCAGTATTATTGATGGCTGCCGACTATCAAAAGCCAACACCATGATTTATAACCATATTGATATGGATGATCTTGAAGAAAAGCTAAAAGCAACACAATCTTGTCTGAGACGTTTTATTGTCACTGATGGAGTATTTAGTATGGATGGGACGATTGCACCGCTTGATAAGATTATGTCCCTTGCCAAATGCTATCATGCTTTCGTGATTGTTGATGATGCGCACGCAACGGGAGTTTTAGGAGAGAACGGCAGGGGGACTAGCGAATATTTCGATGTTTATCCAGATGTGATTATTGGTACCTTAAGCAAAGCCATTGGTACAGAAGGGGGGTTCGTCTGTGGATCGAAGGTGTTAATTGACTTTTTATTAAACCATGCTAGAACGTTTATTTTTCAAACATCACTTCCACCAGCCATCTGTGCAGCTTCATTTAAAGCCATAGAGATTATTGAACATAGTAAAGTAAAACGCCAACTCTTGCTTTCAAATGTGAAAAAGGTAAGAACGAGTTTAGTAGATATGGGCTTTACAGTGAAAGGGGACAATACACCGATTCTACCTGTAATCATTGGTGATACCCATAAGACTGTCATATTTGGGAAAAGACTACAGGAAAAGGGAATATATGCACCAGCGATTCGCCCTCCAACCGTAGCATTAGGAGAAAGTCGTATTCGTTTAACCGTCACAGCTGACCATAATTTAAGAGAAATAGATTACTTGTTAGAGTCTTTTAATTTAATTGGAAAAGAGTTGAACATGATTAAATGAACGGATTTTTTGTAACAGGAACGGATACAGGAGTTGGGAAAACCATTATAGCTTGTGGACTGGCTGCTGTTTTAAAAGAGGAAAGATTTGATGTTGGCGTATTTAAGCCATTGTTAAGTGGTATTTCACGGGATGATCCAGAAAGCGATACAAGTTTGCTAAAGAAAATGTCACAAACGTATCTTTCCCATGAAGATATTACCCCTTTTGAATTCAAGGAGCCACTTGCTCCGTACGTGGCTGGAAAGTTGGAAGGGAAGCTCATTGGCATTGAAGAGGTGCTGCATCATTGGGAAATGATTAGAGAAAAACATCAATATTTCATTGTAGAAGGTGCTGGCGGCATTTCAGTCCCACTGGGTGAAAATTTTTTAGTTAGTGACTTAATGAAAGCTTTAGAGCTGCCAATTGTTATTGTAGCTCGACCTAATCTAGGGACCATTAATCATACTTTTTTAACCGTTCAATACGCAAAAAGTATAGGACTTAGAATTGCTGGAATTGTGATCAACGGCATAAGTGATCATCCTGACCTTGCCGAAATTACAAACCCGAAACTAATGGAAGAGTTATGTGGAGTCCCTATATTAGGAATAACCCCTAGATTTAAAGAAATAACACATGAAAAAATTAAAAATATCGTAAAGGATCACATCGATATGACATTATTAATCAATCAGATGGAGGCAGGAAGATGAAACAAAATCAATGGATGGAACATAGCATTGAATTTGTAGGGGGCACGAAATGAAGAATGTTTTAAATGAACAAGAAATGATTACCAGATCATTTCCGCTTACTTCTCCTGAGTTTTTAAGAAATCCTTATCCTTATTATGATAAGCTGCGGTCCATTAATCCTATCTACTGGGGGAATTCAGTAAAATATCCAGGATGGTATGTAACCGGATATGAAGAGGCAGTAGCGATCCTTAAAGATACCCGATTTCAAAATCGCATTCCTTTACCACCGAAATCAAAAAAGTATGAGCATCTAAAAAATATACAGAATGACATGATGCTTTTTAAGAATGAGCCTGACCATAAGCGGTTACGGATGCTCGTAAGTAATGTATTTACTCCAAGTGTTATTGAAGCATATCGTCCTTATATAGAAGAAACTGTTAATGAACTACTGGATGAGGTGGAGAATAAGAAAGGAATGGATGTTGTTTCAGATTATGCGTTTCCTTTAGCCAGCCTCATTATAGCTAAAATTTTAGGAGTTCCAGCGGAGGAACGGAATCAATTTAGAGAATGGGCTGTATCCTTAATTCAAACAATAGATTTTACTCGAACGAGAATGGGATTAGCAAATGGTAACGATACGATTAGAAGGTTACTAGTTTATTTTAGAGAGCTGATTACAAGGCGGAAACATAACCCTCAAGATGACCTGATTAGCATGTTAATTAAAGAGGGAGAGCAGGGTGACAAGTTAACAGAAGAAGAATTACTGTCAACTTGTATTTTACTTGTTATTGCTGGACATGAAACAACAGTAAATCTCATTAGCAATTCGGTCCTTTCCTTATTAAATCACCCTGAGCAATTAGTGGAGCTAAAGCAAAGACCATCCCTAATTGAAAGGGCAGTTGAGGAGTTTTTACGATATGAGAGCCCAACCCAGATGACAGCTCGCCTTGCATCAGAAGATATTGAATTTAATGGGACGACCATAAAAAAAGGTGAACAAGTATATATCCTTTTGGGAGCTGCCAATCGAGATCCGAAAAAATTCTTCCATGCTAATGTACTTGATATAACTAGGAATCCTAATCCTCATATTGCCTTTGGATATGGTATTCATTTCTGTTTAGGTTCCTCATTAGCACGATTAGAAGCACAAATTGCTATTCATACACTCTTACAGCGATTGTCCAACCTTCAAATTGCTACTCCTGACCTACAATGGCGAAAACTTACAGGTTTTCGATCGCTAGAAAAACTGCCAATTACTTTTACCTAAGGGTGAATATAGATTCTGTTTTTATTGTGAAATTCTTTAATGGAAAAACCAAAATAACCGACAATGTTCGGTTATTTTGGTTTTTCACGAGGTCATTCACATCTCTTTTCATTTAAGTATCTTTGTGTCACTCAGCAATAAGTTTTCGAAGGAGAGGGTCAGTTTATAATTTTCATTTTTCTAGTTTACATAATATCTATTAGGAAAGTCGATCATTTGACTTATCGTTTAGTTTCCATAAATAATAGTCCGGTATAGGAGATTATTGAATACGACCTTAGAAATTATGACTATATTTTAACCACATTTGGTAACTGTAAACATAACATAAAAATGGGTAATTAATAATAAGAGATTTTATCATTGAATTTTGGTATAGGTAGTAGGGGCCTTTCTTTAAAGAAGGCCTTTTTGTGATGTTGATTCCTTATTAGTGAAGAGAAGTGACCTTTACGCTGCCAGAGGAAAAACTATTGAACAATTGAGTAAAATGCGTTCAATTAAAAACAATTAAGTCTGGTATATCAAGGTTTTTAGCAAGTTGTTAGTCAATCTAGATCAATTAAAATCAATTAAATAAAATAAGTCTGTGCACACTTTTGTGCACACATTGTGTACTTATTGGGTTGTATTTTTTTCTGTTATAGTGGGTTACAGAACTTCTATTAACACTAATCAGCCTTTTTAAACTCCAGTGGTATTAATTGCCTATAATATTCTCAGAGAATAACTGAACACGGTATCAGTCGATGATTATTCAGGCGACTATCAAGCAATAGCTCACTCAGCTGAACTAAGTCATAAACAAATTGCTGATATTTCAGAGAAATATTAAATAGTGAATGAACGTTTTCTAATTTAAAGGATCCACTTACTGCTATTTTTGATTTTAATGAAATTTTAGCAATTCAGTTCCTGTTTCAGTTATAAAGGTGGTAAAGGAATGCGCTAAGGAATGTAAACTTACTTTTACTAACTTGCTTTTTTGTGAAATAACCAATAAAAATTAATAAATCTATAAGAGTTGAATCATAGGCATACCCAAAATAATGGTGTATGCTTTTTGACATCCCCTCATTGTTCTTAGGATGTTATTTTGGAGGTAAAATAGCTAGTCCATTTGAAGAATACTTCCATCTTATAGGTATTACCTGTTTAATTAGACATAATTTTATAACTCTAGGAACTATTCTTCTATGATATATTTATGATATTGGTCCTAATTTAGGCATCTGTGCTTCTGGAGGGATAAGAATGAATACTCTTCAATCTTTAAATAGTTCAAAGCTTATGACTATATCTATATTAAATAACAAAAGTAGTTTGGAACATGCCCACAGTGACATAGAATTGATATATCTTATGAAAGGAAAATTAAACCTAAAGGTAGACAGAGAATCTTACCAAATGAATAAATTAGACTTGATAATAATTAATTCTAATCAATTTCATTCATTTGAATCTGAAGATGATACATTATTTGTAGTGATCCATTTTGATTCTAATGAATTAAGCAACTTGCTTTCTAAAAAGACTCTGCAGTTTAACTGTAACACCGTTAAATATGGCCATAAAAATAAGGAGTTAATAATAGCAATTGATGAATTGCTGACAGTTTATATAAAACCAAATCAATTCTCACATGTGCATTTATTAGAAAAGACTCTAAAAGTGATATCACTGTTAACGGATAATCATTTGATCTCGAATAACGATAGTGAAAATAATAGGCAGGCCGCCAACAAAGATCAAGATGATAGATTGTATGAAATAATGAACTATATTCAGAATAATTTTCGAGAGTCGATCACTTTAGAAGAATTAGCTAGTTTACATTATCTGTCAATTCCTTATCTATCTAAGTTTTTTAAGAAGCAAACAGGAAAAACCTTCTTACAACACTTAAATGAAGTGCGGTTAAAGCATGCAGTTAACGATTTAATTAATACAAAAAAAACTATTACCAGAGTAGCGTTAGATAATGGGTTTCCCACCTTATCATCTTTTAACCGTGTTTTTAGGGAATATTATGAATTAAAACCAGTTGACTATAGAAAAAGTATGGAAGCTTCATTAAAGTTAGAGAAACCACCTTCGAATGAAGATGATAATGATAAAGCTTTAATAGAACTGAGAAAATATTTAAATAGCGGGGATATAATACAGCAGGAAAATTATTCTACTCCTCAAAAGATAGTAGATACACAAATAATAAAATTGAATTCATTGAAAAATATTAAAAAGTATTGGAATGAGGTCATAAATATAGGATATGCGAGGGATATTTTGAACTCGGATATGCAAGATCAAATCATTCAGCTTCAAAAAGAAATAGGATTTAAGTATGCCAGATTTTGGGGAATATTTGGCGATGATATGCTAGTTGAAGATCATTCAGGTGAAATAACAACTTATAATTTTACAAACACAAATAAACTACTTGATTTTTTAGTTAGAAATAAACTAAAACCTTTTATTGAACTTGGTCCTAAACCAAAAATTCTAGCAAAGTCCATCGAAGAGATTATGGTAGTTCAAACCGTTACAGAAAAGTCACCAGAAGAATGGAGCAATCTAGCAAGAGCATTTTTATTACAAAGCATTGAACGTTTTGGGATAGAAGAAGTTGAAACATGGTATTTCGAAATCTGGAGACCACACATTGATTTTGTAAAACATAATGGGCAAGAGGGAAAAGATTTTTTGAAAAACTTAAAGAAGAATCAACTTCAAGATGCATCTCAATTTGATGAGTATTATGAAATGTTAAGTGGTTTTAAAGGGATAGCGAATGAAATTGTCCCTTTTGCCAAGGTTGGCGGTTGCGGATTAAGTATTAATCTGGAAGGGGAAAAGTTGGATCTACTACTTCAACATTGGAAACAAAGAAGTGTCCATCCTGATTTTCTATCTGTATATCTATACCCAATAGAAATTGACAATGCAGGTAGCAATATTCCCTTAAAAAATATGCAATCAGCTAATCCAGATTATATTGAAAATAAACTAAGTCAAATCAGAAAATCTTTGAAAAAAGCAGGATTTGATGATCTTGAATTAAATGTTACAGAATGGAATATAACTGTATCAAATCGAGATTTTATAAATGATAGTTCTTTTAAAGCCACTTACATGATTAAGAATATTGTTGAAAATATTACTAAGAATGAAGTTAATATGTTTGGATACTGGCTATTCTCAGATATTTTTAGTGATTTTAGAGATTCCAAGCATCTCCTTTTTGGAGGTGCAGGATTGGTTACAAAAAGTGGGATAAAAAAGCCAAGTTATCATGCTTTTACCCTTTTAAATCAATTGGGGGATACCCTAATTTCAAGAGGAAGTAATTTTATAGTTACAAAAAAGTCTGGAGAACGTTATCAGGTGCTTTTTTATAATTATAAACATTTCGACTATTCGTATTACTTAAATCCAGAAGGTAGTATTGACATTAGTGAGCAATATGATATTTTTGAAAATCAAGATATTACAAATTTTTCTCTAGAAATACAAGGAATAAAGAATGGAAGATATCGTGTAAAAGAGATTATCTTGAACCGTAATCATGGGAGTGTATTAGATGAATGGTTTAAATTTGGTGCAGTATATGACTTGAAAATAGATGAAATGGACTATTTGAAACAAATTTGTACACCAAGTATAAAAGTTGAGCATAGAACAGTGGAAAATAACTTACTTAATATTAATGGTAGTCTAGAACCTCATGAGGTTAGGTTAATGGAATTTAACTTAGTATATACGTGATTAGTAAATTAATTATAATATTCTAATAGAGCAGATCCAAAAAAAAGGATAAAAATCACATTGTGATTTTTATCCTTTTTTTATATTGAACATATCTAACAAAAATAAAAGTGAAGATTAATACGAATCGAAGTTAATAAAAGGAAGGGACTATAAGAAAAGAAAGATTAAAATAAATGTGTAAGCGGAATCAATTGATTACAGTGAGGTCAAGAGCCTCTCAATAGAGGAGGAAATGAATTGAGTAAATTAAAAATTGGCATTATTGGATGTGGAGGAATTGCAAACCAAAAGCACTTACCTGCATTAGCGAGACTAACAGACAAGGTGGAGTTAGTAGCTTTCTGTGATATTGAGGTGGAACGGGCGGAAAAGGCTGCAAGAGAGTATGGAACTAAAGATGCTTTTGTTTGTGAGGACTATAAAGAGTTATTAAAAGACAAAAGTATTGATGTCATTCATGTATTAACTCCCAATATTTCTCACTCTTACATTACGGTTGATTCATTAGAGGCAGGTAAGCATGTTATGTGTGAAAAGCCAATGGCAATCAACTATGAAGAAGGAAAGAAAATGCTGGAGGCAGCGAGACGTACAGGAAAGAAGCTGACGATTGGGTATCAAAATCGTTTCCGTGCAGATTCATTAGCCACATATGCGGCTTGCCGGAACAATGAACTTGGTGACATTTATATGGGAAAGGCACATGCCGTTAGACGTCGTGGGGTACCAACTTGGGGAGTATTCCCGGATAAAGAAAAGCAAGGAGGGGGCCCATTAATTGATATCGGGACTCATGCCCTTGATCTAACCCTATGGTTCATGGACAACTACAAACCAAAGAGTGTGTTTGGGTCCACTTACCAGAAACTGAAAGAGAAGCCAGAAGGAAATATGTTTGGTCCATGGAATCCAGAAACATTTGAAACGGAAGATTCAGCTTTTGGTTTTATAAAGATGGAAAATGGAGCAACCATCTTTTTAGAAGCTGCCTGGGCATTGAATATGATCAACCCAAAAGAAGCACAAGTAACCCTTTGTGGAACAGAGGGTGGGGCAGAAATGTTTGGGAAAGCCTATATGGATCAAGGATATGTGGTGTTCAACAAAGCGGCACATAATCAACTGGTACAAACCCAACCTTCCGATACGGGGGGAGTATTTGGATTCGCAGGAGCGACCTTGGAGCAGCGTGATGCAGAAGCAGCTCAATGGATTGACTGTATATTAAATGATACGGACCCATTAGTTAAGCCAGAGCAAGCACTAGTAGTAACGCAGATTCTAGAAGCCATTTATAAGTCTGCGGAGACAGGGGAAGTTATTGAATTATCACAAAATTAATAGTTTCAGTAAAGACAAAAAATTTATAAGAGGAGTAAATGAAAATTATGAGCAACCAATTAGAAATTAAGAAACCAAAAAGAGGGGTTTCACTTTATAGCTATGCGGGTGAATATGGAGTATCTATGAGTTTAGAAGATATGTTTGCAGAGATGCAGGAAATTGGTGCTAGAGGGTTAGAAATTTTAGCAAACACACATATTGAAGGCTATCCTACCCCAAGTAAGGAATGGTTGGAAAAGTGGGATCAATTAATCGAAAAGTATGATATTGTTCCCGTAGAATATGGGCATTGGGTGGATTCTCGTTTATTTGAGGGAAGAGAACTAACTACTCAGGAATCATATGAAATGTTGGTGCGGGATTTTAAGCTTGCAAATAGACTTGGATTCAAAGTTCTTCGTACAAAATTAGGTGTCATTGATGACCAGCTTTCCCCAGTTGAAAACTGGCGTGAATTTATAAAAATGGCTCTGCCATTAGCTGAAAAGTATGATGTACGTATGTGCCCTGAAATTCACCCACCTACTCAATTAAAGTCAAAAATGGTTGAAGATTATGTTGAATTTATCGAGGAAACAGGAACAAAGTACTTTGGGTTAAATATTGATTTCGGAATATTCCAGACAAATCCTCTACCAGCAAGTGAATGGGGAGCAAATGACTTCGTTATGCCAGAATATGAAGGATGTCCTGTAGAAGACATTATTCCATTGTTACCATATGTATACTGTTGTCATGCAAAGTTTGTGAAGGTTTCTGATGATTTTGAAGAAGTGACAATTCCTTATAAAAAAATTCTTGATACACTCACTGAGCATAACTGGGATGGATATATGGTCAGTGAATATGAGGGACCAAATAAGAACGAGCCTGGGGTGGCAGTACACCAAATTCGTAAACACCATGTAATGATGAAGAGAATTCTAGGAGAGTAAGGAAAGGAGAATAGGTATGTTAGAAAAGGATTGTATTCAAACAAGAGGTTTTAAAAATGTTGAGAAAGATGGAAAGATTGTAGGTTTTCAAGTAAATATTAGATCCTTGTATTATAGAGGAGTTTGGCTATCACAATTACGTCCTGCTACTATAAAAGTGAATGGTGAAATTTTTTCAGGTGACCAAATTTCCTGGACAATTAATGATTCCACTTATACACAAGAGGAAATGGCTAAACTTGGAGATGTACACTGGGGAGTCTTAGATTTAGCAACTCTAACTGTTGCAAAAGAAGGTGGATTAGAATCAGGAAGCTATGATATTGAGGTGAACTATACGTATAGTGCCTCTTATTTTCCGCCAGCTCTTGATACTGTACTTGGTATGGGTGGGCATAAAAAAACGCTCGTTCTAGTCTAGTAGCTTTTTAATATTTTATCAACAAAAAGGAAAGTGGAGAATTCAACTTTCCTTTTTTTAAATATCTTTTTATTTTAATTTTCTGAAAAAGATAAAAAATAATATAATTTTTGATAAAAAACTGAATGTATCTAATCATTTTATCTCTTATGATAAATTTAAAGCGCTTTCAAATTGAGGTGTTTTCCTACTAATCTATAAGATTTTTATTATAAATTCTTCATAAAGGGTGTGTAAAAATGAATTCAACAAGTGTTAATTCTAACTCAGAGCAAACGAATCAAGGAAAGAGAATTGCTATAATTGGTGCTGGTCCCGGAGGGTTGTCGGCTGCTATCGCTCTTCATCAAGCTGGTTTTGATGTAAAAATCTTTGAACGACATAAGTCGATTAAGGCGTTGGGTGGTGCAATTATTCTAAATGCAATAGGTATAAATATATTAAGAAGTTATGGAATTTATGCAGATGATTTAGCTACAACAGCCATTCAAAGATTTAGAAGATATGATGGGCGACAAAGAGTTTTTCAGCAGTTTGATAATGACCTGCTAAACAAGGCAAATGTTACGGGTTGGATGGCTGGATTAATGAGATCAGATCTTTATCAAAGATTATTAAGTAAAATTCCAGAGGGAATGATTGTAACTGACCATTCTTTTGTCTCATATAAAGAGAAATCTAATGAGGTACAGATTTACTTTGAAGAGGGGAAATCATATACTGCAGATTTACTTATCGGGGCTGACGGGGTAAATTCATTAGTTAGGGAACAATTATGGGGGAAATCAGATTTACAACACTTAGGTATCGCCGTTTGGTTAGGTTGGTCAGAGGTTGAGGGGCCAAATAGAGATGAAATAGTTTTGAATCATAGTGATATATACCAATTTGGTTATTCTCCACTTGTCTATAATGGAAGGAATTGTTTTGAGTGGTGGTTTGTTGAGCCATGTAAAGAAAATCAACCTGAACCTAGTAACCCTTTAAAGTATATAAATGAAAAAATAAATAACTTTGCTTCTCCGGTACCAGAAATACTTCAAAAGACAAATTCTCAAAATCTATTTCGATGGCTTATTAAGTATAGAGATCCCTTAAATCAGTGGTCAAAAGGTCGGGTTACGATTCTTGGGGATGCAGCACACCCAACTTCTCCATATGCGGCGTATGGGGCAGGTATGGCACTTGAGGATGGGTATTTTCTTGGGAAGTCTCTTCAGGGAATTGATTTAACAAATGCCAATGTATTACAAAAGGGGTTAGAAAAATATGATAACCAAAGGGTGAAATATACTAATCACGTAGTAGGTTTTGCAAGGATATTAGGAAAGATATTTCATAATGTCCCGAAGCCCATTCGAATTTTTCGAGATGTTTTATTAGATTATACAAAATTTCCAGAGAATCAAATTGTAAAAAATAGTACCAAAGAGGCTGAAACTTTGTTAAAGACAGTTCTGGATTTTGAAAACAAAAATAATAAAATGTTATTAAACCCTTTTAATTTTGAGGGAGAAAAAACGATAAATCAATAGATTTTGAAAAAAAGGATAAAAATCACATTGTGATTTTTGTCCTTTTTTGTATTGAACATATCCAACAAAAATAAAAGCGAAGATTAATACCACTCGAAGTTAATAAAAGGAAGGGACTAGAAGAAAAGAAAGATTAGAATAAATGTGTAAGCGGAACCATTTGATTACAGTCAGGTCAAGAGTCTTTCAATAGAGGAGGAAATGAATTGAGTAAATTAAAAATTGGCATTATTGGATGTGGAGGAATTGCAAACCAAAAGCACTTACCTGCATTAGCGAGACTAACAGACAAGGTGGAGTTAGTAGCTTTCTGTGATATTGAGGTGGAACGGGCGGAAAAGGCTGCAAGAGAGTATGGAACTAAAGATGCTTTTGTTTGTGAGGACTATAAAGAGTTATTAAAAGACAAAAGTATTGATGTCATTCATGTATTAACTCCCAATATTTCTCACTCTTACATTACGGTTGATTCATTAGAGGCAGGTAAGCATGTTATGTGTGAAAAGCCAATGGCAATCAACTATGAAGAAGGAAAGAAAATGCTGGAGGCAGCGAGACGTACAGGAAAGAAGCTGACGATTGGGTATCAAAATCGTTTCCGTGCAGATTCATTAGCCACATATGCGGCTTGCCGGAACAATGAACTTGGTGACATTTATATGGGAAAGGCACATGCCGTTAGACGTCGTGGGGTACCAACTTGGGGAGTATTCCCGGATAAAGAAAAGCAAGGAGGGGGCCCATTAATTGATATCGGGACTCATGCCCTTGATCTAACCCTATGGTTCATGGACAACTACAAACCAAAGAGTGTGTTTGGGTCCACTTACCAGAAACTGAAAGAGAAGCCAGAAGGAAATATGTTTGGTCCATGGAATCCAGAAACATTTGAAACGGAAGATTCAGCTTTTGGTTTTATAAAGATGGAAAATGGAGCAACCATCTTTTTAGAAGCTGCCTGGGCATTGAATATGATCAACCCAAAAGAAGCACAAGTAACCCTTTGTGGAACAGAGGGTGGGGCAGAAATGTTTGGGAAAGCCTATATGGATCAAGGATATGTGGTGTTCAACAAAGCGGCACATAATCAACTGGTACAAACCCAACCTTCCGATACGGGGGGAGTATTTGGATTCGCAGGAGCGACCTTGGAGCAGCGTGATGCAGAAGCAGCTCAATGGATTGACTGTATATTAAATGATACGGACCCATTAGTTAAGCCAGAGCAAGCACTAGTAGTAACGCAGATTCTAGAAGCCATTTATAAGTCTGCGGAGACAGGGGAAGTTATTGAGTTTTCAAAGGAAAAAAAGGAGGATCTTTATGAAATTAGGCTTTAATAGTGCAATACTTGATGAGTGTACTTTTGAAGATGTAATTGATTTTGCAGCAGAGAATGGTTTTTCCTGTGTTGAGCTATGTGCTTGGCCGAAAGGGAAGGCCGCGAGAAAATATGCTGGAGTAACACACTTAGACCTAGACAATTTCGATGTTAATTATATTAAGAATTACACAGAGTCAAAAGGTGTTGAAATTTCAGCTATTGCTTATTATCCAAATGCCTTAGAAGGTGATAAGGAAAAAAGTGAATTTTATGTCAACCATATTAAGAAATGCATTGAAGCTGCAAAGAAATTAGATGTAAATCTAGTAAATACTTTTATTGGTAGAAACCAGTACAAAACAGTTGATGAGAATTTAATCTTAATGGCAGAAACTTGGAAACCTTTAGTTGATTATGCAGAGGAACTAGGGGTTAAAATTGCCATCGAAAACTGCCCAATGTTATTTACTTCAGACGAGTGGCCTGGAGGACAAAATTTGTTGACTACCCCAGCTATTTTTCGAAAAGCATTTGAGTTGATACCAAATGAGAATTTTGGATTGAATTTTGACCCATCCCACTTTGTTTGGCAGCAGATGGATTATATTAAACCTATCTATGAGTTTAAGAATCGTATTTTTCATATCCATTTTAAAGACATTAAAGTATATAAGGACCGTCTAAATGATGTAGGAATTATGGCAACACCTTTAGAATACATCTCTCCTAAATTACCAGGACTAGGTGATGTAAATTGGGTTAACTATGTATCTGCATTAACTGATATAAAGTATCGGGGGTTTGCTGTAATTGAAGTAGAAGACAAGGCATTTGAAGATTCATTAGCTTTGAAACAAAGTTCAATAAAACTCAGTAAGAAATATTTAAGTCAATTCTTTTCTTAATGGCTAGTAAAGGTTTTTGGTGTTCTACTAGATACCGAATCTGATTTCTCAAATTCGGTATCTATCGCTTAATTAGTGTTCCAGATTTTTGGAGATTAATAATTATATACTAAAAAATAACCTGTTTTTTAAAGTAATGAAAAATTGGTTAAGAAATATACCATTGTTTTTATTATTCAGACAATTAATATAATGTGAAGGTTTTAAAGAAAAAGTATGATAGATTTGAAAGCGCAAACAAAAAGTGGAGGTGAGATAATAAAAAATTTATTAGAAGGGAGGTTACGTTAGAAAAGGTTATTGTTTATAGACAATGGAAGCGATTACTAATAAAAAAGCCCATAACTCTTTGAAGTAATTAAGATTGGCGTCTAATATCACATCCAAAGAAAGTTATGAACTAAAAATTATTATAAAATAAATTCAGTTATAAATAAACATAAAACTTGGGACCTAATTATTAATTGAAATGACAATAAATTTCAATAAAGGGGCGTTAATATGGAAATTCAGCAAGTTGTTCAAGAGACGGGAGTTTCAGTTGTAAGAGAAAAACTAAGTGTTAAAGAAAAATTTAGTTATGGGTTTGGAGATTTTGCCTCAAATTTAATGTGGGGAGTGATAGGGAGTTTTTTACTATATTTCTATACTGATGTGGCCTTAATTCCAGTTGCTGCAACTGGAACAATATTTCTTCTATCAAGAGTATTAGATGCCTTTATCGATCCTGTAATTGGAGGATTTATTGATCGCACAAACTCAAAATGGGGTCGTACAAAACCTTATATTTTATTCGGGATTATTCCATTATCTGTTTTTTATGTATTATCCTTTACAACAATAAGCGGTTCAGATACGACTAAAATTGTTTATGCTTATATTACTTTTATCATTTGTGGACTTTTATACTCCGTTGTAAACATTCCATATGGTGCTCTTATGCCACTGATGACTAGAGATTTAAACGAGAAAAATCAACTTTCAAGTATCCGAATGGGCGGTATGGCTTTAGGAAATATTCTTGTTTCAGTAGGAACAATGCCGATGGTAAGTTTTTTAGGAGGTGGAAACCAACAACAGGGATTTTTATGGACTACAATTATATTTGCAACTTTATGTAGTATATCATTTTTAGTTATTACCAGGAATTGTAAGGAGCGTTATGTAGAGCCTGTTACTGTGTCAAAGGAAAAAGGAAGTATTATTAAAACCTACAAAAACGCATTTAAAAATGGGCCATGGGTATCAACTATTTCATTCGCATTATTAATGTTTATTAAAATAGGAGCAATCGTATCAATAACAATATTTTATTGTATTCAAGTTTTAAAGAATCCTGCAATGATTTCCATATTGTTATCATTGTTTTATGTATCTGTTTTTGTAACATCTTTTATAGCACCTTTATATTTGAAGAAATTTAAACTTCGTAGAGGAAACATTATTTCACAGGTCGCTTTTATTGCTGGATTTGCCATATTACCACTATTTGCAGACAATCAGGCTTTGTTCATTACAATCTATTTCATTGCAAACCTATTTAATGCATTATCTTCAGGTTCAGTATTCAGTATGACAGCTAATTCAGTCGATTATAATGAATGGAAATTTGGCACGAGAACTGAAGGAACACTTTATGCTGGGTATAGTTTTGCAACAAAAGTTGGAATGGCGATTGGTGGAGCAGTAGTTGGATATGTGTTAGCCTTTGTTGGGTACGATGCAACTAATATTACACCGTCCGCAATTAGTTCAATTAATTTCTTATATTTCTTTATACCTATTGTAGTTTCTGTTTTACAAATTATTGCAACTTCATTTTATAAAATTGATAAAATACATCCCCAAATTGTTAAAGAGCTAAATGAAAGAGGTAACTAATATATAAGGATTTGGGATAATATAAAAACTTGTTTAAGAAAGATTAGGAGTCCTATGTGATTTTTAATCTTTCTTTTGTTTATTTTAAGAATCTATTCAGACTTTTGGGTTCTCCATATGAATAATATCCAGATGAATCTCAGTTAATGTCATAAATTAAATACAGGTTAAAAATTATGCTATTATTTTTATCCTTTTCAAAAGTATAAAAAATTCCCTTTAAAATTAATGAAAAATTTAACTAATGTTGATTAAGAGAAGGAAAGAATTAAAGAAATTTATTAAGTAGAATGAACATGTAAGCGTTAAGCAAAAGTAGGGAGTTAGGAAATTAATAAAGATAATAGGTGGTTTCAATGAAATTAGGTATTATATCGATTCCAAATGAAGAAAATTTTCAAAAAGCAAAGCAAAAAGGATTAGATTTTATAGAAATTTGTGTGAATGAGGGGCAAGACGTAGAAGCATTTTATCAGAATAGATCTCAGTTATTAAACTGGAAAGCTGAATACGGGATTAGCATAGAATCCATTGGGAGATGGAAGTCACTCCGCATTAAAAAGAAAGGAGAAATAATTGAGGAAGAACTCGAGAGATGTTTCCGACTAATTGATGTGGCTAGTGAATTAGGTTGTCCCAATTTTGTTAGTGGCTGTAATTTCGTTGATGAAATATCTTACTTTGAAAATTGCTCAGCAGCAATAAAGTTTTTTTCCCTTCTTATTGATTACGCAAAACCAAAAGGTGTAAAAATCTCCACTTACAATTGTCGTAAAGTAAATTTCATTCATAGTCCAGAGGCATGGAAGATTATTCATGGGCATTTAGAAGAATTAGGAATAAAGTTTGACCCATCCCATAGTAGATATTTCGGAGGTGATTATTTGCAGGAAACCCTAGATTGGGGTGATCGTTTTAATCATGTTCATCTTAAAGGATCCTTAATAGTTAATGGACAAAGAGTAGACGACCCACCAGCGGGACTAGATCAGACGGATTGGAAAACGTTTATCTCTCTATTAAGAGTAAAAGGGTATACAGGTGGACTGAGCATTGAACCACACTCACCAATATGGACTGGAGAATTAGGCGAAAAAGGAATTGATTACACAATAAATTATATGAGAAAGCTAGCGTTCTCATAATAAATTCGAGGAGGAGAAAGGATATGACAACAAAGAAATTAAGGTATGGATTAATAGGTGCAGGCAGTAATGCAGAGAGAAAACATCTAAGTAATTATATCTCTCTTCCTAATGTTGAGGTAGTTGCCATTTGCGATATAAATATTGAGAGTGCAAGGAGACTAGCAGGTAAGTATGGAGTTAAGGCTGTCTATAGTAATTATATGGAGATGCTAAACAAAGAAGAGTTAGATCTTGTCAGTGTTTGTACTCCGAACTTTCTACATGCTGAGATATCTATTCATGCGCTTTTAAGTGGTGTAAATGTGCATTGTGAAAAGCCGTTAGCCATGAATGCAAACGAGGCAAAAAGAATTGTAGAAGCAAGAGACAAGTCTGGAAAAAAACTAATGGTGGGCTTAAATAACAGATTTACAAATGAAGCTGTATTCTTAAAAAGGTTTATAGATGGAGGACATTTTGGAGATATTTATCATGCAAAAGCAGGTTGGAAAAGAAGAAGCGGTATACCGGGAAGAGGGACATGGTTTACCAATAAAGAATATTCCGGTGGAGGAGTAATGATAGACTTAGGTTTCCATTATCTTGACCTGGCTTTATTTCTAATGGGGAATCCAGAGCCTCATTATATTACTGGTTCAACCTATCAGAACTTTGACCATACAACCACACGTAATAGAAACGGTTATAAAGGAGATCCCAACGGAGTGTTTAATGTGGAAGATTCTGCTATGGGCTTTATAGGATTAGAAAATAAGTCGACAGTAGATTTTGAGTTTAGTTGGGCATCGAATATTGAGAATGATGTGACTTATATAGAGTTACTCGGATCAAAAGGTGGTGCTTCCATCATTAATGGGGAATTAAAACTCTATTCTGAAATACTTGATACTTGTATTGACATTACACCCAAACTGAATTCGAATATTAAGTTACTAAATGAGTTTGAACATTTTGTTCATGCCATTTTATATAATGAAGAGCTAATGCCACCTGCTGAACATGGTGTGTACATGATGGATATTATTGATCATTTCTACGAAGCTTCAAGTTTACAAAAACCTGTTTTGTTTGACAAAAGTAACAAAAAAACTTTATTGCTTTCTTAATTTTTAAAAGGTGGAGAACAAATGAAAAAATTAATCGGTATTGATTTAGGAGGCACCACAGTTAAATTCGCTATCTTAACCGAAGCCGGTGAAGTACAGCAAAAATGGAGTATTGAAACAGATATTCAAGATAATGGGAAAAATATTGTTCTAAGCATTATAGAATCAATTAAAAACAGACTACAGCTATACGGGCTATCATCTAGTGATTTTTTAGGTATTGGAATGGGTTCACCAGGAACAGTTGATCGTAAAGAAGGAACCGTTATCGGAGCGTACAATTTAAATTGGAGTTCATTACAACCTGTAAGAAAGTTAATCGAAACATGTACAAATATACCATTCTTTATTGATAATGATGCAAATGTAGCAGCTTTAGGTGAACAGTGGAAAGGTGCTGGAGAGGGCGGATTAGATGTTGTTTTTGTCACATTAGGAACTGGGGTTGGCGGAGGAGTAATCGCAGACGGTCGGTTAATTCATGGGATTAAGGGAGCGGCAGGTGAAATTGGGCATATGATTGTTGATGAAGATGGGTATCACTGTACTTGTGGTAATCAAGGGTGCTTAGAAACAGTTGCAAGCGCGACAGGGATTGTCCGTTTAACAAGAGATTTTTCAGAAAAATATGCGGGTGAATCAGAGCTGAAATGGCTCATTGACGATGGGCAAGAAGTAACTGCAAAAACAGTATTTGATCTGGCCAAAAAAGGGGATAGGTTGGCCATCATTGTGTTAGATAAAGTTTATTATTACTTAGGTTTAGCTTGTAGCAACATTGCTAATCTATTAAATCCCGAGACGATTGTTATTGGTGGTGGAGTATCAGCAGCTGGGGAGGTATTAATTAAAGGAATTGAAGGATATTTTATGAAGTTTGCTTTCCCACAAGTTAGAACTAGTACAAAAATAAAACTGGCGAAGTTAGGTAATGATGCCGGAGTAATTGGAGCAGCCTCATTAGTTAAACAATAATAAGACTGAAAGGTTGGTAAATTATGTAAGTGGAACATGTCATTGCAATTGTAGGGTTTGGTGGTATGGGGAGCCAGCATGGGAAAATTTTAAGTGGTATAAGTCAGGTAAAAGTGGCAGGTATTTATGACATATTAGAAACTAGACAGCAATTTGCTATAGATAAAGGTTTCTATGTATATAAAAGTTATGAAGAAATTCTACAGGACAGCACCGTGAACACCGTATTGATAGCTACACCTAATGATAGTCATAGAGATATTGCAATTGCCGCTTTACAAGCAGGAAAACATGTAATATGTGAAAAACCCGTTACTTTAAATAGTAGGCAACTAGAGGAAATTATAGAGACTGCTGAAACTTACAACAAAGTTTTTGTGGTTCATCAGAATAGACGTTGGGATGAAGATTACTTAGTAATGAAGAAATTATATGACGAAGGTACATTAGGAGATGTCTTCCATCTAGAAACACGTGTTCAAGGTTCTCGAGGTATTCCTGGTAATTGGCGCCATCAAAAAGAATATGGTGGAGGAATGATGCTTGATTGGGGAGTTCATTTAATTGATAGACTACTTGTCATGATAAAAGAGAAGATTACTAGCTTGCACTGTAAAATGAGTTATGTACTAGGAAATGATGTGGACGATGGATTTAGACTAACTATCAAATTCGAAAGTGGAAAAACGGCAGTCGTAGAGGTAGGGACGTGTAACTATATTACCCTCCCTAAATGGTATATGTGTGGTAAAAAAGGAACGGCTATTATTGAAGATTGGGAAATGAATGGTCAAGTAATTACATTAAAAGAATTAATTAAAAAAGATGCTACTCCAATCGAGGCTGGTGCAGGGTTAACAAAAACAATGGCTCCTAGAGACGTAGATACGGTTAACAGTAGTCCAATCCCGAGTTTAAATACAGATGTTCGTGAATTCTATCATAATTTTATTGACGTAACTGAAGGAAAAGGAAAAATTCTTGTGGAAAATGAGGAAGTATTAAGGGTAATGAAAGTTATTGAAGCCGCATTTTTATCTGACGAGTCTAATCAAGTAGTTTTATTTGAGTGATAAATATAAAAATGCACTAATAAGTAAAAGTCAGAGATGTTAACTATCTTTCATACACTTCATGGTCAAGATTAAAAGTCTAATAATGATTTTTAATCTTTTTTAATAAGTAAAAAATTATATTCTAATCCCCATAAAGAGTTAACGAGTTAATTAATTATGTGTATATAGAAAGCAAGAAGAACGGAAAGGAATGTAAGCTATGAAAATTGCGTTTATTGCTCATGACATAAAGAAAAATGATATGGTTAATTTCACTATGGCATATGAATCCATTCTTTGTAACCACGAATTGTATTCTACTGGAACAACTGGAACTACAATCATGGAAAAAACTAAATTGAACATTCACCGGTTTAATTCAGGTCCACTTGGTGGAGACCAAGAAATAGGATCTTTAATTGCTAAAAATTTAATGGATGTCGTTTTCTTTTTTAGAGATCCTTTAACAGCCCAACCCCATGAGCCAGATATTTCTGCTTTGATTCGA
>NZ_JBPCCH010000018.1:0-24069 GCF_050971805.1 Robertmurraya mesotrionivorans | reverse complement strand
CTTAATACATGGTTTGAAAAGAGGAGATTTAGCTTGGCGAAAGCTTATCCACGAAAAAGTAAGAGAAACAAATAATTTATAAGCTGTAGGTGACAAAATGACTACAACTGAGGTAACAATTGAAAACTTAAAAAAAGAATTAACAAGAATTGGTTCAACAAGACAAAGGGATTATGACCTGTTAAACAGAAAGGGTCAAGTTTATAGTACAACCATTTGTCGAAGATTAAAATTAACTTGGCCAGAAATTGTTAAGTTGACAAAGATTCAAGAAACAGGATGTGATGATAGTATTAATGAAAGTTCTTTATAAAGGAATAGAATGTAAAATCATATATGACTATCGAAATGGATACTTTGAGATAAAGTGCTTAGATGACATTATACTAGTTGATGGAACTCAGATAGAGATTTTAAAGGTTACAACATGAATAGGGTGAAAATATGATAATTTACTTTAGGTTTAAAAGTATTAAGACAAAGTTGATGGTTTCGTATTTAATTATAATACTGTTGGTATTGACTTTTGGTTTTTACTTGATTTATTCAATAGATAGAATGGAAGACCATACAAGAGAATTATCCGAACAAGATATACAAGTGATGGAGTCAGAATTTAGTGTATTAGGAATCCTAACTCAGCAACAGGGAGAACTTCGGGGTTACTTATTAACAGGAGAAGAAAAATATAAACAAATCTATTTAGGATTAAAGGAGCCAAATTTAACTATTCAAAATGTATTATTGGAGAAAGTGGATAACCCAGAAATAATTGAGGTATCTGAGCAGACCAATTTGATTTATCAACTTGTCGAAGAAAAATTCTTTACTGCTTATGAGCAAGGAAATATTGAGGAAGCAAAAGAACTACTTACTACTGAAATTGACCCCCTACTTGTTAATGTTGTTAGTAAAATGACTGATGTAGCAAGAGCTAAAGGGGAAGAAAGTAAAGAGAATGGGATTAATGCGTTGAAGATAGTGGAAGAAACCTTACTATATTCAACTGTTTTTGGTTTCGTACTATTAGCAAAATTCATTTTTTTATCTATTGTAGTCCCAAGAAATATTGCAATCCCTATTAATCAACTAAAAGAACGAATGGATTTAATAGCAAATGGAGATTTGAGTCATGAGCCGTTAATAATTAGTTCACATGATGAGATTGGAATGTTGATAAATTCAGCTAATCAGGTAAACAAAAGTCTGCAGGAGATGCTTAATAATATCAACGTAGTATCTAAAGAACTTTCTAATCAAAGCTCTAATTTATCACGAACATCTTTTGAAGTAAAGGAAGGAAGTAATCAAGTTGCTATTACGATGCAGGAACTTGCAGCTGGTGCAGCGACTCAAGTAAATATTACAAATGAACTGTCTACATCAATGGGGACATTCTCAACCGAAATTAAAAATGTAAATAGAAGTGGTGAAAAAATCTATAAAACTTCTAAACAAGTCATCAAATTAACACAAAAGGGTAGTAAATTAATGGATTTATCTGTTAACCAAATGGTAGTAATCGATCAGATTGTGAAAGAATCGGTACAAAAGGTAAAAGGATTAGATAAGCAATCACAAGAAGTAGCCAAACTAGTGGGGGTCATAAAAGCAATAGCTGAACAAACCAATTTATTAGCATTAAACGCTGCAATTGAGGCGGCTCGTGCAGGTGATCATGGAAAGGGATTTGCAGTGGTTGCGGATGAAGTAAGGAAATTAGCAGAACAAGTATCAGTATCTGTTATTGATATAACTGTAATTGTAAATAACATTCAAAATGAAACAAAAATCGTAACCTCAACATTAGAAAATGGATATAAAGAAGTTGAAGGTGGAAGAAATCAAATCGTTGTTACAGGGGAAACTTTCAAGGAAATAGAGGAATCTATAACTGGCATGGATCTGGGAGTTCAGTCTATCTCACGTACTCTTGGTAACATTTATGAAAATAGCGAATGTATAAATCAATCTATATTGGAAATAGCCTATGTCTCAGAGGAATCTGCTGCAGGTATAGAGGAAACATCAGCATCTTCGGAACAGTCAAGTAAGTCTATGGAAGAAGTAGCATTGAGTGCAAAACACTTGAACAATTTAGCAAGCGATCTAAAATATTTAATCAATAAGTTTATCATCTAAAATACCATTTTCAGGTCAGCTACGACAAAATAAGCTGACCCTCTTCTTCATAATTTTAAAATTGGGGGAGGGGAGGGTTCGAACCCGTGCCTCTACTCTGCCAGAGGAAAAACTATTGAACAATTGAGTAAAATACGTTCAATTAAAAACAATTAAGTCTGGTATATCAAGGTTTTTAGTATAAAGTTAGTCAATCAATTAAAATCGATTAAATAATAATGTAAGTCTGTGCACACTTTTGTGCACACATCGTGTACATATTCCTATCTAATTAATAAAGTTACAGAACTTCTATTAACACTAATCGGCCATCATAAACATAATGGTTTACTGAAAGTGCGCCTATTTTTCTTATGTAACATAGAAGCAGGTTAGAACTTCTTTTAGTTTACTGTAAATGACATTCAGCAAGGAAATAACGAAAGTTATCATTAGGTCAAACATTTTATGGTAGTATATCGTATTACAAGATAAGTAACATGTGAGAAATTCAGAGGGTATGTTAAAATTGGAATTTAATATATTCTGCTTTAGGTTATTCAAATTGGCTATCTTTCAGGTTAAATGAATAAGTACTAATCCCTATTTTAGGATTTTTCGTTTTTAAGAAGAATCCTGTTAAACTTTGATGATGTTTTTTGAATGTATTTAATGACCTAAAGCTATAAAAGATACATTAAAGAAGGCAAGCCAGTTTATTATAGATGCTTACCTTTATTTATGTTATGAAGTTTTAATAATCGCAGTACGTTATCCGCGTCTCCCGCCTCTACCACCCTGCTTTGCTCCAGTGTTTCGTTTGAGAGTAGACAAATTCTCTTCACTAGTTTTTAGAAAACGAGCCATTTTATCTTCGGAATTTTCCTTGGGTTTGAAATTGCCTACTGAACGGCTTTCAACTCTTCCTTGTCGTGGAGGGCGTTGTGAATAAGAAGAAGAGGTTTGTCCTTCGGGTCTATCTATAGCTTTTTTGATGGACAAGGCAATTTTTGCGTCTTTCTCACTAATCACTTTTACTTCAATCAGGTCGCCTACTTTGAGATGGTCATTAACGTCTTTTACATAGCTATCTGCAACCTCACTGATATGCACAAGACCTGTTGAGTCTCCCGGTAATTCTACGAAAGCTCCGAAATTAGTGATACCTGTTACTTTACCTTGTACCTTGCTTCCTACTTCGAATGACATAAAAATTAATTTCCCCCTCAATATTGTTAAAAACACTTTATTATAACAAAATATTGAGTGAAATAATATCAACTGAAGTTATTTTCCTACCACCTTTTCACATTCCTCCTCATCTAACACATTTCTTAGTAAAGGATTAGTTTTCCAGTTAATGATGTAGCTATATAAATGGTGGCTATTTCTTTTGCAAAAATATCAAGAGTTGTAGGGAACGCTGCAGACGAACCTTTTTCTTATTGGAATAATGGGGCAGCATGACTGACATCCACCTCACGGAAAGGTTGAATGAAGGAATTTTGGGGCTTAGACCCTGTGAGACATGGGAGGGTACACCTCCATGAGAAATGTGGAGATCTACCAGTACAATTATATTTTGAATCACCGACCACTTTTTGTAAGAAGTGGCTAATGAGCCGTCAGTCTTTTTTCTTCAACAAATTTATCCTTACGAGATAAATCCAACCATAGTAGTGAGCATTAACTTCAAAAATAACATTCTATAAAATACTGAGAATTCTGGAGAAAACGTGAGTTTTCACTTTGTTTATTGAGGGAGATTTGTTGAATTAGAAGCGATTATTGATCAAATAAAAACAGCCGATAGTTTAATCGCCTGCTTTCTGTATTATGAATAGATTGTGTTATTTATTAGTAAAAATAAACGTCTCCTTTAAAGGTCTACCTTCTTCTGTCCAAATGATTTCAACTTCTAATTCTGTAGCTTTTTCAGCTATTAAAAAGTTTGCGTGTTGATAAGAAGCTCCATTATTCAATTGTTTAGCTAAAGCTACAGCATTTTCAGATATATTTTTGTTGCAATCCCAATCTGGAGGGCAACCGTGAAGAGCGTATTTCCTTATTGAATTAGGTTCATTTCTATACAAAGTAATATAGACCGTATCTACATCCTTGCCAAACTTGTCAATTTTTAAAGAATACATATTGAATTTTCCTTTAATTGGATTTCCTAAATCTTTTCCTTTTTCAGGTACACCTACTTGAACTGACCATTGATCATTATAGCTACTTTTTGTTTAAGTTTAACTTATGAAATTGTACAACTTGTATTCGAATTGGGTAGTTTTGATGTGGATGATTTAATTTTAAATACACTTGGAGGGGTAATCGGATATTTTCCAATTAAACTTATATATTTAATTGTTTGCTCTAAGAAGAAAAATAATCTAGGCAACGTCACGTTAAAATAAAATGTTTGTTTGCCTTAGATCTTCTATTGGACACGTTCCTATATGAACAATAGGAGCGATTTTGTTCATATAGGTGAAACTTATTTCATATAGATTCGTAAACACTTCTAAAGGAGGAGTTACTTTGGAAGGAGTCATTGGAACTTGGCTGCTGTTATTGTTATCTACTGGTATTACTGTAGCCATTATTTATTTCGTAATAAAAGCTATAAAAAAATAAAAAATACTCAAACCTCTGCTAGCATCTAGCTGAGGTTTGCTCTTGTACTAAAGGCGCAGGATTGTTGAACAAGAACAGATACAAGTTAAAGGGGAGTAAATATGGAGAATAAAAGGAATTCAATTTCAATTTTGTTTTATACAGGGTATGTGTTTTTGTTAGTATTAACAATATTTTTTGGATTAAAATTCCAAGCTAGCTTATATTTAAACAGTCAAGAGACTTATGAGGTTTTTCCATACTATCTATCCAAATCAATATTCCCACTTATTATTGGAGTTTTCTTAGCAGCTCCTCACTTATATAAAACCTTCACAAAGACTGGTAAGTGGAAATTAGATTGGGTTAAATTAATTGTGGTTGGTTTACCATTCATATATTTATCAATAGTTCCAATCTTGTATTATTCAGAGGTACTAGATCTAAACTTACCCTTCTCTTCTTATGCTATGGGGGGATACTTTGGTGGAAGTGCTTCTACTTCATTTGAAACAATAAATGGTATTATTGCTAGTTATATTGTCTTAACAAGTATAAATAAAAAAGGCTCTTTTCTAAAAGATTGTTGCTAATAAATCAAAAAATTGTATATTATACTAACAATAGGAAAAATTTGTTAATATCTAATTAGGAGGTGTTTTTAAATGAAATTAAAGGGGTTCATAGTTACTTTTGGGTCGTTTGCACTGACAACAGCCTTACTTTACTTGCTTGGTTATGTGTTTACTATTCCTTGGTTAATGTTGCAATACGAGTACACAGATAATGCAAGCGGGTTCTTTGTTTCAACAGGGTCGTTAGTTCCCTTAGTAATCGGTTTGTTGATAAGTTTTATTGCCGAAAAAATTTATATATACAAATACCGACAAAAACTTGGTTGATTTATACCAAGTTTTTTTACGCCCTTAGTTTAGCAATGGTTGTGAAATTTACTCTCTGACAAGAACTTAAAAGCATTTTCTTAACAACTTCTTTAGAAGGTATTTGCTTGTTTAGTTCCAAAAAACGATACCAAAATAGGTAGTTATCAAGATACTTCGTAGCCACTCCTTGAAATCTATCCATCCACTTTTTCAATCGTTTGTGATAGCCATTGACGTGTTGGATATGGTAAATACCTTTCTTCTTGTACTGCTTTTTGCTTACGTTGATGGCTTCGTGTTGTAAACCTTTTATTTTTTAAACTTTTTCATACCATATTTCAAAAACAAAAGCAATTAAGGCTATTGTAACGAAAATTAATAATAAATTTAAACTACTTATTGTAAAGTGAGTCAAGTTCCTTGCTTCAACAAATTTAAGTATCACCCAAGCACCAAACGCATCAATAACAATATTTGTTGCAAGATATAACCAAAAGTTTCTAAATGTAAAATAAAATATCCATATTGTAGTTATGAAAAATGCGCCGTACGCAAAGCTTACACTTGTTATGTATCCCCATGGCACTATCGCTTCTTTGATTTGCCACAACTTATATGTATATCCTATTTCATAGACGATGGTTACTAATAATGCAGTAAATATTGTTACTGGCATGTACCTTTTAATACCCTCTTTTTTCATAAAAAATAATGTTAACCATGGAATAATTAATAGTAACCATAAAATCAGCTTATTGGACATTATATTCACACCACCTTATACATCAATATATTACATTATTAACAAAATGTGGTGATTGTATGTATTACACGTTTGCTATTTAGTGACCAATAATTCTAATGAATTATTAGTACACAATTTTCTTCTAATATGAAATAAAGTAAATACATCATTTATTTTTCTTTAAAAACATTTAAAGTGTAGAATAGATTGTGAAATAAAGTACTTAAATGTAGTGTAGAGTTTTATAAAGCATATAAGTCTTATCGAAGTTATTTTTATATATTGTCGGGCGTTCTGATGGTAGTAAGTTCAGGCAATTTGTCACTTTACTCGGAGCCTCTACGGGCATGATTATGTGCCGTGAAGCCAGACGTATTAAGGATTCTGGCTCAGCTAGTAGGCTATCATGCCCGCCACTCCAAATAAAGTGCACGTCTCTAAAATGATACTCTCTTATTCTTGAAAAGCGTTATTTTAGCTACTTTTCTTTATTAAGGACTACAGAAAGTAACGGGGGCATTGATCGTGCGAAATGTTTCTAGCTTAAATTGAGGTTGGTCACAATACTCAGGTAAAGGCTAGACAGTTCCTATCGGAACTGAAGGATTATATCGAAGAATCAAATGAGGGGGTAACGCCCTGAAGGGTTCTCTCTTAGTCGAATAGCATTTGATTTTAGTAAGAATGATAGTGTTATAAGCTCGGCGAAAAGGCGTGAGAAATTACCGTAGCAGTTCGGCTGCCGAAAACCTACTTGATGGAGTGGTGTAATTCATGGTGCTTGAGTTGATTGAATATGGTGAGGATGCTAATAAACCCACAAGAAAAGGTTAAGCTGACGAACTTCTGAATGTACAGGTCTATACGCCCAATACATAGAAATGTGTATATCACTTAATGTTAGGTTAGCAGTGGATGAGTAAAACTAATTAATATGAAAGTCCATGATATGTTACAGGCATATGAACGGCTAACAGGCTTAGATGAAGCACCTAAGTTCATTCTATAATAGATATAATTCAACGTTGTAAGCTGATAACGTGGAGAGCTTACTCTCAATGAAGCGGTGATTAGGAAAGCAATAATGATAATAGTTACTGTATAACTTTTCTTTGTATCAGTGAAAGTGGTGGTACAGTACCAATGAAGGGTCTAATCAATCTGGAGGGATAGCCACTAGACTAATAAGAATCATTCAACCATGTAAGACAGTTCTTTATCGGTTAATAAGGTTGTTGTGAGACTAAAAGAGGTTCAACTCCCAAGGGAGTCACCGACTTGTTGAAACGGAAGAAACTGAGACACAATGAGTATTACGATATGCAAAATTATCTTGACAATTTATATGATCAAAGTGTCGATGGTCAAAATTTCTATGATTTAATGAAACTGATTAATTCCAATGAAAATATACGTCTTGCTTATCGAAACATCAAAAGAAACACGGGGAGTAAAACAGCAGGGACAAATAAGTTAACCATTGATGACATTAAACATTTGTCGGTAGAAGAAGTAATTGAACACATTCAAAAAATGTTCCAATCATACAAACCAGAATGTGTTCGTCGTGTTTTCATTCCTAAAGCAAATGGAAAAGTTAGACCATTAGGAATCCCGACAATATGGGATAGGATTATACAACAATGTATCTTACAAGTCTTAGAACCCATTTGTGAGGCAAAATTTCATAAACATAGTTACGGCTTCAGACCAAATAGAAGTACCCATCATGCGAAGGCGAGATTTGAGTCGCTTATCAATATGGTGGGTCTTTATCATTGCATAGATGTAGACATAAAAGGATTTTTTGATAACGTGAACCATGGTAAGTTACTCAAACAAATATGGTCAATGGGAATAAAAGATAAATCTTTACTCTCCGTCATCTCAAAGATATTAAAAGCAGAGATTGAAGGAGAGGGCGTACCGACCAAAGGCACCCCGCAAGGGGGGATACTTTCACCGATCTTATCAAATATTGTTCTAAATGAACTAGATTGGTGGATTAGTAATCAGTGGGAAACATTTCAGAGCAACCATGAATATAAACGAAATGGAAGCAAAGTAAGGGAACTCAAAAAATCAAACCTAAAAGAATGTTACATCGTTAGATACGCCGACGATTGTGTGCCACGAAAGCAACCAAAGTGTGCGTAAGCACACAAGGAAGCTGTGCTGCACTCAAGATGAGAGTAGGCCTCTCGCAATCGCTATGCAGGTGGAGATTGCAAACCACCCTAAGGTGCTATGGTCAAAAGCTATGGTATTGAGCGTTAGGGAAAAGGCAGGGCAAGACTCTGTCAGGTATGTTTTAAGGAGACGAAAACCATTGAACCGCTGAAGAAGTATCGAAAGCGTATAGGTGTCATCAAAACTGAGGGGGAGTCGTTAACTCAGGATAAGTTCGGAGGAAACCTGTTTACTGTCCGTTCGGTGACCGGTACAAAGGCGGCGTGAACTTAATACAGGCTTGGGTGTGGAACGTGGGAACCTACGACATGGATGCCAAGGGAGAAATTCAAGTGGAAGCACCACAAGAATCAGAGTACCAATGCCATGTATAGGGGCGGAATAACCTGTAGTAATGATGAAATCCCCTAACGGGGATGGAGTAAAGGGGTTATGTTATTCAGTTTTAGTCACAGGTCAACCATCACTTGGGAGGAACTTATGAATAAAACAAAGCCGTTTGCAATATCTAAAAAGGTTGTTTATGAAGCCTTTGTAAGAGTAAAAGCAAATAGAGGGTCAGCAGGAATTGATGACGAATCAATTGAAGAATTCGAATTGAACCTAAAAGATAACTTGTACAAACTATGGAATAGAATGTCATCAGGGAGTTATTTTCCTCCAGCCGTAAAAGCAGTAGAAATACCTAAGAAAGCTGGAGGCACTAGAACATTAGGAATTCCAACAGTTGCCGATAGAATTGCCCAAATGACAGTGAAATTATATTTCGAACCTACGGTTGAGCCATTCTTCCATGAAGACTCTTATGGATATAGACCTAGGAAAAGCGCAATTCAAGCAATAGAAACTACTCGAAAAAGATGTTGGAGATACAATTGGGTTCTAGAGTTCGATATTAAAGGTCTGTTTGACAACATTGACCATGATTTATTAATGAAAGCAGTCGAAAAGCATACAAATGTTGAATGGGTAAAGCTATATATCAAGAGATGGCTGAAAGCACCTTTTCAAACAAAGGATGGAATTAAAGAGCGAACATCGGGTACACCGCAAGGTGGTGTGATAAGCCCTGTACTGGCAAATCTATTCCTTCATTATACTTTTGATAAATGGATGGCTATAAATCATTTAAATAATCCATTCGCTAGGTATGCAGATGACGCTGTTATCCATTGCAAAACGGAGGAAGAAGCAAATAAATTGCTAGTATCCCTAAACAAAAGGATGAACGAATGTAAACTTGAACTACATCCAACAAAAACGAGAATTGTGTATTGTAAGGATGCAGATAGAAAAGAGAACCATGAGAACATAGCGTTTGATTTTCTAGGATATACATTCAGACCAAGGCTGTCTAAGAATAGATGGGGTAAGCACTTTGTGAATTTCACTCCCGCTATCAGTAATAAATCTAAGAAATCAATTCGGCAAAAAGTGAGGGACTGGAAACTGCAATTTTTGGTATCTATGATGCATTACACACGTGTGACTACAATAAACGCAGTTAATGGTTTATCTAAAGAAGAACTTGATTACCTTCCTACACCTGACTCAAATTCAATTGGTATGCTACTAAGTCATATTGCTGCATTGGAATACTACTTTCAAATTAATACATTTGAGAACATAGAGTTATCTAACGAGGAATCACAGTTATGGAAAGATAGCCTATTTCTAGGTGAAGACAGAAACACAATTAAGGGGAATGATTTATCATTTTATTTAGAAATGCTTCAATCTGTAAGAGAAACGACTCTAAATAATTTTAAGGATTTAAATAACGAGTGGTTGTATGAGACATGTACATTCTTGAATCGCCCAGCTAATAATCTTTATAAATGGTTTCATGTTTTTGAAGATGAACTTAACCATCGAGGGCAAATCAGAATGATAGTTAAAAGATTAAAGAAATAAACTTATTAGTTAAAGGGTCACTGATCCAAAAATGATTGACTCTGCTTAGTGAGTTTACTTATTGTTTAGCGAACATTTCTGTTATTTTTAATTTTAAATGTAAGGCAACAACCACTAAAATAAGCCCGGGGGTAAAAAATATGAAAAAATTGGGGACGCTATACTTTTTCTGTGGAAAAATGGGGGCAGGAAAATCAACTAAATCAAAACAATTTGCTATAGATAAAAATGCGGTGATGTTGTCTGAGGATGAATGGCTTTCATCTCTTTATCCCAATCAGATCACATCATTTGAGGACTATCTAAAATTCTCAGCGCAGATCAAGCCGTTGGTGAAAAAGCATGTCCAAAACATATTAAGTGTCGGTACAGATGTAGTGATGGATTATCCAGCTAACACTCAAAAACTGCGAAAGTGGTTTTTGGATATAACGTCAGAGGTCAATGCAAGCCATCAACTAATTTTCCTTAATCTAAATAACGAGCAATGCTTACGTCAAATTGCACAAAGGCGTAACGAACAACCCGAAAGAGCAGCTTTTGACACGGAAGCGGTGTTTATTCATGTTACTAAATTTTTTGAAGCGCCAGAGGCATCCGAGGGTTTAAATATTTTAGAGTTTGATGGAAAAGAATAACAAGTAAATAAAAATGCTGTAAAAGTAATATTTCCAGGTTATCCTTATAATTAAAAATTTGTGAAGAATTGCACTTACGATAGGGGGCTTTAGTTTCACAACATTTAATATGTTTGTTTACTAAATGAGGTTAATGGTTATAAAAAAGGATAGATGAGAACAGGTAATCCTGGTCATCTATCCTTTTTCTTCTGTGATAACACTTTTTTTTCCTCAGCTTTAAATTATATTCTATATAACTATTCTACTTTTAGTACATCAGTTGATCGCATGTAACCTTTTAACGCTACTTAGATATTTAATAGATAATGCCTCAACCTATTGGTATCCTTGGGTTAGGAGTTTTTCGTTTAGTTTTATTACTAGGCAAAACTTCTATTAACACTAATCGCCCCTCGTAAAACAAAATCTTATTGTAAGTCTCTAAATATCCTGCACGCTTCTGGGTTTAATTAATTACTAGACATTAGTATAGCGTGGATGGGGAGAAAAGTAGATATCATCAAAGCCTCTCAGCAATTTTTCGCCTTTTGTATGAACTTCATGCAGATAAACACCTGAATAAAAACAGTGATGCCTTTTTTTATTCTTCCTTTACAGAAAATATCAGTGACTTTTCCCAATTAGAAAAAAATAAACTCAACCAAAAAGCCTTAAAACTAAGTTCAAACATCTGATAATAAATGAGGTTGACGAAACTTATTTTTTTTACCGCTGCCAAAAATAAAATCAAAACCTTTTTTGAAAAGTTCGTGTAAATTTTCGGAAACTTTTCCGGCTCTTTTTACTGCTAGAATCAAAATTGTAGAGGAACTAAATAAAATTATTTGCTTCACGAATCAACTAATAGCTTGTCTATTTCACTTGCCGCACGATCTAAACCATCCTTAACAGACAATTCACCTGCAAATATTTTTATCAAGTATTCACAGTAAACTTTGTCGATTGTACTCCAGTTCTTAACTTTAGGCCATAAAAAAGCATTTTCCGTTGCCACCTTATAAAATTGAAGATAAGAATCTTTCGGTATGTTCATAGCTTTGGCTGCCTCAAGGTTCGTTGGCATCAATCCAGTTTGCGCCATGTGAAGCTGCGCCTTCTTGTCTGTCATCCATTTCATGAAAGTCCATGCCGCAGCCGGTTGTTTACTGCCCTTCATAATCACGAGGTTTTCGCCGCCAATAATCGATACAGGGCCATTATCATGTGGAAACGGTACTGGAATGGTCAGATTTTGTGCACGATTCAATTCTGCTTTATCTAATAGACTGTAGAACCAAGGGCCTTCGTCCGTCATAAGGATATTTCCGGATTTTACTCGTTCAAAATTTTTGTCATCACCGGATTGATCAGGAAGATTAATTAGTCCTTCTTTATAAAGTGATGTCAATTGGTTCACAGCATTGATGGTTTCTTGACTGTTTAAATATCCGGAAGCTTTGTTGAAATTCTTATCGGATATGGCCCCACCAAGGCTGTATATATAAGGAATCGTATCCCAAGGTTCCAATCCTCCGAGTCCGATCGAAAAGCGATGTTGATGAGCAATCTCAATCACTTCTTCCATTGTGCGTGGTGGATTTGAAAAACCGGCTTGTTTTAGAAGCTCACGGTTAAAGATCGCAGTCTTCGTGTAAATATTAAGTGGAAGAGAATAATAATTTTTTTTGTAGTAGCCTCCATCCATTGCATGAGGAGAAAATCTGCTTTGGATATCTTGAAAACCCGGGAGCATGTTTAAGGGTATAAGAAGTCCTTTAAGCGAAAACTCAGGAACCCAGGCGATATCAAGTCGGACCACATCTGGGCCACGGTTTGATGAGGCACGTGCGATTAATGTGTTCTTTAATTCATTATTAAAAGCAAAGTTGATCGACTCGACCCGCATGTTCGGATGCTCACGCTCAAAAGCAGGGATCAACTCTTGTTCTAACAGCTCCGTTTCTTTGTCGTTGTAGGTGTGCCAAAACGTAATCACTGTTTTTTCATCATTTTGAAGCAATTGAACCTGCTTTGGATCGGAAATCATAGACTGACTTTTACAACCTGCTAACAATACGAGAATAAATAAATAGGCTGCAAGCTTCCATCCCATAATGGTAACATCCTTTCTTAATCTAGCCAATCCTGCTCACCTGGTGTTTTTCCCTGTAGGTCATTGGAGTTAATCCGGTTACCTTTTTAAACACTTTACTGAAATATTTTACGTCTTTAAAGCCGGCGGCTTCAGCTACATCGTAAATTCGATTTTCATTTTCCACTAATAGGCGCTTCGCTTCCCTGATTCGCAGATCAATCAGATAATCGACAAAATTTCGGCCTGTTTGTTTTTTGAAATAGAGACTGAAATAACTTTTACTTAGATGCACAATATCTGCAACACTCTGCAGTGTTATGTTCTCGGTATAATGGGCAGCAATGTATTCCAGTGCCTTTTTTATTAATTCCTCGTCATATCCATGATCAATCAGTTTTGGTGTAAACGTAGTCCTGATTTCTTCTAGCTGGCAAACCAGCATGGATACCATTTGATCAATTGTCTCCGCTTTGAAAAGCAAATCATGCAGCTCTGGGAGCATGGATTCTTCTGCTCCGAGCAATCGGTAAGTGCCCGTGAGAAGACTGCAAGCCTCCTGCTTTACTTGTTCTGAAGGCAGGGAACCGCCGTTCCAGAGTTTAAGTGCATATTCAATTGCGGATGAAGTTGGATCTCCATTACTGATCATATCGAAGAATGGCCACCAATCATGGATTTTTTTATCAATTTTAATATTTTCTGAACGATTCATATGATAAAATCCGCCAAGGCCTTCAAAAAAACGTCTTTGGCAGGCTGAAAAACTGTCTGTAAATCCCTTAAAATAGTTGTTAATACCTTGCTCTTTCACGATACCTGCCGATGTTGAAACGTGCCATTCCTTTTCTATGAACTGCTTCCACTGTATTAATTGCTGTTGCTCTGCCCCATTAAGATCAGGTAAGATGAGAAACAAACTGCTTTCAGCGACAATCATTGCGGTCCCAATCTCGATTTGCTTATAAAACATTTTCTGCCATTCCTCTAATAAGAATTGCATATAGAGAAAGCCGTGATTTTCCCTCAATTCCTCTGCACCATCAAGCATAAGATAAACACAAGCGTACGAATGTTCCAACCATGAGGGTGCCCACTCGGTTGAAGAAAAGGAGGGCTGCTCTTGCACGATCAATTTTTTCATTTCCTGTTCGACACGTTTTCTTTCAAGATAGACGGCCTCTTGTTGATAGCGATTCAGTTCAGAATCCTTTTTTCGTTCTTCCTTCAGCATCGTGATACAGCGCCTGAGGACAGCAAGAAGGTCATCCTTTTTTAGAGTTAGCTTTAACAAATAATCGACCGCGCCGAGTTTAAGACCTTCTTTAACGTATTCAAAGTCACTATAGTTGCTGATCAGGATGACTTTGAGCCATGGGTAAAGCTCTAGTGCTTTCTTCGTAAGTTCAATCCCTCCTAACAGAGGCATTTTTATATCGGTAATGAGAATATCATACGGTTGTTTTTCAAGTGCAGAAAGGGCTTCGGCACCGTTGGCGTATTGATCATCAACAATTATTCCTTCCTTTTCCCAATCAATAAAGGATGTAATACCTTTCCTGATAACAGGCTCGTCATCCACAATAAGAACTCTAAACATAATGTTCCTCCTGGTGCATTAATTTTTTTGTGTCAGCTCCCAATTTTTTAATAGAATACGCACAGCAGTTCCTTGGTCTGACCCGCTGGAAATCGACCAATCCCAACTTTGACCGTAATATAGCCTTAGTGTGTCAAAGATATGACGTAAACCGATTCCTATCTTTCCTTTTTCAACAGCATTCTCCGGATTATTCAATACCTTTACCTTATCATCACTAATGCCTAAGCCATCATCGGTTATAAGGAATTCTAAATCCCCGTCATCAAAATGAATCTTTATCGATATTCGTCCGTCTGTATTCTTTGGTACGATACCATGGAATATCGCATTTTCCACTACAGGCTGAAGCAGCATGCGGGGGATAAGGAGCTTTTCGGTACCTGGTTCTATGTCTAACGCTAAATGGAAGGTTTTTTCGTAGCGAAGCTCCAAAATGACCAAATACTTCCGGATAATGTCCAGTTCCTCCTCAATCATAATGATGCTGCCGCTTTTGGCCATATTTGCCTCCAACAGATGGGTGAGTGCGGACAACACGTGTGAAGCGCGCTCGTTTTGATTCGAATTAATCAGCCAGCGCAGGGTGCTAAGTGTGTTATAGAGAAAGTGGGGATGAACTCGGTGCATAACAGCCCGAAGCTCAGCATGATGCTTTTCACTCTGCTCCGTTTTCACCTGTTGCATTAAATTGTCGATGTCAAAAAGCATTTCATTAAATTGCTTACTTAAAAAGCCGATCTCATCAGAGGAATCCACATTCGCTCTAGCTTTTAAATCACCTTTTTGAACTTGAAGCATGCTCCCGGACAGTTGTCTAATAGGCTTTGTAACTCGGCTGGCAATGAAAAGCCCAATCCCAATCGCAAGCAATGAAAATACTCCGGCTGAAACGATGATCCAGGATTGGAGCCGATCCAATTGTCCACTGATCTCATGGATCGGAACAGTACTTACTAGCATCCAGCCATTGCTAAGCGGCTGCTTGACACCGTAATATGGTAGGCTATTCACTTCAAATTCGAATTCAACAGCATCATTCCCAACAATATAGTGATACAAATCAGGATTTTCTACCTTCTTATTGATACTGTCTAAATTCGAATCAATCATGATCATTCCGTTCTTATCAACAACGAAAAATTTTCCCGTCTTCCCAAGTTTTATTTGCTCAATTGTTTTAAGAATTGACCGCCCGTCTAAATGAACTTGTACTAGTCCGATATTGTTCAGCGTGTCAAAATCCTTCAGGACCCTGCCGACAGGAAGAATTAAGTCCGTATTAATTCCGCCCCCGTTGAAATCGTCATACTGAAGCCCCTGCCAAACCAATTCTCCATCCTTATGTATGGCTTCCTTTACCCATTCCTGGTCTGATAACCGTATATTTTTAAGTCTAGCTTCTGAGAAGGTTCCGCTGCCCCAGCCGGTGCCTTCCTCTTTCAGCACATAAACAATTTTGACGAAGGAGTTGGAATAGACATAATTATTCAGCAATGTATTTATATATTGTGAATTTCTTCTCTGATTGAAAGTTAAATTGCCTTCTAATTCTAATGCAGCTTTTTGGATGTTCTGATCACTGCTAATAAAATCAGAGGTATCGATTCCAACATTTAATATGAAAGAAAGTGACTCCGCCGTCTGTTTGGTGATTTGAACGGTAGATTCCCGCACGTTTTTCTTTAGGATCGAATTAGACTCCAAGTAAAAAGATAAAGAGATAAATAAAGTCGATATAAAAATCACAAGCAGAAAGGCCACGATGATTTTAGTTGAAAATCTTCTATATAGAAATTTTTTTCGGAACATGAAACCCCGCCTTATTCGTTTCTTACTATTCATCATTGTAAAGGGTGCAGAGAGCGATTGACCAAGGAAGGTTTTGGTAAAGAACACCTGCTTGTCTGTTATTCCCCTATTAACATATCATTTTTCTCCATCTTCAGTTGTGGAGGTGTTTTATTTTGAGGAAAGATAGTAAAATTTTACCCCCCTCAAAATTAACTGCAAAACGAGTAAAATGTTTTCCATTATTTTCAACTATACCCTTATTTAGGAAATTAGGTGGAGTTATTCGTCATATTTTAAGTGATAAACGAAAAATAAAAGATTGACAAGCCCTAATGGAAGCTATAAAAAGAAAAGTCCCTTAGTACTCATAGTCTACCATTTTCTAAAAATACCCATTTTTTCAACCCGGAACTATACGTTTTCTTCTCGCATGTAAAGAAAATGTAAAGCTATTCCAATTCAAGATCTACGCTAATTGAACCCATTTTAAACGATTAATTTTCAAACCATTTTATGATGGTTTAATAGCCATTTATATTCCAGGTAGGAGTTTTAACCGATTGTTCTGAACTCTCCTAGTTGCTAACTTGGTAGTGTACCCGGGAATCAAAAGATGTTCATGATTGAAAAATGAACAGAGAATGGAGGGATGTTCTAAAAAAGTAGATATGAAGATGTCCTAGATTTGAAATCATTTTACTATCGTAGAAGGTTAGATCAATGAAATGAATGTAGAATCCAATCTGATGAGAAAAAGAAGTTCAAATGCGTTATCTTACTAGCAATTTAAAATTATATTTAGAGGTGGAAACATGAACTTACCGAAAAAATATTTAAAAATGATTTCCAGTGCATCACTTGCAGCTACTATTTGTTTATCTGCAGCAGCTCCAGGTGCTCTAGCTGTTACACAGCCTGAAGCAGACACACCTTTAGCTCAGGAAAAACTTCAAAAGCTTTCTGTTCAAGGAGTTGAGAAGCTTTCAAACGGTGTCAAATTGGACTTAGGATCAAATGATGCATACATTCGATTATTTGACAAAGATTTTGTAAAAGTTTCTGTATTAAATAAAGGTGAAAAAGAATTCGAATCAAGAGGAATTGCAAAAAAAGAATCTGAATGGGATACTCCAGCATTTAAAGCAATGGAAAGCAAAGATACTTATACGTTAGAAACAGATGAACTTACGGTTGAAATTAAGTTGAAGCCATTTGGTGTACGCTTCCTTGATAAGCAAGGAAATGTGATCAATGAGGATTATGTTAATCAAGATAAGACTTCAGGATATGAAAACGGAAAGCCTTATGTCTTTAAGAAAACAGATCAAAATGAAGACTTTTATGGCTTTGGTGAGCAAGCAGGCTTGGAATTAAACAAACGAGGCGACAGCATCGGCATGTGGAACACTGATGCATACGCTTATACGAAGGATTCAAAATACGTATATACAACAATCCCATTTTTCATTGGTCTAAAAGACAAAAAGGCATACGGGATTTTCTTTGACAATACACATCGGTCCTACTATGAAATGGCAACTGAATCCGATGATTACTACTATTTCTATGCAAATGGCGGGAAGTTAACGTATTACTTTGCATACGGTCCGGAAATCGGCGATGTCCTTGACCGTTATACAGATTTAACAGGTAAAATGGAAGCTCCTCCAGAGTGGTCATTGGGCTTACACCAGAGTAAATGGGAATATAAAGCAGATGAAATCGTAAAAGTTGCGGAAACATACCGTGAAAAGCAAATCCCATTAGACACAATGCATTTTGATATTGACTATATGGATGGCTACCGTGTCTTTACATGGAATGAACAATACAAACAAGCGTTAAAACAACTAAAATCAATGCCTGGCTTCCATGCGATCGCAATCAACGATCCAGCCGTAAAACAAGATGAAAACTATCGGATGTATCAGGAAGGTACGCAGAATGATTATTGGGCGAAAAATGCAGACGGAACACCGTTCATCGGTCCGGTATGGCCTGGAGATTCTGCTTTCCCTGATTTCTCTAAACAAGAAGTTCGCAATTGGTGGGCAAAAAACCACGATACCTTATTCAATGAAGGAATTGACGGTATCTGGAATGATATGAATGAGCCTGCCGTATTTATCGACAATGACAAGATGCACCATACCTTGCCTTTGGATGCTTATTTTGGTACAGAAGATAACAAAATTATGCATACGGAGTATCACAATTTATACGGCCATGATGAAGCTGATGCTACTCACCAAGCATTTGAGATACACAAGCCTGGAACTCGTCCGTTTGTATTAACACGTGACATGTATGCAGGCACACAGCGTTGGGCTGCATTATGGACTGGTGACAGCGAATCGAATTGGGAGCATTTGCAAATGTCCATCCCGATGATCTCTAATATTGGTCTATCAGGTGTATCCTTCGTTGGTACTGATATTGGTGGATTTGCTAAACGACCAGACGCAGAGCTATTTGCTCGCTGGATGGAAGTAGGAGCTTTCTATCCATTCTCACGTATCCATTATGATAGTGATGCAAAATCTGAAATTAAACAAGGTCAAGAGCCATGGGCATTTGGTCCGGAAGTTGAAGAAATCAGCAAGAAGTATATCGAACTGCGCTATCAATTACTTCCATACTTATACAATGAGTTCAGGGAAGCAACTGACAGTGGTAAACCGGTACATCAACCGCTTGTCTATCAATTCCAACATGATGAAAAAACAAATGATATTAGTGACCAGTACATGTTCGGCGATTCTATGATGCTTGCACCTGTAATTACGAAAGGTCAAACATCCCGTACCGTTTACTTACCACAGGGAGTAAACTGGACAGACTATTGGACTGGTGAAGAATATCAAGGTGGACAAACTCTTACTGTAGATGCTCCGCTTGGTCATTTACCGATTTTCGTGAAGAAGGACTCAATGATTCCAACTCGTGAAGTACAGCAATACACAGGTGAAAAACCTTTAACAAACCTTGTGCTTGATACGTATTTAGACAAAAACGCATCATATACGTTCTTCGAGGATGATGGAGCAACAGAAGACTACAAACAAGGTGAATACAACGAAACATCATTTGAAGTAGAACGTAAGGGCAATAAAATTACATTTAAACAAAAACGAGAAGTGAAAAATTTCAGAGAATCAAAATTAGAGCAATACACATTGAAATTAAACAATGCGGAAAAACCATCGAGAATTCAAGCTGGAAACAGCAAATATCAAGAGGTTGGTTCTCTTGCAGAAACACAAGGTAAAACAAATACGTTCTTCTATGATGCAGAAGCGAAAGTTCTTTATGTAAGCATCCCAGCTGATGAGAAGAAAGAAGTTCAAATTCGATAAAGCGTGACTGCCATCAGTGTGGGGGCTTCATCCTCCACCTATCATCTTTGCTTTACTAGAATCTTTAGGTCGGGGTTTTACTGCCCGGTAAGAATGGGATAAAAACGATTGAAAGTTTAGTAGGAAAAAGAGGGTGACCAATAACACTAAGTTAGATCGTATTGAGTCACCTTCTTCTTAATTAAAAGAATATACTAGTCATCTCATAAAAATATTGGAAAACGAAAAGATTGTTTGAAATGAGGATGTCATGTGAAAAAGCTTATTAAACTATCTGCTGGTATTATAACTGCAGCATTGCTGTCAATTTCATTTATACAACCTGTACATACAATATTTGCTGCTTCAATAAAGAATGAACAAGCTGAAAAAGTCAGCTACCAGAATGGGTCTAAACAAAATAAATCTTCATGGGATAAAAGCTCATTATCATTTATCTCTGAATATGTAACGTGCAATGGCATTTCAGCAACGATAAAAAATGGTCAGGACTCACAAGCCATGCAGGGGGAAGTAGTATACGAGGTTTACTGGTCGGAGAATGGTAATCCTAAAGATGGTAAGGTGGTTTACTCTGGCGTTGTTAAAGCGTTACCATCTGGTGAAACACAAGAATTAACGTATACACCAGAAGAGCTTTTAGACGGGAACTATATGTTTAAAGCTTATCAGCGCGTTGGACATCCAGGAAAGGGAGAATTGTGGAGCGGTTCCATCACGATAAATAATGAAGCTGGATTGAAGGAAGAGATTGAATCACAGCGACCTTTCGATCAATTTTTCAATAGCAGTGTGAATAAAGGAACTGCAACATTTACGATCCCTGAAGGCATGGACCCAATTGAGATTAGTTTTACAAGCTATTCTTATCCGAAAGGGACAGTACCTCAAGAAGACGGAAAGCCATATGAGGGGCAAACTAGCTTTGATAACGTAACAAATGTATATGGGCCAGGTACCTATACGGTTCAAGTTGAATTACCGAATGGATACTTTCAGACAGATTTATATATAGGTACTGAAGTAGAAAATTTAACTAAATGCGGCCACCCGCTGGATAAAATCATTGATGCCGATTATGGTCCAAAAGCGGAATGATAACATTCTCCAATGATAGTTAACTAATAAAGGTGAGGTCTGACTATATTCAATTAGAATTTAGTCAGGCTTCTTGAAAAGAAAGTATGTTTCAACTTAATTCAATATTTTTATAAAAACCTTATCCTTTAGTCAAACAGGCTAAGAGATTTGGGTACCATCAAGACACTAGTTGTTTGTAACGGGGAGTTAGTTTGTATGCTTTCAAAAAAGAAACCAATCATTATTATCTTGTTTTCTATGATATTACTAGTATTCGTCACTGTGTTTGCAATAAAGTCTCTCTTTTTTCAAAAGAAACCGCAAATAATAGAAGAAAGCAACAGCATTATACAACATCTAACAACTGATAAAGCTTCATATCAACCGAATGAAACCGTACATTTTAAAGCTAAATTACCTGAAGAGTATTCTGATGAAATGGTAGAAATCACCTACTATCATTTAAATGACGTCATCTCTAAACAAAAAGTGGAGGCAGATAAAAAAGAAATACATTGGACATGGAAGCCTCCAAAAGAGGATTTCAGAGGATATTTAGTTCGTGTAAATTTAGATACTCAAAATAAACAAGATCAGCAAACAATTGCTGTTGATGTTTCAAGCGATTGGTCTAAATTTCCGAGATATGGATTTCTGTCAAAGTTTCAAGAAATGTCGAACAAAGACATGGAGTCTGTTATTTCCAGGATGAATCGTTTTCACATTAATGGATTGCAATTTTATGATTGGCATTATAAACACCATCAGCCAATTAAATTAGAAAACAATGAGTCTGCCGTCCATTGGGAGGACATTGCCAATCGTCCAACCTCTCTGCAGACGATTAAATCATATATTGAGTTAGCCCATAAACGAAACATGAAAACAATGTCATATAACCTTTTATACGGTGCTTTTGCAGAAGCTGAAAAAGATGGGGTCAAAACAGAATGGCGCTTATTTAAAGATCAGCAAAAAAATCAACATGATTACCATCCATTACCAGAGGAATGGAAAAGTGCAGTATTTCTTGTCAATCCGGCTAATTATGAGTGGCAATCGTATTTAATTAATCAACAAAAAATAGTGTACGAGAACCTTCCATTTGATGGCTGGCATATCGATCAACTTGGTCCGCGGGGAAATGTATATGACTATAATGGGAATTCCGTGGGGCTCGACGAATCTTTTAAACCTTATATGGAACATATCAAAAAAGAAATACCTGATAAACGGATTGTGATGAATGCTGTTAGCCAATATGGGCAAAAACAGCTTGGTGACGCTCCTGTCGATTTTTTGTATACAGAAGTATGGGATCAAGATAAGTATTATAGCGATTTAAAACGTATTATTGATGAAAATAATCACTATTCAAAAGGGAGACATAACACAATCTTAGCCGCCTATATGAATTACGAGTTTTCCAATCAGCAGGGGGAATTTAATATCCCAGGTATATTATTAACGAACAGTGTGATTTTTGCATCGGGAGGTTCTCACTTGGAATTGGGTGAACACATGCTGTCAAAGGAATATTTTCCACATGAAAATTTAAAGATGAGCAAATCCTTACAAACCAAGCTCATGCATTATTATGATTTTCTAGTAGCTTATGAAAATCTGCTTCGTGATAACCTGAAAGAGGTGCCGATCAGGATTGGTTCAATTGATTGGGTTCATTTCTCTTCACAGCCCGAAAAGGGGAAAATATGGAGCTTCGCAAAACAAAAAGATAATAAAAAAGTCATTCACTTTATTAACTTGCTTGATGCTACAACCTTAGAATGGCGTGATACACATGCAATGCAAGCCAAACCTCAAAACCGTAAGCAGTTAACCGTGCAGCTTAAAGAGACTAAATCAATTAAAAAAATGTGGATGGCTTCGCCCGACAAACAAAATGGTGTGCCTCTATCTTTAAACTTTAAACAAGAAAATAACAAAGTCATCTTTACACTTCCTAGTCTTAAATATTGGGATATGGTCGTGATGGAGTATGAACAATAAATGGATTACAACTATCTTGATTTCAGTAAAGTATGATTATTTAAGCTTAATGATAGATAGATATTGTCAAGAAGGAGTGTTTTAAATGAAAAAAATAATCGTTTCCCTTAGCATAGCAGGTGCAGTTCTTTTCCTTTCGGCTTGTAACCTTAGTGCTTCCGATACAATTGTTCAATCGAAAGCGGGTGAAATAACAAAAGAGGAATTTTACAGTGAATTAAAGGCTCAGGCTGGTGAGCAGGTTTTACAACAAATGGTAGAGACAATGGTGCTTGAAAAAAAATACACAGTGGCAGAAAAAGAAATTGATGAAAGAATCAAGGAGTATAAGGTACAATTCGGCGGGGAGGAAGGATTAAATCAGGCTCTTGCGCAAAATGGAATGACAGATGAGCAAGTTTTTAAAAAGAATATTAAACGTGAGTTATTGGCTGAAAAAGCAGCAACTGATGGAGTAAAGATAACTGACGAAGAAGTGAAAAAAGAATTTGAGGAAAAGTATAAAGAAGAAATCAAAGCAAGCCACATTCTTGTTAAGGATGAAAGAACGGCGAAAGAAGTGAAGGAGAGACTTGATAAAGGTGAGGACTTTGCTAAACTTACAAGCCAATATTCCATTGATCCAAGCTCGAAAGACAAAGGTGGTGACATTGGATTTTTTACAAAAGGGCGAATGGTTGCTGAATTTGATTCAGTTGTATTTTCACTAGATGTGAATCAAGTCAGTGACCCTATGAAAACAGAATATGGCTACCACATCATTAAAGTAACGGATAAGAAAACAAATAAGTTTGAAGACAAGAAAAAAGCGATTGAAAAAGAATTAGCCTTTAAAAAAGCGAAGCCAATGAAAGAAGTCATTTCCAGCCTCCAAAAAGAAGCTGACATTACGATCAAAGATGAAGAGTTAAAGGATGCATTAGAGACGACGCAACAAGCCGGAATAAACTAAAAGCAAACCATATGCAAATGAACTGCCCCGTAAATGTTAGACACCAAACTAACATTTACGGGGTGTTTTTTATGAGTAATTTTACTGCTAAAGAG
>NZ_JBPCCH010000017.1:0-80740 GCF_050971805.1 Robertmurraya mesotrionivorans | reverse complement strand
AATACTGGTCTAGTGGCGATAGCGAAAAGGTCACACCCGTTCCCATACCGAACACGGAAGTTAAGCTTTTCAGCGCCAATGGTAGTTGAGGGTTTCCCTCTGTGAGAGTAGGACGTCGCCAGGCACCCATAAAGAGAGTAGTCACGTGACTACTCTCTTTGTTTATGATAGCTTTTTCTTTTAACATGACTGTCCTTATGTTTTTTCTATATTACATATAAAAATGCTATACTTACAGAAAAACGAAGGGGACGGGACAAACTATGGAGAGAATAAGTATTAAAGGACCATATAACTTTGATCAAGTACTATACAGACTTGCATTAGATCCATTAAATCAAATAGATCTACAGGAACGCTCGGTTAAAGTTCCCCTCATCGTCAACGGAGACAAGCAAGTTGTAAAAGTAACAGCAACGGGTACAACCGAAGAGCCTTCATTTGAATTGAGTGGTAAGACAAATGAGCCCGTTATCGCTCGTTTACGGGAAATCTTCCAATGGGATCAACCTTTAGATGACATTCACACCCATTTTCGTAACACAGATTTAGCCCCGATTTTTAAAGAGCATGCAGGAACTCCTCTGGTTTTAGACTTTGATCCTTACAACTGCTTATTAAAATGCATCGTTCATCAGCAACTCAACCTGAAGTTCGCCCACACATTAACTCAGCGATTTGTGACAACCTTTGGTACAGAAAAAGACGGGGCTTACTTTTACCCAGATCCAGAAAAATTGGCCAGTGTAAAAATCGAGGAGCTACGCGAGCTTCAATTCAGTGGCCGTAAAGCGGAGTATGCGATTGGTGTGGCACAAGCGATTGTAGAGGAAAAATTAGAGCTACAAAAGTTGCATGAAAAGTCAGATGATGAGATTATGGAAGAGCTCGTCAAATTAAAGGGCATTGGTCCATGGACCGTACAAAACTTCCTCATGTTTGGTCTCGGTCGACCAAATCTTTTCCCAATTGCTGATATCGGTTTACAGAATGCTCTCAAAAAGCTATACAATATGGACCGAAAGCCGACGAAGGAAGAAATGGAAGGATACAAGCCAAACTGGGAGCCATACGCAAGCTACGCTTCTCTTTACTTGTGGAGAAGTATCGAATAATAGATGGAGTGAACAAAATGAAACAGGAGCAATCCGTAAGAATAACTGAAAAACAAACCTTTCCACTGACAATTAAGAGACTCGGAATCAATGGGGAAGGAGTGGGCTACTTTAAAAAGCAAGTCGTCTTCGTACCAGGTGCTTTGCCAGGTGAAGAAGTAGTTGTAGAAGCAACAAAAATTCAACCGAAATTTGCTGAAGCGCGCATTAAAAAAATTCGAAAAAAATCAGAACATCGTGTCGCACCACCATGTCCTGTGTACGAGGAATGTGGAGGTTGTCAGCTCCAGCATCTCGACTATCGTCAACAGCTTGTGGAAAAAAGGGACATTGTGAAGCAATCACTTGAGCGTCATACAAAGCTAAATGTTGAAAAGTTAGATATCCGTGACACACTTGGTATGGAGAACCCATGGAACTACAGAAACAAAAGCCAGTTTCAGGTGGGGCAGCGTGACGGTAAATTACTAGCAGGATTATATGGCATCAACTCACACAAGCTCGTTGATATTCAACACTGTGCGGTACAGCATTCCGCTACAAACAAGGCAACATCAACCGTGAAAAAGATTTTACAAGACCTTAAAGTGTCTGTATATAATGAGAAAACTCGCAAAGGTGTCGTACGTACCATTGTTGCTCGAATTGGTGTGAAAACAGAGGAACTTCAAATCGTATTAATCACAAGCCAGCGTGAGCTTCCTCACAAGGATGAAATCGTCGCTCGTATCAAGCAAGCCTTACCAGAAGTGACATCCATTGTGCAAAACGTAAACGGTCAAAAAACATCTCTTATCTTTGGTGATGAAACAAGATTATTAGAGGGAAGAGAGTTTATCCAAGAAACTCTAGGAGAACTCGAATTTGAGCTATCCGCAAGAACGTTCTTCCAGCTAAATCCTGAGCAAACCGTGAACCTTTACAATGAGGTAAAAGAGGCAGCAGGACTAACAGGTGTGGAAAAAGTTGTGGATGCTTACTGTGGAGTGGGAACAATCGGTCTATGGTTAGCAGATGGAGCAGAGGAAATCCGTGGAATGGATGTTATTGCGGATTCGATTGAAGATGCAGAAAAAAATGCCGAGAGACATGGAATCAGTCATGCTACTTATGTTGTCGGTAAAGCCGAACAAGTCCTACCGAAATGGGCGAAAGAAGGATGGAAGCCGGATGTACTTGTAGTGGATCCACCAAGAACAGGCTTGGATCAACAGTTATTAAACACGATTTTAAAAGTAAAACCAAAGAAAATTGTATATGTTTCATGTAATCCATCCACACTCGCAAAGGATATCTCCGTGTTGGTTTCAAAATATAAGGTTGGTTATATTCAACCTGTGGATATGTTCCCCCAAACAAGTCACATTGAAAGTGTTACTAGTTTAATCCTAAAGGGATAAGTGACAGTTTTTTTGGATAAGTCAGACAATATCCACAATTTTATTCACATTATGTATAAAATCGGGATAAAAAACGTGAAAAAGTTGAAAAAATCAAGTTATCCACAGTCTAATAAGTCTAAACTAGACGAATGGCTCCTTATTCTCAGGGGCCATTTAATTTTTGTTATGACAAATGTTATAGTAGGTAAGGTAAACAATCTTCAGGGGGATAAATCAGTGAATAATAACGATATATTAATCAGATTAAGATACGCTTTAGATATTAAAAATGTAGACATGGTAGAAATCTTTAAACTTGGTGGAGTTGAGGTAACCAAAGACGAAGTATTAAAGATCCTCACGAAAACAAATGACGTAGAAGAGGAAGAGGATAATGAGGATGTAATCATCTGTGATGATCAAATGTTCGATGCCTTTTTAAACGGCTTTATTATTTTTAAAAGAGGAAAGCAAGAACCAAAATCAGGTCAGCCTGAAAGACAGGCTCCATCTCTAAAGGAAAGCTCGAATAATCTCCTTCTAAAAAAGCTAAAAATCGCTTTGTCATTAACAAGTGAGGATATGCTTCAAATCTTAGAAGATGCAGGAGTTCGTATTACCAAAGGAGAACTAAGCGCCTTATTAAGAAAAGTTGGTCATAAAAACTATAAGTTCTGTGGAGATCGATATGCTAGGAATTTCTTGAAAGGGTTAGCGATTAGATATAGAGGATAGGGATTTTTAATTGAAAAACAATTTCCAATAATAAGTTACCAAACTCGACACATATGGAAATGTTACTTTAATGGAAAAAAATAACAATTTTGTTTTATTAGAGGAGTTCAGTGATCTGAACTCCTTTTGTAGTTGCTCAAAAAACCTCATATTCTTTGGGAAGGTCTCGCTGTTGTAAATTGTTGATAGTATACTTTATTTATTATGTTGTAGTAGGAGAGAGTGTAATTATTCTATAATTTTTAAAAGGCAAGGGAGGAATTACAGTGGAAGTACAATTGAAAAAAGTACATAAAAAGGGTTTGTGGAAAATATGAAAATAGTAATTGCAGAACGGGATAATCATGAGAGAGTGGCGATAGAATGGCTGATTTCGACCTATTCTATTCCAATTAACAACGTACTTGTGACAAAAACAGTTAAGGAGACAATGGCTATACTTGAAAAAGAACTTCCTGAGATTCTCTATTTAGAATTGGATATGATCCCAGCCGAACATTGGTCGTTAATTACAAGATATGTTAAAACTTTTTCACCGAAAATTATTACTGTCACAGCAGAAGCGACATTTGAACGGGCAAAACAGGCAATTGAACTAGGTGGTGTTGATTTACTTGTTAAACCACTAGATCCCGTAAAAATTAAACAATGTCTTAAAATGGCGTTGTCACTCGTTGTACAACGAGAAACAATGGATGTCTCCTCTAAGAAGGATGAGGGGTATTCATATCAATCAATATTTTTAGATCAAGAGCAAAATAATGGGGAAATTGCGTTGATGCTCTTGCATACGGAAAATAATAAAAAGCTTGCTGATTTACAACAATTTTTAACGTATTTTCCATTTCGTGAACCTCCGACGATATTACCGTTAACAGATATGGTTGCTTGTTTATTTAAAAATCCATCCCAGCATATAAAAGAAGAAGCATGGAAGGTTTTGAGGGAATGGGAAGCTTTTAATATTGAACCTCTTGCTGCGGTTATTATCCCACCTAATACTGAAATGAAATCTGTACATGACATGTATTTAGAAGCTAGAAGACTATTAGAAATGACATTTTTTATCGGATATCGTCAAGTCATTTTACCAAAAGAAGAATACAAATCTTGGTATGAAATGGATCCGTTTTTAACCTCGGCTGAACAGCGGGAATGGGTGGAAATGTTAAATAGTTTTGATAAACAAAAAATAAAAGAATGGATGCACCGGGAGTTTTTGCATATGGAAACGCCCTTTCCTAATCCGGAGAAGTTAAGGACAAGACTTACAAGTATTCTAGCCCAAGTAAGGCGGTTTATGAAAACGTACGAGCTTGAACAGGGTGAAATGGAAGAATATTATATGAAAATATTTTCAGAGATTCTGTACAATCGTGTGCTATACAGAGTCGTCCAAGAAATGCTTTTATTTTTATATGAATTACTTGATCGTTCTAAGAATGGTGACGTCTTTTCGAAAAAAGATGTGGTTGAAAGGGGGATCCTTTATATCGAAAAACATTATATTGATCCTGATTTAACATTAGAAAATGTGGCTGAAGCAGTTGGAAGAAGTACAGCCTATTACAGCCATTTGATAATGAAGAGGCAAGGAATCTCGTTTCGACAGCTTTTAGCCAATAAACGTATTAACGAAGCAAAGCGACTCTTAAATTCAAGCGAGCTTTCAATTAAAGAAATAGCCAATCAAGTAGGCTTCCGTAATCCTAGTTATTTTACTAGACTTTTTAAAGAATTGACATCGATGTCTCCGCGTGACTATCGCTTACATATGAGGGAGGGCATGGAGTAGTTCAGATAAATGTGCTTAGATGAAATATCGTAAAAAATTATAAGAATCGTAAAAAATTATAAGAATCGTAAATTATTATAAGATTTTAAGTGAAAAAAGATAAATGAAACAAGCCCTTTCGAAAAAAAGTATCGAATTTCGAAAATTAATTAGCTATTTTTAAGCAAAATTATTCTTTATAATTTTCAGTATATTTAGATAAAGGGAATCTATCTATAAAGGCAACAAAAACTATTTTTGCCTCTTACAGATTCGACTACTTTATCTTTTCCAAAAATAGAGTGATTAAAGGGGGGATCTATGATGTCATTGGAGATAGAAAAAAAGGCTCCTAATGTAGTCGGAGATAAAAAGCAACAAACACGTTTATCTGTATTTTTACCGGCTTTTCTAGTCGTTGGTGGCGGAGCCATTCTAGGAATTGTGAACAATCAATTGTTGGCTGATATTTCAATGAATGGTTTTATAGGTTCTTTACGTGGACTTGGATGGCTTTATCAAATCATCTCAATTGCAGCACTCATCATTGTATTGTTGGTAACGTTTTCAAAGTTAGGTAACATTCGTTTGGGAGGTTCAGAGGCAAAGCCTAAATATCCGTTTCTTGCTTGGTTTGCAATGGCCTTAACAGGTGGAATTGCCACGGGAGTCATTACTTATGGAGTAAATGAACCGATCATCTATTTTGGTAACATTTATGGAGAAATGGCCAATACAGGTGTAGAACCTGGTACTTCAATGGCTGCAATCTACGCTATGGGACGCTCTTTTTATAATTGGACATTTATTCCTTATGCGATGTATTCATTGAGTGGGCTCGTGGTTGCCTATATGTATTTTAATCGTAAAGCACCATTGTCTGTAACAGGAACATTAACCCCACTGTTCGGTAGCAAAATTACAAAGGGGGTTTGGCCAGGGATTATCGACACATTAGCGGTGTTAGCAATCGCACTTGGCTTAGCATCTTCACTTGGAGCAGGTTTAGCATTAGTCGGATCGGGGCTCGAGACGTTTTACGGCATTCAGCAAGGACCGATAGTGTGGTTCGTCCTAGTTGTTGTGATAACTGGATTGTTTACTGTTTCAGCGTTAAAAGGGATGGATAAAGGGATTCGTCGGATGGCAGATATTAATGCAAAGGTGTTTTATATCCTGCTACTTGCACTGTTCATTATTGGCCCTACCTTATATATTCTCCAATCGTCAACAGCAGGAATGGCTCATTGGCTACAAAACTTCTGGAGCTGGGGGCTTGATCCAGGAATAGTCGGTGGAGAGGCTTTAGTGATGTGGTGGACGTTATATGACTGGGCGATTTGGATTGCCTATGCACCATTAATGGGAATATTCCTTGCGGTTATCTCTTACGGTCGAACGATTCGTCAGTTTATGATAATCAACTGGATATTACCAGCTGTGTTCAGTATCTTATGGTTCGGTGTTTTTGGCGGTACAGCCCTACATTGGCAACAAAATAATACAGTTGACTTAGTGTCAACAATTAACGAAAGTGGAGCGGTTGCAGGTTTATGGGCGTTCTTAGCTAATATGCCATTGGCTGTTATCATTATTCCAATCGTGATGATTGCGTTAATCCTCTCATTTTCTACAGCGGCTGACTCGATGGTTCGTGCAATTGCCATGTTATGTACCGTAAATATTCGTTATGATGAAGATCCAGCAAAATGGAAAATGTTGATTTGGGCGATTTCTATTGCGATCATTGCCTTTGTGATGGTTGCTTTCGCAGGCGGAGTACAGGGCGTTGATGGTGTGAAATATTTGGCTGCCTTAGGTGGCTCAGCGGTTCTTTTCATCTTTGTTTTACAAGTCTGTTCGGCCGTGAAAATGTTCTTTATTGATAAAATTGAAAAATAATTTTAGGAAAGAAGAGAGGGGTCAACATGGCGGATCAAGGGATGAAAAAGGTAGCCCTAGGAAATGCAATCACATTAGATATGTTTGTCTCCATAGCGCGTTATGGTGCTTATGTTGATTTTTCAGATGCTTACCGTCAGCGAGTTGAGAGGTCGTGCCAGCTTGTAAACAAATGGATTGATGAAGAAATAATCATGTATGGGGTAAACACTGGCTTTGGTGCTCTATCAACAAAAATAATCTCACGAGATCAAACAAGATTGTTGCAAAAGAATATTCTTTTATCCCATGCAACATCAGTTGGTGAACCATTAGATGAAGAATGTGTAAGGGCAATTATGCTCATGGTGCTGCAAAACTTAGGGCAAGGGTATTCTGGAATTCAGATATCCACGTTGGAAATGTATCGCCAATGTTTAAATTGTGGTGTTATTCCGTTTGTGCCTCGTGAAGGTTCAGTTGGATATTTAAGCGTTGAAGCTCATATAGCTTTGGTGATGATTGGGGAAGGAAAAGCCTATGTGGATGGAGAGCTATTACCTGCGAAGGAAGCTCTTCGTAAAGCAGGACTAGAGCCGATTGACCTTTCAGCCAAAGAGGGATTAGCGTTAATTAGTGGAACAACGAGTCCAACCGCACTTGGAGCGTTAGCATTATCGGATATGCTACAAGCAGCTAAGTCAGCCGATATTATTGGTGCCATGGCGTTAGAGGTCTTACGAGGAACAACTCGAGCATTTGATGACAGACTGATGATAGCTCGTCCGCATGAACAACAACGAAATACAGCAACCAATGTGAGAAAAATTTTAGAGGATTCAATGATGGCTAAACAGTCGGTCGATCATCGCTTGCAGGATGCCTTATCTTTACGGGCAATTCCTCAATTGCATGGGGCAGCAAAGAAAACGCTTCTTGATGCGTTAGCTACCTTTGAGGTCGAAATGAATGCGTGCACTGACAATCCCATCTTATGGCCGGGTGAAGATGGCGGCGCGATTTCAGGAAGTAATTGTGACTCCTCATACGTGGGGATCGAGTTAGATTCAGCATGTATCGGGGTTACAGCCATTGCGAAAATGTCAGAACGGCGAAACAATCGTCTGATTAATTCTCATCTTTCAGGCTACCCTGCGTTCCTTGTCAAAAATGCTGGGCTAAATTCAGGGCTAATGATTCCACAGTATTCACAAGCAGGACTTTTAAACGATATGAAACTATTATCTCATCCTGCAACAGTTGACAGCATACCGACCTGTGCTGACCAAGAGGATTATGTAGCGATGGGGTACAATTCAGCGAAAAAAGCTAGGGAAGTAGCGCAAAGGCTTGAGTATGTCTTAGCAATTGAGCTGTTGTCGATTTATAATGCTCATCAATTTGTGGAGAGCGAACTTACGCCTGGCTCTGCTTCAACAGCGGTTTTGGAACGCATTAGACAATCAATACCAAAAATGACTGAAGACACGTATATTTACCCTTATTTAGAACGATTGAAGGATTTTATTCATTCAGGTGAGATCATTTCAGTCGTAGAAGAGAAACTTGGTAAGTTACTGTAAATGTATATTATAAAAATTATTTATTATATATAGAATGTTTAGGAGGCAATTAAGATGGAACAAACAAAAACAGAAAAAGTCATCCGCTATCGCGGACCAGAATTAAATACAAAAGGCTGGTTACAGGAGGCTGCACTTCGGATGTTAATGAATAATTTAGATCCTGAGGTTGCGGAAAGACCAGAAGATCTCGTTGTGTATGGCGGGATTGGAAAAGCGGCACGAAACTGGGAATGCTTTGATGCGATCGTTAAGTCGCTAAAGGAATTAGAAAATGATGAGACACTATTGGTTCAATCAGGGAAACCGGTTGCGATTTTTAAATCGCACGCAGATGCACCGCGCGTACTAATTGCGAATTCAAATATCGTCCCCGCTTATGCCAATTGGGAAACTTTCCATGAGCTAGACAAAAAAGGGCTAATGATGTACGGACAAATGACTGCTGGAAGCTGGATTTATATCGGTTCGCAAGGTATTGTCCAAGGGACCTATGAAACGTTTGCAGAGCTTGCAAAACAGCATTTTGGCGGTACACTCAAAAATACTATCACGGTAACGGCTGGTCTAGGCGGTATGGGTGGAGCTCAACCACTTGCAGTAACGATGAATGGTGGCGTTTGTATCGGCATTGATGTAGATGAAAGCCGAATCGATCGTCGTATTGAAACTCGTTATACGGATGTAAAAACAGATTCCTTGGACAAAGCAATCGAAATGGCTAAAAATGCAAAGCTTGCAGGTGAAGCACTTTCCATCGGACTGATTGGTAATGCAGCTGATATTCTACCAGAAATGATTGCTAAAGGATTTATCCCTGATATTGTGACAGATCAAACATCTGCGCATGATCCACTTAACGGGTATGTTCCGTCAAAGATGTCTCTTGTTGAGGCTGCAAAATTACGAGCGGACAATGCAGAAGAATATGTTAAGAAATCAAAAGCTTCAATGGCTCAACATGTGCAATCAATGCTCGATATGATGGAAAAAGGCGCCATTACGTTCGATTACGGAAACAATATCCGTCAGGTTGCTAAAGATGAAGGGGTTGAAAATGCCTTTGACTTCCCAGGATTTGTTCCAGCCTATATCCGTCCTCAATTTTGTGAAGGAAAAGGACCATTTAGATGGGTAGCACTCTCAGGTGATCCAGAAGATATCTATAAACTAGACGAAGTGATTTTACGTGAATTTAGTGATAATGACCATTTATGTAACTGGATTCGTATGGCGAAAGAAAAAATCCAATTCCAAGGGCTGCCATCTCGGATTTGTTGGCTTGGTTATGGAGAACGGGCACGCTTCGGTAAAATCATTAATGAAATGGTTGCAAAAGGACAGCTCAAGGCTCCAATTGTCATTGGACGTGATCATCTCGACTCAGGTTCAGTTGCGTCACCGAACCGTGAAACAGAATCAATGAAGGATGGATCTGACGTCGTAGCAGATTGGCCAATTTTAAATGCCATGATTAATGCAGTTGGCGGTGCTACATGGGTATCCTTACACCATGGTGGTGGAGTAGGCATGGGATATTCAATGCACTCAGGAATTGTTATTGTGGCAGATGGAACGAAAGAAGCAGAAGCACGAATTGAACGTGTTCTAACAACAGATCCAGGAATGGGTGTTGTGCGCCATGTTGATGCTGGTTATGAGTTAGCGAAGAAAACGGCACGTGAAAGAGGAGTAAACATTCCAATGTTAGAAATGGGGATGGAATAAGATGACTAGACCGATTTGGATCAAAAATATCCATCAGTTGGCAACTCTTTCATCCAATAAGGAAGGGCCTCGATCAAGAGAAGCGATGTCGAAGTTAGGTATTATTGAAGATGGGAGTTTGTGGATGGAAGATGGAATCATCCAGGCTGTAGGATCGACCATTGAACTGGAACAGCAGTATGCATCTAGAATAGAAGAAGCTGAAATTGTGGATGCTACCGGTCACTTAGTTACCCCTGGATTAATCGATCCTCATACACATGTTGCTTTTGGCGGCAGTAGGGAACAAGAATTTGAAATGCGTCTTGAAGGCGTACCATATATGGATATTATGAATGCGGGTGGAGGAATTCATGCGACTACTCGCATGACACGTGAGTGTACGGAAGAAGAGATTATTAGCCAAACAAAGAGACGGCTTGATTCCTTTTTACATCATGGTGTAACAACTGTGGAAGGGAAAAGTGGATATGGAATGAATCTTGAAACCGAGTTGAAGCAGCTACGGGTAATGAAGAAATTACAGGAAACACACGTGATTGACCTTGTGCCAACCTTCATGGGAGCACATGCGGTTCCGCCTGATTACAAAGGGAGAGAGGAAGAATATATCGATCACCTAATAAATGATATGCTACCTGTTGTGGCTGAAGAGAAATTAGCTGAGTTTAATGATGTATTTTGTGAAAAGGATGTTTACACCCCAGAACAATCAGAGAGAATTTTGGAAGCAGGAAAGAGGTACGGTCTGATCCCGAAAATCCATGCAGATGAAATTGTTGCATACGGTGGGGCAGAATTAGCTGCAAAGGTAGGCGCGATTTCAGCTGAACACTTATTGAAGGCATCAGACGAAGGAATTAAAGAAATGGCAGAGGCAGGAACGATCGCTTGCTTACTTCCAGCAACGGCTCTCTATTTACGTGAGGAAGCAGCGAATGGAAGAAAAATGATTGATGAAGGGGTAGCTGTAGCAATTTCGACAGATTGTAACCCTGGGTCTTCGCCAACAACATCGATGCCCCTTGTCATGAATTTGGCCTGTATCTCGATGAGGATGACACCTGCAGAGGCATTAACCGCGGCTACATACAATGCGGCATGCGCAATTAATCGTCAAGATCGAATAGGATCTCTAGAGGTTGGGAAACAAGCTGATGTGGTGTTATGGAATGTAAAAAGCTATCAAGAGCTACAGTATTTGTTTGGTGTAAATCACACGAAAGCTGTTTGGAAAAAAGGAGTAAAGGTGGTCGGGTAACACATGAGTGAGCATTGGCTACATCAACCGGAATGGTTATGGAATGTGAATACAATCGACCCTACTTATGTTCACCATTGGGTTAGGCAGCTAAAAGAGATAGAAGGAAAGCCGGAACTTATTTTATATGGTGCACCAATTTCTCGTTCTTCCATTAGCGTCTCAGGTGCATCTCTATATCCGACGGAATTTCGGCGAATGTGGAAGGGGTTTGCCACCTACAATTTGGATGAAGATGTCGATTTAGTTGATTTGATTGTTGCGGATGCTGGAGATGTCGTGATGCATACAACAGATATACCTTTGTCCCATAAGCGTATTGAAGAGGCAACAACTTTTTTAGCTTCGAAATATTCTGATGCAGTTACCTCCATGATTGGGGGGGACCATTCAACGACGGCTTGTGCAGTACGAGGGATTAAGGAAGCTTTTCCGAATGACAGAATCGGGATCTTGCAACTCGATACCCATCTTGATGTACGGGATCCGGCTGAATTGGGGCCGGCAAATGGTACCCCAATCAGGCAATTAATCGATGGATCTACTGTTAGGGGAGAAGATATCATAAATATTGGTTTGCACGGTTATTTCAATACTAAACCACTGATCACCTATGCTAATTATCATTCCATTCAAATGGTGACATTAAAGAATGCTCGCAAAGCTGGATTTGTTCATACTGTTCAGGAGGCACTGAAACAGCTATCTCAAAAAGTTGACCGGGTTTATGTAACAGTTGACATGGATGTACTCGATATATCTGTTGCTCCTGGAGTGCCAGCTTCCACTCCAGGGGGCTTGTCCACAGCTGAGTTATTCGATTCCTTGCTTGAGATTGGGAAGCATCCATCTGTCCGACATATTGATTTCGTTTGCCTGGATCCAAGTAAGGATTCTGAGGTTTTAGAAACGGTTAAAACTGGTGTATATGCGTGGTTACAATTTGTCACTGGTGTGGTTTGTCGATCAAAGTAAATTTATTAAAACTAGGGCAATCTCACTGAGGATTGCCCTTTTGCTTTTTACAAGTGTAAATATTTTTAAATCACATATGCAACATAACTTATTTACAGATTGTCTACATATCTAGTAATCTTGATAGAAAAGATTGTTCATAAGTAAGGACATGTATCAGAAGGAAGGGCTAGGTTTGTCTAGAGGATTATTGTACAGTTCACTATTTCTATTAATGGTGATATGGGGATTCAATGTTTCGGCCATTAAAATATTAGTGACGTATTTTCCGCCTGTTTTTATTCAAGGTGTTCGTGTGTTTTTGGCGGGGTTGGTAGTAATAGCTGTCCTTATTCTATCAAAGAGATTTGAGAGGATTTCTCGAAAAAATGTACTCGGGATATTCGTCGCTGCCTTATTTGGAGTATTTGGGCATCATCTTTTTTTAGCACTCGGATTAACCATAACGACCGGTTCAAATACAGGTCTTATTCTGGGTTTAGTCCCACTTTTCACCTCCATTTTTGCCATGATTTTTCTGAAAGAGGTATTAACAGTTTTCAAGGCTATCGGCATTTTAGCAGCTCTAAGCGGTGTTTATTTTATTATTTTAAAAGGAAATGGACCTGTTTCTGGGTTTTCATTAGGTGATCTATTCATATTTGGAGCGGTAATCACGCAAGCGATTAGTTTTATTGTGATAAAAAAATTAACTACTAATCTTGATTCACGACAAATGACGGGAATCATGCTGATCTTTGGGTCTTTAATGATGTTCGGATTTAGTTTTTGGATAGAACCAGTTGAGATAAGCCAATTTCAACAGCCAATGTATGTTTGGATAGTTTTACTAGCTTCAGCTGTTTTTGCCACAGGACTTGGCCACATGCTTTATAATTATGCCATCCAACAATTAGGTGCAGGCTCTACAGCTATTTTTATCAATCTTACCCCGTTCTTCTCATTGCTTGGCTCAGCTCTGTTCCTAGGAGAAAAGATTGTGCTTGAGCAGTTAATTGGTTTTGTCCTAATCGTACTTGGAGTTATTTTAGGCACGGGGATGCTAGAAGGTTCTTTTCGTAGTCTAATTCGTCGTAATCTTTCAAAGTCCTTGGAAAGATGAATACACAAGTACAACGATTAGATTACATTAAAATAATAGTTGGAGGAATGTTAAATGCCATTTTTATTGATTAGGGGAATTTCAGTCGAACAGGTAAAAAGCATTAGTCAACCATTGGTCGAGGATTTAGCTAATCTTTGTGCTTGTGGAACGGATAATTTCACGCTAGAGGTGGTGAATTCTACTTTTGTCTTTGATGGAAAAGTAGTTCCGGGATATCCATTTATTGAAGTAAAATGGTTTGAACGGGGGCTAGATATTCAAAATGAATTTGCTAGCATCATTACGAAACAGGTTCAGTCACTCGGGATACCAGAAGTAGAAGTAGCTTTTAATACTTTTAAGGAGTCTAGTTATTATCTAAATGGTAAAAGCTTTGCTGAAGAAGAATGAAGAGCAGTTAGAGTGGCTCTAGAAATAACAACAGCCGACTCGTGTTAGAGTATAGGGTTCCGTTTTCGGGTGCTTTCTGATGAAAAGACATCAGGTTAAGCACCCGAACTGATAAATAGACGGAGAAATTCCGTTTAACTAGTAATTATTTTTAAAAAAGGCTTAAATAGACGGAGAGATTCCGCCTATTGGCTCGAAAAATTCGAAAATGGGAGATTTTGCTTTGCATAAGCGGAAAACCTCCCCTTATTTACCCTGAAACGAGCTCCATTCTGCATCTAACCGAAAAATCTCCGCTTATTACTGTGGATGAAATGGATGAGAGCTGTAGGAAGCTTGCTCTTGAGTTTCCCGGCATTGTTACCGTTTTTGAAACAGGGAGATCACGAAAGGGGCATCCCATTTTATGTATAAAAATTGGAGATGGACCCAAGAATGCTTTGTGCTTTGCTTGTCCACACCCGAATGAACCCATTGGAGCAATGACACTAGAGTATTTTTCTCGTGCGTTAGCTGAGAATGATGAATTACGAGAAGGGTTAGGGTTTACGTGGTACATGATTAAATGTATTGATCCTGATGGTGTTCGTCTTAATGAAAAATGGTTTAAAGGACCGTTTACAGTATATAACTATACGAAAAATTACTATCGGCCAATTGGGTATGAACAGGTGGAATGGACCTTTCCTATTGACTACAAAGAACTCCATTTTCACAACCCGCTTCCGGAAACGAAAGTATTAATGAAGTTAATAGAAGAAACCCAACCAGAGTTTATGTACTCGTTACATAATGCTGGCTTTGGGGGCGCTTATTGGTATAGCACACATGACTTTCCAGAGCTGTATGAAGGTTTAAGGAATTCAAGCATCAAACAAGGCATTCCCTTAAATTTAGGTGAGCCGGAGGAACCTTTCATCACGAAGTTTTCCCCAGCGATATTTAAAAATATGACCATTGCTGAGGCGTATGATTTTATAGAGAAGTACACTGGAGAGAAGCCGAATATTAAAAATGGTACGTCAAGTTCAGACTTTGCTGGGAGCGTAAACGCCGATTGTGTCACACTTCTGACGGAGCTGCCTTATTTCTTTGATTCTCGGATAGAAGATATGAGTGAGAGTGACATGACACGAAAAGAAGCAATCTTAAAGAGTGTGGAAGTATCTCAAGCTCATTTTGCTCGCTTAGACCAACTACTGCAAGATATTCGCCCCTATATACAAAAGGAAAATCCTTTTGTAAAGCTTGTGGAGGAAGTTATCCAGTATGTTCGAGAGGGCAGTGAAGCCAAAATCAAATGGGTCGAAAGCCATCCAGAGTTTGAAAAACCGGCAAAAATGGCGGAGGTTTTTGATAATCTATATGCGGCAAAATTTTATAATGGTTTGTATTTAGGTTTAACGGTCCGAACAAGTGAATATGAAATAGAGCTGCTGCAACTACTTGAAAACAGGGATGAAGAAGCCCTCTGTAAGCTACGGGAAGCGTATGATAAAGGTGAGAAGTTATTAGAAAAATATTGTAACGTGTTAGAAAATGAGCTTGATTACACATTTATTCCGATTCAAAAACTGGTTCGTATTCAAGTTGAGAGCGGATTAATAGTGGCCAAGTACATCCGCGAAAACCGATAGATATACATTCTCTATATACCAATAGAATAAGCCCAATTTCAAAAGTCAACTTTAGAGTTGGCTTTTTTTAAACACTAAGAAAATCTTAAGATTTGCATTAGGGGTTTATTAATATTTAGAGGGTATGCTTAGTCTAGATTAAAAACACATGGGGGGTATAATAGGTTTGAACTTATATATAGGAGTGAATGCTCATGAACATATTGGTTTGTGATGATGATAATGCCATTGTAGATGCAATTGGAATCTATTTGGAAAACGAAGGCTATCTAGTATATAAAGCTTTTAATGGTGAAGAAGCAATCGAAATGATTGAAAATCATGAAATCCATCTGATTATCATGGATATTATGATGCCTAAGATGGATGGAATTACAGCTACGATGAAGATTAGAGAAGAAAATAAAATACCATTGATCATGCTTTCAGCTAAATCGGAGGACTACGACAAGATATTAGGATTAAATATTGGAGCGGATGATTACATAACCAAGCCTTTCAATCCTCTGGAGTTAATCGCTAGGGTGAAATCGCAGCTGAGAAGGTATACAAGCTTTGGAGGTCTTGAAACAAGGAGTAATGTCTATCAAACAGGTGGTCTGATGATTGATGATGAAAGGAAATTGATCACTGTCGATGGAGAAGAGGTACATCTTACACCTGTGCAATACAAAATTTTAAAACTTCTAACTGCTAATGCGGGAAGGGTTTTTTCCATAGAAGAGATCTATGAGAAAGTATGGAACGAAACGGCCTTTAGTCCAGAAAATACGGTAACCGTTCATATAAGAAAGATTAGAGAGAAAATCGAGATCAATACTAAAGAGCCAAAGTACTTAAAGGTGGTGTGGGGAGTTGGATATAAAGTTGAAAAAATATAGCCACTTACTGATAACGAAAATCATTATGTTTATCTTGGTAATCATTTGTTTTACAGGAGTTATTAAGAATATTGTGGTTGTGGAAATTGAAAATGGTGGAAATTTTGGTGCGATATTTGAAGAGGACTATTTTCACAGCTTGTCATATGTACAGGAAAGTGAAGAGATTATCAGTAAACTTTCCATACTAATAGAAGAATATAAGAGTGAAGAACATATTTTAAAAGGTGGAACGATTAGTGAAGATGAAATGAGGAGTGTTGAAGAAACATTATACTCTGACTACCAAGCGTTCTCCAGAAGCTACAATCCTGAACAAAGTGAAGAAGCCAACTATGCGAGGTTTACAGAGGAATATGCAGATGAAATCTCCGAGGCAAGGGATGAGATTATTAAGAGTGACTTAAGAGATTTTCATCATACTGTGCAAGAATTAGAAACGTATGACGGTCCTTTGTATTATGCTAGTGATAGTGTAAATGTATACACAAACACCACTTTAAAGGAAAAACAACAGTTTCAAGCTCATCCATCCTATATGATTTTTGAGGGATATAAACAAGAGATGTATCCAAAAGAAGTGACGAACAATGAACATCTATACCGGATGACAGAAAGTATTCAACAACTAAATCCAGAAAATCAAGTTATATATGTATCTTTTACGGAGGAGTTTTTAGATCTTAAAATCAAACAGTGGGAAGAAAAGAAGGAAATAGCTAAAAAAAGTTTGTATGGATTACTAGCCTTTCTAATAGGATTTATCGTGTTCTTTTCCTATTTAGTACTTGTAATAGGGAAGAAATCCTTTAAAGCGCAGGAGGTACACTTACTTGCATTTGATAAACTATATACTGATATTAATCTAGTTGTATCCATTCTTCTCTCAGCGCTTTGGTTTTCAATAATAGAAGACATCAATCAAACAAATATTGATGTAATCATTATTCCATTAACACTCTCCTTTGGAGCAGTAGGGTTTGTTCTTTTTCTATCATTAGTGAAGCACTTCAAAAATAGAACATTATTCAAGCATAGCCTAATCTATAAGATATTTTATAAGCTTATTAAATTCGTAGGAGAAGTATATGCAAGTGGAAGTGTTGGTGTAAAAACGGTCTTACTTGTCATTGGATATCCTTTATTGGTTGCGGCAACGTTTTTTATGTTTCCTGTAACCTTGGGAATAGCAGCTTGGTTTGCCTTTAAGAAAGTGAAGTCATTTAAAGCAATAAAAGATGGAGTAGAAAGAATAAAGGATGGAGATATTCACCATTCGATCACTGTTGATGGAAAAGGAGAGTTTGCTAAACTTGCTGGAAATATTAATAGCATCACCGATGGATTGAAAACAGCAGTTGATAGTGAACTTAAAAGTGAGAGGTTAAAAACAGAGCTCATCACCAATGTATCTCACGATATACGAACACCTTTGACCTCTATTATTACCTATGTGGATTTATTGAAAAATGAAAAAGATTTATCAAAGATAGAAGAATATGTTGACGTACTGGATCAAAAATCGAAAAGATTAAAAATATTAACTAATGATTTATTTGAAGCAGCAAAAGCTTCTAGTGGGAACATTCCCGTTCATTTTGAGCAAATAGATATAGTATCTTTGCTAACCCAGGGACTAGGAGAAGTGAATTCGAAAATTGAAGCCTTAGAATTAGATATGAAGGTAAACTATCCGAAAAACAAAGTATATATCACAGCGGATGGAAAACTCTTGTGGAGATCCCTTGAAAACCTGTTATCCAATATCTTTAAATATGCACTTAGTGGATCAAGGGTGTATATAGATATTGAAGATTTAGGGAAGGAAGTACTTATTACCTTCAAAAACATATCAGCCTACGAGTTAAATATATCAGCAGATGAATTAATGGAACGTTTTACAAGAGGTGACGAATCCCGATCAAGTCAGGGGAGTGGGTTAGGACTTTCAATAGCGAAAAGCCTCATTGAAATACAAAAGGGAAGATTCGATATTCAAGTGGATGGGGATTTGTTTAAGTCAAGGATTTATATGCCTAAAGACCATTCATGAGCATAAGAAAAGTGAACAAAGCATCCCGTTAACATAAGGGATGCTTTGTTTTTTCATTAATTTCCTAAGAAAGATGTTTTAATAAACTCTAACTGCTTTTCAAGTGTAACCGGGTCACTAAAGGATGCACCTTCACCAGGCATTTCAAACACTTGGTTGTTTTTTACAGCAGGAATGTTTTTGTAGGTTTCTGTTTCTTGGAAAGAAATGTCTGCATCTGAGTACTTACTTAGAATCACATAGTCACCTGCGTATTCTGGAATCACTTCAGTAGATAATGCATAGTATCCAGACTCAAGTGCAACTTCTTTAACTTTTTCAGGCATTTTTAGTTTCATGCCTTGGTAAATAATTTCTGTCCCACGTGCCCAGTTTTCACCAAATACATAAAGGTCTTTGCCGTAACTTTCCATGACAGAAACAGTTGCGTCCTCACCAATCTTAGCGCGGATTTCTTCACCTGCAGCTTCTACGCGCTTGGTAAAGTCATCAACCCAGCTTTGAGCTTCTTTTTCTTTATTTAAAAGTTTCCCAATTTCGATGTGCTGCGTTAAGTAATCAACTTTCCCCCAAGTGTATGTTACAGTTGGAGCAATATCTTTTAATTTATCAAGGTTTTTAATATTTGATAGTCCAATAATTAGATCGGGCTCTAATTCAATGATTTTTTCTAAGTTCTCATCTGACACTTCTTCCACATCTTTTAGTTCTTCTGCAAAAGTTGGATTATTTTTCGACCATACATCAACACCAACAACATTCACTCCTAAATCTAATACATTTCCAGTAAAACCAGAAAGAAGGATGACTCTTTGTGGATCTGCAGGTACTTCAACTGGACCTGATTCAGATTCGTATGTAATCGTTTTAGGTGTTTCTTCTTCTTTCGGAGCTTCTGAACTGTTATCCGTTTCTTCTGCTTGTTTTCCGCAAGCACTGATAACAAGAACAAGTAATAGCAAAAATGGAACTAATAGTTTTTTCATGAAGGGTTCTCCTTTAATAATATATTTCGTAACTGGAATTTTATTGATAATGATTATCAATATCGTTTATGTTTTTAATATAAATCTAGTTATGTAGAATGTCAATGAAAATTTCAACAAAAAAAGTAGAGAATAGGAAATATGTATTGCTTCTTATGTTGGAGGAAATTGGAACATTTGTATAGAATTATTGGTTAGACATGCCTAACGGAGGTTCCACAATGAAAAGAATATTGTTGATGCTTTCCTTACTAATTATCATCATATGTGGTGGAATTATAAATGAAGCCCAAGCTTCCGTAATAATCAACCAAGAAAAAGTAGGGAAATATAAGATCTATGAAAATATGGAAATACTTGAGGATAAAGAGGGAAATCTTACGATTGACGATGTGTCCTCAACCACTTTTTCCAACCAGTTTACAGAAAATAAAGAAGGCATTCCTAGTTATGGTTACAAGTCATCTGTCTATTGGATGCGCTTCGAAATAGACAATCAACTTAGTACGGATAAATATATCCTAGAATTTCCTTATGCCCCTCACGATTCCATTACTTTATATGAACAAACTGGAACGAATATGTACACAGCCTTTTATGGCGGTGATTTACTTCCGTTTTCCGAGAGAGATCGGAAGCATCGGCATGTGACATTCGAATTAACCATACCTGAAAAGGAAACTAGAACATATTATGTCAAAATAAAAAGTGAAGGATCATTACAGCTCTCGGTTGTACTATGGGATGAAGAAGCTTTTTCGGAAAAAAGCTTAATAGAGTATCTTCTTTTCGGGATATATTATGGATCAACACTCGTAATGGTTGTTTATAACATCTTTTTATATTCCTCCTTACGCTTACGGAGCTATTTATGGTATGTACTGTTAATCTTCGCAGTTAGTATGACACAATTAACGCTGAATGGATTTGCTTATCAATTTTTATGGCCCGACTTCCCATGGTGGAATAATCGCTCGATTGTTTTTTCCATTGCTTTCTCTAACTTGGCGGGAGCCTTATTTGTTAATAAATTTCTTGATGTTCGCCAGTATGCAAAGGGTTGGAGCAGAATTCTTCATGTGCTTACAGTATTCAATATAGGGATACTCGTCGTGTTAATGATGTCCTATTCTCTTGCTTTACACCTGGTTACCCTTTCTACTATATTTTTTATTCCTGTTGTTCTAACTACGACGATTCTTTGCTGGAAGCGAGGGAATAAGGCAGCTCGTTACTTGTTTTTTGCCTGGTTTATCTTTTTGCTGACGGGCCTAGTATCTTTCTTGTCAGATGCAGGTACATTGCCACTGAATACTTTCACACGATATGCCTCCTTAATCGGATCACTTATCGAGATGATTCTCTTTTCATTGGCACTAGCTGACCGGGTGAAAATTATCCAAATGGAAAAAGAAAACGCAGAACGAGCCACGCTTTTATTAAATGAAGAGCTCGAAGAAAGGGTACAAAAAAGAACGGAAGAACTGCAAATCAGTACAGAAAAGCTGGTAAGTATGGAGAGGTCACGTCGCCATCTATTATCGAATATCTCTCATGATTTAGGTACGCCGATGACGTCCATTCAGGGGTATGTTAAGGCGATGTTGGATGGGGTGATTGAACCTTGTGATCAAACGTATTTGAAAATCATTCATGAAAAAACCCTCTATATTGATCGGTTAATACAGGATCTTCATGACCTTTCCAGATTAGATGAAAGACAGGCAAGTATATCTCTGAATAAAGTATCTGTTCTTAAGTTTATTCAGTTTTTATATCAATTTAAAGCGGATGTTACTAGTAAGAACATTACATTTCAGTTTAATAGTCAGCTGTCACTAGAACAAAATGAATGGGTTCTCTTACTGGATTTGAACCGAATGAGGCAAGTGATGGAGAATCTAATATCGAATGCCGTTAAGTATACAGATGAGAATGGTATCATTACGATTGATGTCAATGAATATGAGGATTTTTATAAAGAATGTCAAGAAAGACAGGGCCATCAAGAGGAAATCGCTGTGGCCTTGGAGAAGATAGGGAACAGTCACAGTCATCAGAGCTTGGTCATTGGTGTTCATGACAATGGAAAAGGAATTGATGCGGAGTCACTTCCTTATATATTTGACCGTTTCTATCGAGCGGATGCTGAACAATATGATACGTATCGGAATGCTGGACTTGGTCTGGCTATTGCGAAAGAAATTATTGATTATCATAACGGAAGTATTTGGGCAGAAAGCTTGGAATCACAGGGAAGTTCTTTCTATTTCACATTGCCTATCTACACTGGGAAGCTGGGGGAGAATACATGAGGACCGTTGTTATTGCTGAAGATGAAGTAGATATACAGAATTTATTGAAGCTCTATCTTGAACAGGAGTATCGTGTGATCTCATTTGCGAATGGAGAAGAGGCACTAGCTGGTATTCTGGAAGTCATTCCAGATCTTGTGATTTTAGATATTCTCCTTCCTGGAATGAATGGATTCAAGGTTTGCGAGAGACTACGAGAGAAACAAATCCACATCCCAGTGATTTTTTTAAGTGCCAAAAGAGAACAAAGTGAAAAAATCCGTGGGCTAGAGATAGGTGCCGATGATTATATCACGAAGCCATTTGATCCAGGAGAATTAATGGCAAGAGTAAAAGCACATTTGCGTCGTAGCACCCTGCAGGCAGCGTCTGAAGAAGAGAACACACATATGATTACATGGGGTGAGCTACATATTGATATAGAACAATATGTGGTAACCGTTGGGGATAAACCCATCCACTTATCAACGAAGGAAATCCAGCTGTTAATTTTACTCGCTTCAAACCCAAGACGAGTATTTAGTACGGAGCAGTTATATGACTTAATTTGGGGAGAAGACCAATTTGGTGATTTAAAAACAGTATCCGTTCATATCAGTACCTTACGAAAAAAGATTGAGCCTAATCCGTCTAAACCAGAGTATATAATTACCGTAAGGGGATTTGGGTATAAATTTCTTCCGTAAAAGTTTAATTTTCTCCTTTTATTATAATTTTCCAATTTCTTAACTTTAATTTAACCTTCACCATTTATGATTAAAGCTATGAGACTGGAATGATATAGGAGGAAAGCCATGAAAGAGATTCAGAATCTTGACGGGGAATGGATTCAACTAATCAAACAGGCTAGAGATATGGGAATGTCCATAGAGGAAGTACGAACATCCTTACAGTCTATCATGGACGGGAAAAATGTAGCTGAGATCTTGGAGACGCTAAGTCAAAAAGTATCTTTTACATAGTCCTTCATTTCCCTCATTCGCACTACAAGTCACCCTCATTGAAATACATCTTCCCATTTATGTAGTTTTTCATGACTAGATAACTTTAATAAATAATAAAAATAATCCAGAGGAAACAGAATTCCTCTGGATTATTAACTCTTAAATTACTTTAAAGCATTCACCGCATTAATAGCTCCAAACCCAGATTCCCCATCATAGCCCGGCTTGAACCAGTCGTCAGCAGAGTTTTGAATGATGTGCTTAACTTGAGCAGGGGATAGAACATCTTTCCCATACTTGGCAATAATGACTCCGGCAAGGCCAGCTGTTTTAGGAGCAGCCATCGATGTTCCTGCATAGAAGGCATATCCTCCAGGAACCGTGGATAAGCATAATTTATTACGATCTCTTAAATTGGTGTCGCCTGTTTCTAGCCAAGCTGTACCGTAGTCGCCTCCTGGTGCGATGACATCAATTTTACCAACACCATAGTTAGAATAGAAAGTGAGGTTCTTTTCTTCACCACCAGCAGCTACACGGATCAAGGTTTGGCTGCTTGGGCTCCGATGAGTTGCACCTGTATCATCTCCTGAAAGCTTTCCTGGACTTGAAAGGTCAACGCCAGCATTTCCTGCAGATCCGACTACCGTTACCCCATTCTTTATCGCATATTGAATGGCGCGGTTGAAGAGACGAACGTCTGCAACAACCTCTTGTGTTGCATAATCCGGATTTTGGAACCAATCGTAACCTCCAAGTGACATGTTAACGACGTCCACATTGTCATCTGCCGCTGTCATTAATGCATTGGCGATATCAGAAGTGTAAGCTCCCCCCGTTGGTCCAAACACTCTATACGCAGCAACTTTTAATTCTGGACCGATTCCTAGTACTCTACCATTTCCGGCAATGGACCCAGCCACGTGAGTTCCATGACCATCTTCATCCATTGCGCTCGTTATACCTGGTACGAAAGATTTTCCGTAAGCGTAGTTTTCTTTAATATCAGGATGAGTATAATCTATTCCTGTATCCACAACAGCTACAACAATATCCTTTCCATCCTTCGCTTCTCCAGTTCCTCCTTCCAAATTCCAAGAGGCCCCATTGTTTGTTACTTGCTTAATATCCCATTGATAGGTGTTATATAAATCGTTTGCAGGTGTAGACGTGAAATCATCTTCAAGAACGTCCACATTTACTGGGGCTTCAGGATAAATGGTGTTTTCCACACCAGCATCTAGTACGACTGTGCTTTTTTCGATGTCTGTTAGAAAGTTAGAGTTATCTGAGTGGACCTTAACAGCACCTAATTTCGGTAACGCCTTAGTAACTTTACCACCAGAACTTTTTACTAGATCTTGATAGTTTGATGGAAGATTTGTATCAGATTTAAAGATAACTATGTAGTTCTTGTCCACCGCTTGAGCTTGAGTAACCCCTAAACTTCCAAAAAAGGCAGTAGCACTCAGTGTTGCTGTTAAAGCACCTGCAATCCATTTCTTCTTCATTAAAATCCCCCTATTAAAAGAATTTTCCAACAACTTAATTATAGAATTCGCTTACATAACGCTCAATGGGTGCATTTTGTTTAAACTTGTCATTACTTGTTCGAAATACAAAAAAAGTTTCGACAATCGTAATTTAAGTGTAGCAAAAAATCCTTCATATATTTTATGAAGGACTAAAAATCAGCAAACTCTATTTCTTTTTATATAAATCCTTTACATCCTCAATTTCCTTCAATAGGCCTTCCTTTAATGTAACCTGTGGATCGTAATTTAATAGTTTTTGTGCTTTGGTAATATCAGCCCAAGTATGAAGTGGCTCTCCGTAAGTAGATCCTGTATATCGAATATTGAGCTTTTGGCCAAGAGCGTCTTCTAGGATGGATAAGCAACTTAAAAGAGAGGCCCTTTCTTTTCCGCCGATATTTATCGTTTCTCCTACAATGCCTTCCGAGATAGCTGCGGAGGCAATTGCGTTAATACAGTCGCTAATAAAGGTGAAATCCCTTGTTTGCTGTCCATCTCCGTATATTTCTATTGTTTCGTTACTAAGTGTTCGTTTAATAAATTTATGAAAGGCCATGTCTGGTCGCTGCCTTGGACCATAGACGGTAAATAATCGTAAGATCGTGATGGGGAGCCCATCGTTTTGATAAAATACTCGACACAAGTGTTCACCAGACAATTTCGTTACCCCATATGGAGACAGTGGTGTTGGTTCGGATATTTCCGTTACTTTGCCATCCTTTTGACCGTAGACGGAAGAGGTCGAGGTATAAATGAATTTTTTTATCGGAAACTTAAGGCATGCTTCCAATAACGTTTGAGTTGCAATAATATTATTGGTTACATACAATGTGAAGTCCTGACCCCAGCTAGATCTTACACCGGGAACACCTGCCAGATGGTAGATGATATCTACTCCCTCAAGTAAGGTGTCCCATTTAGCATGTTGTATATCTTCTTCAACAAATGTAAATCTTGTAGAGTGAAGTAGGTTTTGAAGGTTTCGTTCACGAATCCCTCTTGAAGTACCAACTGGTAAAAACACATCAATACCTATCACCTCATTTTGTGGGTTTTGTAGCAAGCGCTCACAGAGATGAGACCCGATAAAACCTGCAGCCCCTGTGACAAGAATTTTCATAATGCACACTTCCTTTGGCTGCTAATTTTCGGAAGGATTTCTCTCCCAGACGGAAAGGATATTATTGGCTACATGTTTCCAAGTGAAATTTTCTTCAACGAGTTTTCGACCGCGAAGCCCCATGTCCCTAGTAGATTCTAAATTTGCTAGCATTTTATTGAGGTGGTTTGCGTATTCAATAGGATCTTCAGGATTTTGAACAAGATAGCCATTATCATTCAGGATAATTTCTGGATTACCACCTCTAGCGGTAGTGATAAACGGAAGCCCTGCTGCCATGGCTTCATAATGAACTCTAGCTAGTGGTTCTTCCCAGATGGATGTGCAAACAAAGACATCTGCGGCACAAAACCAATTGTGAACCTCATCTGCTTGAACATATCCTGTAGTAATAACCGGGATAGGGGATCTTTCTGCCAATGCACGCGTATAGGAGATGTAATCACTAATCCTATCGTCACTATACCAGGCTGCCCCTACGATAACGAGTACAGCATCTTTTGATTTAATATGTGACATGGCCTTAACAAGAACATGTGGCCCTTTGTTCCTTGAGAGACGACCAACAAATAAAATAATTTTTTTGGACCCTAAGTCGTATTTGGAACGAATGGCTTTTCTTGCCTGTAGAGCAGATTCTGATTTTGTCCAAGGAGCAAACCTGGACAAATCTACACCAGAATAGATCGGGAAGATTTTGGGCGCTGCTTCTGGAAAATAAGATACAATGGTTTGACCAATATATTTACTAATGGTTATGATTGTCTCTAATTTCTCTACAGCTGCTGCTCCTTCAGCCCGGCTAATCTTCTCTGGTTTAAACATATCATTGTGCATGCTTAATATGATTCGAGAGTTAGGAGCGAGTTCGCTTACTGGCAGGACCAGCTTTGGGCGATTAAAAATGTGAATGATGTCGTATTGCTCTTCTGTTTCTGACAGATATTTCACAATTCCTTGCTTGTAAACATCTAGTAACCTTTGAGAGTCAATACGGACGTAACGAATGCCATTAACAACCTCTTCATCCGGTAGATCCGGATCTGTTCTGCTGATGATGGTAATTTGATGTTGCTCGCTTAATAAGTGGGAAACACCGCATATATACGTTTGGATAGCGCCACCTCGAATATTAGGGACAGGTAGCATTTCTGTACAAATCAGCAACACATTCATGTGCGTTCTCCCTTCTTGCTATTTTTCGTAGAAAGTAAACATTATTTTTTCTTTTTTGTCTTACGTTCGTGTTCTAGCTTTTTTCGCTGGACTTTTGCTACAATACTTTCAAATTCAGCGTTCGACTTTTTTATCTTATTTACGGGTTTAGAGGAAGCTGGACGTTCGGTATTTTTATTAGCTTTGGATGGTTTTCCTTCATTCATTTTCTTTAGCAATTTTGGAAGATCATCTTCTAGAATGGATTTTAGAAGGAGATCTAGGTCGACCAAATGATCTTTACTGCTACTATTTTTAGACTTGAGGGATGGTTCCATTTTTATTCTTTGGATTCTTGAACGCAAACTTTCTCGATCTTGAATGGATTTCTTAACTTCAGGTTCCTTAGATTTAGATTCCTTAGACTTAGATTCTTTAGATTTAGACTCTTTAGACTTAGATTCTTTAGGCTCTTCAAAAGTGGACGGAACGTTTTGTTGTGCTTTAGATGGATCGGACTTTTTGAATTCATTATTATTTTTAACTAATAATTCTGTATCGCCTAATACGACTGCACTTGGAGTTACATCATAAATGAATTCTTCCTCTGTATAATCACCAGGAGGGTACTTCTCTTTGTCTTTGGCTAATTCGGATAGAACTTCCCATTTATTGGATTCTGTTAGAGTGATTCTGTCTAAGATGGCATCAAGTTCAGTGTTCATAAAAGTCACTGGTTCGAAAACTACTTCTTTTACATGCTTATAAAACTCATTTGGAAACGCCATATCAATCCATAGTAATTCAAAGGTTTCTTGGTCGATTGGATTTGCTTGGTGGTAGGCGTCTATTACACCTCGTATCCATTCGAGATCCCAGGTTCCCATATCATCCATTGTGCTTGTAATAATTTTTCGTAAGTCACGAATAGGTAAATCATAAGAAACTCCATCCAAGTCGATGACCCAGATTCCACCAGGTCCTTGTTGTCCATTAGACCAGCCATAGTCTTGGTGAGCTAAGCCCCAATGTGCTTCCCCTTTTGCAATCATTTTTCGATAAGAGGATTGCTTGAATTTTTCATACATTTCATAGGCTTGCTGTTCAAATTTGTCTACAACAGATAGTAAGTGTGGACTTGCGACCGTTTCAGGGTAAGCATGGGCAATATCTCGGAACCAACCTATTTTTTGAATCATTTTCTCGTAATATTGATTCCATCGATACAGTCGAGAGGACTTTTTTGAGCCGGCTGGTGGAATATATCCTTTCGTATGACGATGGAATTCTCCTAGACCATAGCAAAGTGCAGAGGCAGCCTCTAAATCAATTTTCATTAGTTGTTCAAGCGGAGTTACCCAATCGGTGACAATCCATAACTTGCCTCCTGCTTGTACGTAGAGGTGATTTTCCTTTGTGGGAATAAGGGGGGCAACTCGTGCTCCCTGCTGAACAACATACACTTGGGCACCAATACTAAATAAACTCCTTGTAGGCTGGCGATGAAGAACCTTGATACTGCGTGGTCCGTGGTTGGTCTCTATTTTCCATATAGCTCCGCCTTTATCGGGCTTTGAGGTGATAAGAGTCATCTCGGAGACGGTCATATCATAATTTGATATGACTTCATAGGCTAATTTCTCTAGCTCTGGTGGGACATATTGTTCTAGGTCTGCCTCGCTAGTGGCTGAATCGACTAGATGATCCCACGGTTCAATCGTATATTCATGCACATTTTTTTCCTCCAATCTCAAGACAAAAAACTAGCTTGCTTATTTATATGTCAGAGAGAAGGACATGGAATGGGGCATTCGTGGAGCTTGAGCGTAAGAACCGTGAAAAATTGGTCTTTTATCTGAGTTATGCGTGTTGAATGAATGGGTGATCAAACTAAGGGGAATCTATACCATATGATTGATACGAACTAAGGGAGTATAAAGAAGATTCTCAAAAATCACCTAAATAGGTTATAATTAAGACAGGTTGTGACAAAAAACAACATTTTTCACTATATAAGCAGGAAAAACAGACATGTAAAGAGAATGTATCAAGAATCGTATATTGAATCGAAAAAGAATGAATAAGAGTATGGGGGATATAAGGTGCCTTATCAATTAAGTAAAAATTTTAGGTTGTTTTCATTGAATTCAAACCGTAAGCTCGTTGAAGAGATGGCGGAAATTTCAGGTTGTAAAATGGGAAATTGTTCTGTTTCACAGTTTAGCGATGGAGAAATTCAAATTCATATTGAAGAGAGTGTCCGCGGCTGTGAGGTATTTGTTGTTCAATCCACTTCGTACCCTGTGAACGATAATATTTTAGAACTTTTAATTATGATTGATGCGTTGAAAAGAGCATCAGCAGGTGTCATTAATGTTGTGATTCCTTACTACGCTTATGGTAGACAAGATCGGAAGGCACGTTCTCGTGAGCCTATCACTGCTAAGCTAGTAGCCAACCTATTAGAATCTGCTGGAGCGAATCGAGTTCTTACGATGGATCTTCATACTCCTCAGCTACAAGGTTTCTTTGATATCCCTGTGGAGCATTTAATCGGTGTGCCCGTTCTTGCACAATATTTTATGGAAAAAGGGCTAGAAGATATGGTCATTGTGGCACCACACAACGGAAGTATCGGAAGAACTAGAAAATTGGCCAATACTCTAAATGCGCCAATCGCTCTTATTGATAAAAGAAAACTGGAAGAAGGCGGACATGAAACGTACGATGTGATTGGGAATGTAGAAGGCAAAAACGCAATCATTATTGATGACCTCATTGATACAGGAACAACCATCACGTTTGCAGCAAAAGCATTAGCCGAACACGGTGCAAAAGCCATCTATGCTGGCTGTACACACGCAGTATTTACAGGGAACTCCATTGAAAAAATTGAACAGTCCCCAATTAAAGAACTCGTTGTGACTAACACGATTGAACAACCTGAAGAGAAACAACTCAAGAAAATCACTTGCTTATCTGTTGCCCCATTGCTGGTAGAAGCTATTGACCGAATTCATAGTGAAAAAGCGGTAAGTCCATTGTTTGAATAACAAAGAAACTCTATCGACCGAAGTAAGGGGTTCGGTTTTCGAGTACAAAAACTTAATTAGCAAACAAATTAGCAGTCCAATTCGCAACTGAATTGGACTGCATCTTTTTGTTGAATATTAAGGCTTTCCATAAATGTAATGGTATTTTAGCACCTTAATTTGCACCTCTATTAACAGGATGCAAAAGTTAGTGTCAATGTTCGAATTTGTTTGTTAATTTAATTGGGGATGATGTGCTGAGAGTGGTAGGTGTTTGGATATTCAAGTAATCTCAAGAAAAAGACTCTGTTGTTATTCATTGTTGACTTTTTCGCGGAGGTATAGGAATTCATAGGCGGAGAAATTCCGGTTAATGTGTATAGTAGGGACTCAAGAAGCAGATATAAGCGGATATATTCCGATTAACTTCTCTATATATAACGAAATCTAAAGATTAGGTTCATATAAGCGGAAAAACTCCGCTTATTTTGCGGGAAATGTTGGTATTTCCTGAAATAAACGGAATTCTTCCGTTTATTTTTTAAGTAGTTCTAATTTTGTGCTTCAAAACCGAACTACTTACGACTAAAAGATAGAGTTATACGCTTGAATCATCTTAACAATGGCTACACAAAGACCTAGTGCACTTGCCTTTATTTTCGCAGGGTGTTGACGCTTGCTAACATAAAGGTAAATCAGCACCATAACGAATCCCATCGGAAACCATAAGGTAAAATCACCATGATCGTCAGTAGAAGTTGAAAAGAGGGGACCAATATACGTACTAACTAAAAAATATATAAATACAGTAAAACTGCGATTTTCAAGTTCTTTACTCCATCTGTAAAGTAAATACAATATGCCAATAAATAATAAAGGAATTAGAATATTTTTTATAAGCAGAAGAATCCGTCCTTTCACCAGTGAATAAAGTAATTGTAACACCTAATATGGTAAAATTGGGAAATAACAGTGTTTGTTTTGTGACGAAAAGAATAGAGGATTTCGCTCTAGCAGCTATTTTTCTTTAATACTTTCAATGCTTAAGTTCATCTCTTTTAGCTTTTTATTAAACCTATTTTGAATGGTCCATAGATATTTAGTGGATTCTAAATTCATTTGGTTACCATCGGTAAAATGGAAGGTCAGAACCGTCTTATCTTCGTTCTGATCGTGGTTAAGGGTAATCCTCATATCAAAAAAGAAGAGAATCAAAGCTGAAATGAACAATAGGAGGAATGCGATGCCATAAATGACCGTATTCTCTCCCGGTGAAAAAACATACCAATCTCCTGTTCGATAATGAAAAATATTAGCGACCGTTTGCGGTAGAAAAAGTAAGAAAATAGGTCCGAAAATTGGAATGAATATGGCAATTGCAAGAAAGAGATGTCTAGTTTCATAGTTTTTCTCATCCATTGAAATCAATCCTTTCTTTAATATATATTTCGATAATAACATGGAACAAAGTAAGAAAGGGAACGAAATTAGAAAAAATTACCTGTTGGTAAACTCCGAGCTTTTCTTAATGATATATGTTATTTTTACAAAAGATCTTGAGGAGATTTAATGAATCATCATAAAATTAAGGTATAGCAATTGATCAGATAAAGGTGATGTCATGATACACAACTATTCAGGTGAAACGATCAGTTACAATATAAACTACAAAAAACGCAAGTCTATTGGAATTTCTATTGATGTTTATGGAAATATTGAGGTCCAGGCTCCTAAAGGAACACCCAATGATTATGTGCTTTTATTTATCGAAGAAAAATGGGACTGGATTCAAGAGAAGTCTAAGGAAATGAAGGCTAGAGCGCTTGGTTCACATGAAAAAGTTTATGACCATGGCGAAAGTTTTCTTTATTTAGGTAACACCTATCCCATCCAAATCTTCCACGACGCCAATCTTACGCAGAATCATGTGAAGTTTGAAGAAAATAAACTACATATCTACGTAAAAGAGTTAGAGGAAGAAAAAATCAGACAGGCACTAAAGCGATTCTACTATCAGCAATGTAAGATCTTAGTAGAGAAGAGTATCAAGTCTTATCAAAGCAACTTTAAAATAAAGCCAAAGGGGGTTCGTATTAATGACAGCAATCGTACATGGGGAACTTGTGATTCTAATCAGCAGTTAACTTTTAACTGGAAGCTCGCGATGGCCCCCCATAGGGTAATCGACTATGTGGTTGTGCACGAAATGTGCCATATGTTGCATTTAAATCATGATCGTTCTTTTTGGAGACTTGTTGGGAAAATTATGCCTGATTATAAGGAACAAGAAAATTGGCTAGCTTTTTCTAGTTGGAAAATGACTGTGTAGTAAGGTGAGAGTCTTCATTTATGAAGGCTCTTTTTTATGTCACTAATTGGTTGATTTTACAATTTGCATTCATATATCTATACACCAATATTGCGAGTATAATAGTACTAAAGTAGTAATTATTCCAATTACGAAAAGGCAAATCTACTGAAAGGTAGAGACGCAAAACCGTGGGTCTAAGGTGAAAGCTAAGATTGCCAGGTTATCGAATACAGCCAGAGATGGCTTTCACGAAGTGCTAGAATGCTACGTGAAATTGGAGGAAGAACAAATGATTAGAGAAGAGATGTTTGATAAAAGGTTACTTATTCGTGATATATTGAATACCCTATGGGTTATTATTGGACTGTATTTGTTAGGGACAGGTATACACTTTTTCCTTACTACGTATGATAAGTGGTTATTTTTTTTAGAAGTGATTTTATTTCCATTATTTAAATTTATTGCTGTCATGGCATGTGCAGAGCTGTTTATGAATAAATTCCGGAAACACATGGAGTACTTTATCATGATTGTAATTACTCTTTTTATTAGCATTATAATTATTAGTATTTACGATAAAGTAATTTTGATGGTTTTACTCATTACTCCTGTTCTGGTCTCATTGTTTTTCTATAATAAAAGAATCATTCGCTTTTCGGTGTTTATATCGATCCTCACTTTTTTAGTCATTTATTTTTTCTATGAACCGATACATGCTTCTATGGATACAGCAGATTTGATTATTATTATCTTAATTTTATTAGGGATTTCACTACTTATAAACAGCCTGATGAAACATAGTGATCAAGTTATGAAAGAATTGTTAAAAACAACAAAAGAAAAAAATGATCTATTCTCTAAAAATATTCAAATGGAAAGGCTTACCCGGTTAGATCCTGTTACGGAATTATATAATCACAGGTCGTTCCATGAACACTTGGAGTCAATTGTAAGTCTGGCTTCACCAGAGAAGTTAAACGTACATGTAGCGGTCCTTGACATTGATAATTTCAAACAAATCAATGATACGTTTGGTCATAGAGCAGGAGACAGTGTAATTATAGAAGTCGCCAGGCAAATTAAATTTTTCTCTGTTGGCGATGACTTTCCTTCTAGGTACGGAGGAGAGGAATTTGGAATTATCACAATGGGAACGTCGGAAGAGGATTTTATTAAAAGGGTGGAAAACATCAGGGGAAATATTGCAAACACTAGTTTTCCTGAGCTCAAGGGGCGTAACGTAACAATCAGTATTGGTGTACAAAAATTGTTGCCTGGAATGAACAAGGAAGATCTCTTTAAAGGGGCAGATGCAGCACTTTATACAGCAAAGAGAACAGGGAAAAATAAAACGGTAATTAATTAGGACAGAATATCGGGATGAAGGTGACAATGTGGAATTAACCATTGTCACTCTTTTTAGCGGGGAAAATTGAAGAAATTTGACTCCGAATCGATGTTAGAATCGTAGGTAATAAATAGAGTAGTTTTTTTATGAAATAGGGGAGGCGCAAATGGACTATAAAGAAATAAGAAATATGAGAGTAAAGCAGCTTCTTGTAACCAATGTGATTATATTTTTAAGTGTAATATTATTTTTCACTGTAGTTAAGATCGCCTTAATATCAGCCTTTCAATTTTTCGTCTTTTTGGGCATCCTTTTGGCACTTCGAGGGATTGTTGGGCTTGTAAGAGGAGAAACGACAAAGTCAATCATACCCATTTTCGAGAAAGTAGCAGTCTATGAAAAGGAAAAAATGGGAAGTGAATGGTACAAAGAAAGGAAAACAAATTTTATTGGAAATATCATCGTGAGTGGCTTTATGTTTATTCAAGCATACTGGAACCGTATTTTATCAGAACAACCCTTTCAAATGGATGTCACCTTTATGATTACACTTTTATTTTTCATTCTATTATTAATAAATATCGCATCAATCGTTCGATTTCGGAAAATCGACCATTCAATAAATAGTAATGAATTAAATGGTTATACTCGAAAATCAAACCTAATAGGAGCAGGAGTAGGTATCATTTTTGGTGTAATCATCGCTGTAGTCACCATTTTTTTTATTGTCTCTTAAGGATACTAGTAGGCAAAGAAGGACCCTTGCCTACTAGCAACTTTACGTTTGGATTACCTTCCAATTATCATTTACTGTAGCTTTGATAGTGCCATACTTGGAAAAATAATTAGCAAGCAGTTCAGTCATGTCGATTTGAATTTCTTTTATGACTTTCTTTCCCTTATACATAGAATAGTTCCCACCACCGGTGGCTCGGTAATTATTCATGACCACGTGATACAATTGCTTCCGATCCAAAGCTTCACCATTCTTCATTAGTGAAACAATTCGTTCACCAACTGGTTTTCCAACGTCAATCGTGTATTGAATTCCTTCCCACATATCATAATTATAATGTTGAGGCTTAGGGTCGATGAATTGCGAATTCACTGCTATTTCTCCATGTTCGTTCACGATAAAATAAGTAGCGCTTTTTTCTAATCCATCCTTTATATCCTGACCCGTTAGCTCTAATACCGTCAACGTATTTGGATAGATATAATTTGAAACAATATCCCTCATCGTTACGTTCGTTGGAAGGCCAATGGCATGATTGCTGAACAGAGCGGTGTTTGATATATCAACGTTACTTGCTTCCATTTGTACCTGGTTGATAAATTCTATAAAAGGGTGTTCTTTTATACGCGCAAGAAAAGGATCTTTTATGATCATATCGCCTTGAATACGTCCGATGGGTTGATCGAGCCATTTTTGCGTTTTCTCTTCGTAAGGTAGAATCAATCGTAATATTTCCTCATCTTCTTTCCACTCCTTAACCGGAACAAGAGAGGCTTTTTTAGAAAGACACTTCCATTTATGATCACGATCCAAAGTAAACTCTATATCAACCTGCCCCATATAAGCTCCACTGTTTCCAGGTTGAACGATAGTTACACCGTTTAGCTCATCGGCCAATAAGCGGTGCTGATGTCCAGTTAATAACACATCAATACCTTCTACTGCTTGGCATAGTTGATAGGCTTGATTTTCACCTGTGATTGCTTCGGTTGGTTCTCCAGTTTTGAGGTTTCTTTCAAAGCCACCATGATAGGAAACAACGAAAAGATCAGGTTGTTCGTTTTCCTTGATACGAGGAATCCACTTTTTTGCGCTTTCCACAGCATCCTCAAATTCTAATCCTTCTATATATTCTGCTTTTTCCCAGTTTGGGATATAAGGTGTTGTTAACCCTAAAATGGCCACCTTTATGCGTTCTGGGAAGATTTTTATGGTGTAGGGTTTTCCAAAGTAAGGTTCTTTGGTCTGTTTGTTAAGTATATTGGCAGATAAAAAGGGAAATTGAGCTTCAGAGACGCCTTGTTCTAAAGTAGACAGGCCATAGTTAAACTCGTGGTTTCCGATAATGGCTGCATCATAATGTAGTTTGTTAAAAGTTAGTATCACCGGATTGGGTAAATGAATTTGCTTTTTTACATAGTGATAGGTTAATGGTGTGCCTTGAATACTATCACCATTATCAATTAGAAGGAGGTTCTCTTCCGTTCTACGGAGGTGTCGGATATAGGTAGCGATTTTGGCTAAACCAATGGATTCATATTTATTGGTTCCATATAAAATAGGGAAGATCTGTCCGTGGGTATCACTAGTTTCTACTATTGTTAGTTTCGCGTAATTATGCTGATTCATGATATCGCCCCTTTCCCTACATGGTGTCATTATACAGAAAAAGGTGCATGACCACAAAGGCCAGCACCAATCATATTATTGCCATTCTGTATGAAAAATTCCATCCCGATCATTTCGCTCATACGTATGTGCTCCAAAATAATCACGTTGGGCTTGTAAGAGATTCGCATGTGACCGACCGGTACGATAGCTATCGTAGTAGGTGAGGGAAGCACTTAAACAAGGGAAGGCGATCCCTGATTGAATTCCCTCACTTACGATATTCCTTAATCCTTGTTGGTATTTCTTCACCTTTTCAGCAAAGAAAGGAGCAACAAGTAAGTTAGAAAGATGTGGATTCTCTTTATAAGCTCGGCTAATGACATTGAGGAACTCTGCTCGAATGATGCAGCCACCACGGAAAATTAGCGCAATATCTTCTAACGGAAGGTTCCATTCATAAAGCTCTGAAGTAGCTCTATATTGGTTAAAGCCTTGAGCATATGCACAAATCTTCCCCATATATAAGGCTTGTCGAACGTATTCGATCCATTCTTCTTTGTTCCGTTTCGAGTGCAGGGTGGCTGGTCCTTCTAACATTTCTTCTGCGGCAACTCGTTCTTCTTTCAAAGAAGAGACATAACGAGCAAACAGTGATTCGGTAATGATTGATGTAGCAATGCCATTGTCAATTGCTTGAATACTCGTCCATTTACCTGTTCCTTTTTGACCGACTTTATCTAGAATCACATCAATCAGAGGGAGTCCAGTTAAATCATCTCTTTTTCTTAAAATCTCGGTTGTGATTTCAATTAAGTAACTCTTCAATTCCCCTTGATTCCAAGTTTCAAAGATATCAGCAATTTCATCCACAGATAAAAGCAAGGTATCCCTTAAAAACGAATAAGCTTCGGTAATAAGTTGCATATCGGCATACTCAATTCCGTTATGGACCATTTTAACAAAATGACCAGAACCTTTTGGTCCAATATATACACAGCAAGGTGTCCCGTCTACCTGTGCAGCAATCTTTGTCAGAATAGGGGCTACTTTATCGTACACTTCCTGGTCTCCACCTGGCATGATGGAGGGGCCAGTTAAAGCCCCAACTTCTCCGCCAGAAATTCCAATTCCTAGGTACCCAATACCTCTTGCTTTTAGGTCCTGATATCTGCGCTCGGTATCTTCGTAATGCGAATTTCCACCATCCATGATTACATCGCCTTCCTCAAGATAAGGAAGCAAGGCTTGAATCACAGAATCAATCGGAGCGCCCGCAGTGACCATAAGAAAGATTTTTCTAGGAGTTTCAAGAGATTGAACAAACTCTTGAATATCATAGTGAGGTTGAATGGATTGTCCCTCTAACTTTTGAACAAGCTGATCGGTTAAATCTCTTGTATAATTGTACACGCTTACTTTTTCGCCGTTATTTGCCATGTTTAAGGCGATATTGCTTCCCATGACACCTAATCCAATGACTCCAATGGTATTGTACATCTAACATTCGACTCCTTTTTAAACAAACAAGCTTAGTAATAAAATAAATCCTAATCCAGCTACAGAGATAATCGTTTCAAGCAACGTCCATGTTGCAAACGTTTCTTTCATGCTAAGTCCAAAATACTCTTTGAACATCCAGAATCCAGCATCATTTACATGTGAAGCGATTAAGCTACCAGCACCAGTTGCTAGTACGACTAATGCAAGATTTACATCCGTTTGACCGAGCATTGGAATCACTAATCCAGCTGTTGTTAATGCTGCCACAGTAGCAGATCCTAATGAAATACGTAGAATTGCTGCGATGATCCATGCTAGTAAAATCGGTGATAAGGAAGTACCCTTGAATAATTCAGCTACGTAGTCACCAACGCCACCATTAATTAATACTTGTTTGAAGGCACCGCCGCCCCCGATGATTAAAAGCATCATTCCAATATGTGAGATAGCAGTTGTACAAGAATCCATCACGTTTTTGATTGGGATTTTTCTTGCTAATCCCATCGTGTAAACGGCAAATAATAAGGAAATCAACATAGAAGTACCAGCATTACCGATAAAGCGAATCATTGCTAGGAAACTATTATCCTCAAAGCCCATTGTTTTTTGAAGCAAAGTAATAATCGTAGCGATAGACATTAAAATAACAGGAAGTAAAGCGGTAAACACACTGATACCAAATCCAGGTGTATCTTCAAGCTTAAATGTCTTTTGTTCACCTAATGAAGCAATATTACCTGTTTTTGTAAATGATGCTGGAACTAACTTCTTTGCAATCTTTGTAAAGACAGGTCCAGCTAAGATAACGGTTGGAATAGCAATAATGAAACCATAAAGTAACACTTCACCAATGTTTGCACCATACTCACCAGCAATAACTGTTGGTCCAGGGTGAGGAGGTAAGAACCCGTGTGTTACAGATAAAGCCGCTGTCATTGGAATACCAAGATACAAAATAGAAATCTTTAATTGTCTTGATATCGCAAATACAATTGGAATTAATAAAACTAATCCTACTTCAAAGAATAAAGCGACACCGATAATGAATGAAGCGGCTACAACAGCCCATTGAATATTTTTCTCACCAAATTTGTTTACTAGGGTCATCGCAATTCGTTGCGCACCCCCAGAGTCTGCAATCAATTTACCTAGCATTGCACCTAGTCCAAAGATCAATGCTAAGTGACCGAGCGTACCACCTAAACCTGCTTCAATGGTTGTAACGATTTCATCTAATGGCATACCAAGTGCTAAAGCCACCCCAAACGATACAATAATTAATGAAATAAAGGTGTTTAATTTGAAGCCCATGATCAAGATAAGTAATGCTAAAATTCCTACTCCAACGATAACTAATGGCATCGAAAGTTCCCCCTAAATATTGTTATTTTTCTATTAAGCTTCTTTGATAAGTGGCAATTTGTTTATATTCATTTTCTAATACTCTTGATAAGTTAATGAAAATCGGCAATAACTGTCTGTATTCTTTGACTGCCTCTTCATTTGGTGTGTGCTTGTAGGTGCTTCCAATCATCTCAGAAGCAATCTCAAACGATTCAATTTTTCCTGTCGCATATAAGCCTAAAATACATGCTCCTAAACAAGAACTTTCATAGCTTTCTGGAACAACTAATTCAGATTCGAAAATATCGGACATCATTTGACGCCATACATCAGATCTAGCAAAGCCTCCCGTTGCTTGAATTCGAGTGACAGGACCCTCCATGCATTCTATTAGAGCTAGGAAAACCGTGTATAAGTTGTAGATTACGCCCTCTAGAGCGGCGCGAATCATATGCTCCTTTTTATGTGAGAGAGTTAAGCCAAAGAATGAACCACGTACATCTGGATTCCAAAGTGGAGCCCGCTCGCCAGCTAGGTAAGGATGGAAAAGCAAGCCGTCCGCACCTGGTCTGACGCGTTCCGCAATCTTCGTTAATACTTCGTACGGATCAATTCCAAGTCTTTTTGCTGTTTCAATTTCTGAGGAAGCAAATTCATCTCGAATCCAACGAAGAATCATTCCACCATTATTTACTGGTCCACCAATAACCCAGTGATTTTCAGTTAGGGCGTAGCAGAAGATTCGTCCTTTTTCATCGGTTTGTGGCTTCTCTATAATTGTTCGAATCGCTCCACTTGTACCAATCGTGACAGCGATTTCACCTTTGCGAATGGCATTCACTCCAAGATTGGAAAGTACGCCATCACTTGCACCGATGACAAAAGGAGTTTTGACGTCAAGCCCCATTTGTGTTGCAAAGTCTGGATGAAGGTCTGTGAAAACTTGTGTGGTTGGGACCAACTGGGACAATTGATCTCTTGTAACGCCTGCAATTGATAATGCCTCCTCATCCCAATCCAAGGTTTTGAGATTCATCATGCCCATCGCAGATGCAAGGGAATAATCGACCACATACTGGTTAAATAACTTTTTGAAAACATATTCTTTTATCCCGATGTATTTCTTTGCTTTTGTAGCAATTTCAGGGCGATCATTGGTGATCCAAGCCATTTTACTTAATGGTGACATTGGGTGAAGAGGTGTTCCTGTACGTTTATACACCTCATGACCATTCAGTTCCGTTTTAATCTTATGCGTCCAAGCTTCGCTGCGATTGTCAGCCCATGTGATACATGCCGTAAGAGGCTGGTCATCTGTATCGATAGCAATCACGCTGTGCATCGCACTGCTGAATGAAACAAACGCTATATTTTTTTGTGGGTTTTTCTTTGTGATGTTTGAAACGGCTTTCAAAACTGCTTGGAAAATTTCTTCCGGGTCTTGTTCAGCTGTTGAAATATTGGGTGTGTAAAGAGGGTAGCCAATATTCTCTGTTTGAATCACTTCGCCATTCTCTGTAAAAAGAACGGCTTTCGTACTGGTTGTTCCTATGTCTACACCTAACATATAGCTAGTCATTTTCCTGCTCTACTCCTTTAGAAAGCATTTGTTGTGACATCCAGAGATCATCTACTTTTCCTTGAACATCATCAAAATTTTGATGTAAAGATTGAACCATGAGGGTTCTTTCTTTTGTTTGAATGGCTTCAATATATAATTCGTGATTTTTAATAATTCGCTCAAAGTCTTCGTACTTTTCCTGAAAGCGAGCTCTCATTGATAAAAGAATGAAGCTTTCCATGACGGGTCGTAAATTGTTCCATATCATAAGCATGTACGAATGATTGATGGAACGAATAATGGTTTCGTGAAATAGGAGATCCTGATAGGAGAACTCATCTGCATCTTGATACTTGATAGCAACTTTCATCATTTCAAGTATCTTACTGAGTTCCTTAACTAATTCAGTCACATCCATTCTTACTAACCGTTCAAACACAAATGTTTCAATAAGTAGACGAACATCATATATTTCTTCGATTTCTTTTTCGGTTAACCCAATGACAACGGCACCCATTCGTTCTAGTCGAATGATGTTTTCTGATGCAAGTACTTTTAACGCTTCACGAACAGGTGAACGACTCACAGCAAAATCTGCAGCTAGTTTATTTTCAGAAATGATGGCACCGCTTTCAATTAACCCGGAAATAATTCGCATTCTAAGCTCGCATGTCACACGATCGCCAGCAGATGCCTTTGAGAGCCATTTTGATGGATATAAAAAATCCTTAGATTCGGTCATATCTACACCTTCCTGTTAATCAAGTATACTTGTATACAAGTATTATAACCTCTGAGAATATTTTTGCAAGCGCTTTTATAAAAGTTTTATTTTGGAAATTTATTAAACTAGCATATTTACGTGAATATGGAAAAAAGAGTGTAGCGGTAACCAGAGTGAGAGTTAGGTTCCCGTGAGTAAAGAAAAAAAGAGCGTAGCGGTAACCAGAGTGGAGTTAGGTTCCCGTGAGTACGGAAAAAAGAGCGTAGCGGTAACCAGAGTGAGAGTTAGGTTCCCGTGAGTACGGAAAAAAGAGTGTGGCGGTAACCAAAGTGGAGTTAGGTTCCCGTGAGTACGGAAAAAAGAGCGTAGCGGTAACTAAAGTGAGAGTTAGGTTCCCGTGAGTACGGAAAAAAGAGCGTAGCGGTAACCAGAGTGAGAGTTAGGTTCCCGTGAGTACGGAAAAAAGAGCTTAGCGGTAACCAAAGTGGAGTTAGGTTCCCGTGAGCAAAGAAAAAAAGAGCGTAGCGGTAACCAAAGTGGAGTTAGGTTCCCGTGAGCAAAGAAAAAAAGAGCGTAGCGGTAACCAGAGTGGAGTTAGGTTCCCGTGAGCAAAGAAAAAAAGAGCGTAGCGGTAACCAAAGTGGAGTTAGGTTCCCGTGAGCAAAGGAAAAAGAGTGTAGCGGTAACCAGAGTGAGAGTTAGGTTCCCATGAGTACGGAAAAAAGAGTGTGGCGGTAACCAGAGTGGAGTTAGGTTCCCGTGATTAACCCCTAAGAAAATGCCTTGTTTACAATAAAAAATGCTACCCATATGGAGTAGCATTTTTTAGAATCCTTCTAAATATTTGGCATACATCATGTTTTTATAACGTGCTAAGTAAAAGGCATGCCTGTTATTGGCTTTCAGTGCGATATATGGATCTGGGTTTTGATGATTAATCTCTATTACATAGAGTTTTCGATTTTCATTCATTCCGATATCAAAGCCGATGTTTGCAAGGTGATATCCTTGTTGTTCAAAAAGAGCCAATATTTCTTTTACTAATGTATCAATCTTTAAGAGTACTTCCTGGGTCTCCTCTGAATCTAGTTTCCACACGTTTTTAAGGGTAGCAGAAGCCATTTCGGTTTGGCCGCCTGCCGTAATATTGCTTACCAATTGTCCCTTCGCACCGTATCTTGAATATACTCCAAGGTTATCCCATAGACCCCATTCATTTTTAATCATCATCACTCGAAAATCTATCATCCGATCATCATATGTCATTAAAGGAATGGTCTGTTGTACTACATACATATAAGGAGGAAGGTTAGCTTGGAAAAAGCTCATCATTTCTTGCTGGGTAGAAAAGGTTTTTACGTGTTTACTACGGTTTACATAAAAAGAAACAGCAATGTTGTCGGGTGTTTGAACCACCTTAAAAATACGCTTGCCTAATCTCCCGTTTATAGGTTTTATATAAATACTTTTATAAAGCTGTAGCATATGACTGATGTCGTTAGGTTCTTGATAGAGAGTTGTTTGAGGTAACACATGATCGAACTTGGGAAGGAGCATCTTGTGCATCTCCCATTTTGAAAAGTGTGGAAAGTTAAATACTCTAGGACCTAAAACTGAAGTTAAATGGTTTATTTTATCATGAAAGTTTTTATATTTTGAGGTTAAGCTTGCCTCGAGAATCGTCATAACGGTTGCTGGATAAGGAAACGTTCCGTATTTCCATGAGTCGTGTTCGGGTTGATATAAAAAACCGGATATGGTCTGTTGCTCAATATGAATACTTTCGAGAGAAAATACAAGAATAGCTCCACCTATCTGCTGATATCTTTTCACGAAGCTCTTATAGGTAAAAAGCATTTGTTCGACTTTTTTATCTGTCAGCTCTGTAAGAATGCCTATAAATGGACCAATCCGTATGAGATTGTCATTTAGTAGGATGTCGTATGAGCAGGTTAAGGGGATTTGTAGCTCTTGGATAATATCCTCTGATAATTGAATCTCATTTCCTTCAACAGAGTCTGAAACCTCTATTTTCACCTCGACTGCCTTAACACCGAATGTTAAGCTTCCGTTTCCCTGTTCAGGAGTCAAGGTAGAATGAGGAGAAAATGTGATTGTATGCTTTGTTTGATTACATGGTTTAATATGATGCATGATTTTCACCTCCAACTTCAAGCACCCGTTTCTTCTTGTAGTATATGTACACACAAGAAGGTAGGAATGTGTTTTGCGCAAAGGATTGGAAAATGGTTATATGCCCTTACCATGAATGGACTTTTTCAATAGAATAAACCAAAGCCACAAAAGAGAGTGGGTGACATCATGAAACATCTTCATTTAAACCAACTACTTCCTGTTTTGGGAGGAAAGGTGATTCACGGAAATGGATCGCAAGTAATAAAAAATGCTGCAAAGTACGGGGAACATGTCATAACTGAACATTCTTTGGTTTTTATTATAAAAAAGGGAAAAACGTTGCCCTTACCAACGAAGGTTTCCTCCATTACGGTCGTTACTTCCACACCTAGATTGTTGAAACATGTTAGTAGTGATACAACGATTGTCTATGTACCAGATGTAAAAAAGGCGTACTATCAGTTTATTACCTTTTACAGAAATCTTTTTACCCTACCTGTTATCGGGGTAACAGGTACCTCTGGAAAGACGACCACAAAAGAGATGATCTCATGGATCTTATCAGAAAAGCAAAAGGTGGTAAGCACGTATTTAAGTCATAATGGTTTAAGAAGAAACTTGGATTATTTATTGGAAATAGATTATACCACGGACAGTGCCGTATTTGAAATGGGGGTTTCAGGTCCTAATCAGTTGCTGTATTCAGCCCGATACTTCCGACCACAAATTGGAATCATCACAACCATTGGCACCGATCATATTGAAGGATTTAAAAATCAAGATTCATATGTAAAAGAAAAGATTAAGATGGTTCAAGCAGTAGGACCTAAAGGGACGTTAATTCTAAATCATGATAATCCGTACTGTAGAAGGCTCAATCTGGAATCTTTTAAAGGAAAAGTCATTTATTACGGAATGGAGAAAACAGCCGATTTTTATGCTCATTCCGTGACTTTTAATCTGAAAAAAAATGGAATGGATTTCGTAATTGCTTGCAAAGAAGGGGAGTATTCTGCCTTTGTCCCAGGGTTCGGTAAGCATAATGTGTACAATGCGTTGGCCGCAATCATCGCATGTTCATTAGTAGGTAAGAGCATTCCTGAGACCATTACTAGATTACAAACCTTTTCACACGTAAAAAGTCATCTTCAGTTCCACAAAGGAATCAATGGGAGCCTAATCATTGATGATACATGGAACACCAATCTTACATCCATCGAGGCAGCATTAGAAGTGCTTAAGGAAACGGCAGAAGGAAGGAAAACGATAGCAATCATCGGAGAAATAGAAGAACTAGGGGATTATTCCGTATCCGAGCATCAAAAGGTGGGAGAACTGGTCGTAAAAAACAAGGTTGATATATTAATAGCAATCGGAAAGGACGCCATTCCAACCTGTCAAAAGGCAGCTGAATTAGGGATGAACAGAGCGAATATTCACCATCTAACTAGTCATACAACCTTGATGCAGTTGCTGAATCGTATAGTCGACAAGGACACATCTATCTTGTTGAAAACCTCGATGCGAAGATCCTTCAAGAACACACTAAGCCATTTAATTATAAATGGAAAAGAGTCTGATTAGAGAGTTTACTCTATCAGACTCTTTTTTTGGGTAATTAAAAACTTCGCATAATCTATAGGCGTGCTAAAAACAGATTCCCATTCTGGGTTAATTAACTTCCCCTCCATGAACAAGCCACTAACATAGTCGGAAATAAAATTACACTCGATAAAATAAGGGGTACCATCTTTCGTAATACCTAGATCAAATCCGAGATCGGCTAAGTGTGGGAAGTGTTGTGCAAGGTAATTAGCTACATAAAGGGAAAAATCGGAGATCTTTTTAACAAGCGTTTGATAAGGGATGTTCGGATGGGTGACGTGGGCGATACTTTGTAAAGAATAAGTCGTTCCACCTTGAGCACCATTTGTCAGAAAATCGTTGTCTTGGGCTACCTTACACATAATTCCAGATACTTGAAATTCCCCTTTCAGATTTCGTTGGACCGCTACCCTCATATCAAATGGCCTTCCGTGAAAGGTAGCGAGAGGAATCAGCTTCTGAATCAAATACGTATGCTCGTGGATACGCTTCTGTAAAATGGCAGGCAATGTTTTCTGGAATGCTATTTTTTTCAGCTCTTTATCTCCCTTTGTCTTATAGGAAAGTAGCCATCCGTCAGGAAGTCTTTCAAGCTTCATGGTGCCTTCACCAAATTCTCCGTAGCTCTTTTTTAAAATAAGACGGTCATATCTAGCCACAAGCTTATTTAAGTTTTCTATTGAAAATAACTCTGTATCTGGCAAATGCTTTCGAATGTGCGAATCTTTGTTAAGAATCTTGTGAACAGTGTATTTCTCCACATCGTAATTAGGAATATTGAATACAGAAATCTCGTTTTGGATGAGAGATTTTATATGTGCTCGGTAGGCAGGGAGATGGTCCAGAACTCTTGAGTAAATTACTTTGGGGGAAGGAATTTGTTTTAGGCGATAGTTCGTGCCTTCGTTTACATAAGCCATCACCGTTTTTTCATTTGGCCGAATGTCAAAAAAACGAATATAACAGGGGGTCAAGTCATGCTTTTGGGCAGTCTTTTCCCATATGGAAAACATACTTAAAACATTACCCCTTAAATTTGGCATTTTGTCATAGGTTGATTTCGGGATAATGATTCCAATATAGTTGTTCACATTGATCGTACTCCTTTCATAATAAGGTATTCAATGGAGGGGGTGGAGTGACTGAGATAAGAGTGGTTTTATTCGTACAGGAGCAGTGAATCAAGGCGAAGGAGAGTCTGAATGGAGTGGTCATTCGGACAGGGGACAGTCAATACGAGCGAAGGGGAGTCCGAATGGGGTGTGCATTCGGACAGGAGCGGTGAAACTAGGCGAAGGAGAGTCTGAATGGAGTGGTCATTCGGACAGGGGCAGTTGAATCAAAGCGAAGGGGAGTCCGAATGGGGTGTGCATTCGGACAGGGGCAGTTGAATCTTAGCGAAGGGGAGTCCGAATGGGGTGGGCATTCGGACAGGTACAGTCAATCAAAGCGAAAGGAGTCCGAATACCATCCCACTTGGGAGGAAGGCATATAAACGCTTTAAGAGTCTCCTTCCGTTTTATCATTGCTGCCTCCAACTCCTCAACTTTACCTATACTAAACATAGTAAGTATCTCTCGTGTTTCCACAGGGCGTATAGTTTTTCTTTAATGTCCTGTATATGGTTTTTTTGCATAAATCAACTTGGCACCAATCATAGATACTTTGGGTTGTAATCTTCCGTTCAGGGAAAAGGAGCATAAATTCTTTCACATTCCGTAAAATGCCTAGGGGAATTTTTTCTAGATCTCCACACTTTTCACATACAAATTTGTCAGTTTTAACTGATACCGCAAAAGAAAAGCAGGTTTTACAATATATTCCCTTTTGTAGATGGTCATAATGATATTCTGGCAATCGATTAAATGGATTTTTAGGTTGATGAAGTGAAATTAATTTCTTGGCTAGTTTCTTTTGCTCATCGTTTAACTTGGAAGTTATTTGGTTTAAACTTTTCAAAAAACGATTTACCTGCGTTGGAAAAATAAAGGGTTGATCTACGGGGCATTGGTAAAGGGTGAATTCTGGATTGATAAATATCACTGAGGCTTCAACAAGAAAGTTTCGTTTGAGGGATTGAAGCAATTGGCGGAAAAGAGTGGCGCTCCTTTGTAACTGGGTCACCGGATTTTTATACTCTCGATCAGTTGTTACTGAATAAAGTTTATCTGAATCTAAATAATAATCACCTTGGTAATTCTTCACATCCAGCAGATAAATGGCTTCCTGTGAGATAATCAAACTATCAATTTGAAAATAGGAGTTATTCACTTCAAGCAATAAGTCATTTAAAATATACCTTTCTTCTTGGAGGATTTCTAATAGCTGATCAAACTTCCTCTCGCCTTCAAAACCTTTTTCAAGAACTGAATAATGAAACTTTTCCTTCTCTGTTAATGTCATACGTGTGTTTAAGGATCGGAGAGTCAGCAATTCATCCGATTCAGTTCGACATTTTAAAATCATAGGTCACTTCCCTTCTTTATTTCTACTCCCATTTTATAAAAAATTTCTACTCTTACCATTAAGAGATTTGAACAAACTATTAACATTTACATACAATTAACCAAATATTTACACCACCACGGTTTTTGATGATTCTTACATTTGCGACAATAATGAGTGGAGTTGCCCTACATAAGTGATTCAACCGAAACAAATCCTATATTTGGGAGGTCTGTATATGATAAAGTCAAAAGCATTTCTTGGACTGGCAATGGCAGGTGGAGTATTAACAGGAACGCTACAGTTAAGTGGTACACCTGTGCTGGCAAAAAACGAGGCACAAATTCTTCAAGAAGAAAGTGTCAACGGTAAACTGAGCTATATCGGAAACTACCAGACCGGAATGAGCAACAAAGATGGTGGAATTGCAGAAATCGTAAAATACAATAAAGATAATCAAAAGATGTATATCGTAAACGGTGCAGCACAATCAGTAGACATCGTTAGCATATCTAATATGACATCCAACAAAAAAACAGAGTTCAAGATCGATACTCGCCTTGATATTACTGCTATGGGACAGGCACATGGATTTGCGAGCGGTGATATTACAAGTATTGATATCAATACAAACGAAAAAATTATTGCGATAGCTGTCCAGGGGGCAACTTATAAGGATAATGGAAGTATTGTCATTCTGAATTATGACGGAAAGTACATAAAACATTTCGAGGCGGGCGTACAGCCCGATATGGTTACTTTCTCTCATGATTATAAATACTTATTGTCTGCCAATGAAGGCGAGCCACGGGAAGGATACTCTGTAGCAGATGCAGCTGACCCCAAAGGTTCCATTACCATTATTGACATAAAAAAGGGTGTAGATAAAGCTACAGCTCAAACGATTGGTTTTGACAAGTTTGACTCCAAAGAGGCAAGAGCAGCACTTGTGGAAAATGGGGTATTATTGAAGCCTAATACGGCACCTTCTGTTGATTTAGAGCCTGAGTATATATCTGTTTCTGATAACAGTCATTACGCGTACGTATCTCTACAGGAGGCTAATTCGGTAGCGAAAATCGACTTAAAAACTCAAGAGATTGTAAGTGTGAAAGGGCTTGGATTTAAGGATCATAATTTAGAAGAAAATGCTCTTGATGCATTAAAGGATGGTCAAGTAAACCTCGCTACCCAAAATCTCTATGGTACCTACATGCCTGATGGAATAGCCACGCAAAAAATAGGGGGCAAACAGTACATCTTTACTGCTAACGAAGGCGATGGCAGAGAGTGGGGTGAGTATGAGGATACGGGGGCTTATACATTCCCAGGCACCTCTAATAAAATCGATACCATACTGAATACGGAAAGAGATGGACTTGAGGCTGATAAAACGTATATTTATGGTAGCCGTTCCTTCTCCATTTGGGATGCAGGCACGATGGAGCAGGTCTATGATAGTGGAAGCGACTTTGAAAAAATAACAGGTGAGCTTTTTCCTGAAGCCTTTAATTCTTCAAATAATAAAACAGAACTAGATTCTCGCAGCGGGAAAAAAGGTCCAGAGCCAGAAGATATAAAAGTGATGAAAGTAAATGGCAAAACGTTCGCCTTTATCGGGTTAGAAAGAACGGGCGGCATTATGATGTATGACATCACAAATATGCAAAATGTAAAATTCCATGACTATGTTAACTTAAGAGATTTCACAGGTACAGACGTAGTGTCAAGTGGTGATCTTGCACCAGAAGGACTGTGCTTGGTGGAAGCAAATGATAGCCCAACTGGTAAGCCACTCATGCTCGTGGCGAACGAAGTCTCTGGTAATGTAAGGGTTTTTGAGATGAATGGAAGATAAGTTTACTTAAACAGAGACCTTCTTGTAAGGTTTCTGTTTTATTTTGTAAGAAAAATGAAATTTATCAGAATAATCTCTGTTAGATTTTCTTACAGTATTGTTGGTCATGTCAGGAAAGGGTGGTATTGTTGTTTCTATAGAAAACGACCATAAAAAGAGAGGATTATAATGACATGGTAATAAGTCTCACCTTAGATCAGGTAACAAATCTAACGTATGAACATCATGAGATAATTAAAAACATGTCTACTAATCTTCAAGTAATAGCTGATATTTCTCAAGCCGATGTATTCATCGACTGCTTATTGCCTGGGGGAAAAGAAGCCATTGTGGTGGCTGAAGCCAATCCGAACACCGCATCTTCATTGTATAAGGAAAGTGTGCTAGGTCAGGTGGCAGTAGAGGAAGCAGAACCAGGAGTCTTATTTAGTTTAAGAAATGGGAAACCGGTAATTGGTTCAAGGGGGATATCTCAGGAAAACATCGTCATGCAGCAGGATATTGTTCCTATTACTGATCGTGATGGAATGACGATAGCTGTTTTAATAAAAGAGCGGGACATTTCAGAAATCATTCGAAATGAAAGAAAAGTAAAGTCTTTAATGGAAACAACTAATAGTCAAGAAAAGCAAAGGTTGGTGCAGTCTCTTGTAGTGCAAGAAATTCACCATCGTGTGAAAAATAACTTACAGGTCATCTCGAGTTTACTACGCCTACAAATGAGAAGATCCTCGTCACAAGAGGTTAGGGAAGTTTTTGAAGATAGTCTTTCAAGAATTGCAAGCATGGCACTTGTTCACAATTATTTAGCAAAGGATGGATTAGAAGAAGTAGATGTCAAATTTGTAATGGGGCAAATTGCGACACTACTAGTCTCTTCGTCGACTACTCCAGGACAGGATATTCAAGTAACTGTTCAGGGAGAATCGTTATATTTACCATCAGATAAGGCTACCTCTCTTGCGCTAGTTGTCAATGAATTGATCCAAAATGGATTAAAGCATGCTTTTCATTCTCGAGAAAATGGAAGAATGGAGATTACAATTAATAGTAGAAAGCAGATGGTCTATATCATTGTATCTGATGATGGATCGGGGATGGAAGAACAGCCAAGTGATCAACCTTCATCTACTTTAGGATTGCAGTTGGTAAGCATGCTAGTTGAAGAGGAGTTGGAGGGGGTTCTATCTTTTTTTTATTCAACTCGAGGGACAAAAGTGTCGATTATGTTTCCGATCATAGATAGGGTGATAGAATGATCCAATCAAAAATACTTGTAGTTGATGATGAGCCTATTACGAGAATTGATATTAAAGAGATTCTTCTAGGCAAAGGATACGAGGTGGTTGGAGAAGCTAAAAATGGGGAAGAGGCGGTAGAGAAAGCATATTCATTGGAACCAGATCTTATTATAATGGATGTGAAAATGCCGAAAATGGATGGAATCAAGGCCTCCTCTATTATTAAAGGATTCTCAAGCTCCTCCATTCTTCTTCTAACAGCCTTTAGTCATGATGAGCTTGTTGAACAGGCGAAAGAGGTTGGCATAAATGCCTATATCGTCAAACCAATAACAGAAAAAGACCTTATCCCAGCTGTTGAAATCGCTCTGTTTCAGCGAGAACAAAGCCTTATCTTACATAATAAGATTGGGAATTTAGAGCAACAAATGAAGGATCGAAAACTTATTGAAAAGGCGAAAGGTATTTTAATGGCACAATTGGAATTTACAGAGGAGCAGGCTTATCGCCATATGCAAAAAGAGAGCATGGAAAAACATATTCCATTAGCTAAATTAGCTGAGAGTGTGCTAGAGAAAAGTAAATAAACATCCAAAGCAACGGCGCTTTGAATTAATTCTACTATCTTTTTAGAGGTGGGGAATTAATTTAAGGCGCTTTTTGTTTTCAGGGGGGTGGAGAAATTGGGAAATTGGATCACAAGTATCGGACTTGATATTGGAACCAGCACAACAAAATTCATTGTAAGTCATCTATCAATAGCGGAACAAGGTAGTCCTTTTCATTTGCCAACGTCTCAAATTATTGACCGTACCGTTGTGTATGAAAGTTCCATCTACACAACACCCTTAACATCTAATCAAGATATTGATATGCAAAGTTTGGCGACCATTCTTTCAAATGAATATGAGCAATCTGGCATTCATTTTAAGGATGTCAAAGCTGGTGCAGTCATTATTACAGGTGAAACGGCGAGAAAAGAAAATGCGGAAAAAATTATTAACTATTTAGCTGACCGAGCGGGAAATTTTGTCGTTGCCACAGCAGGAGCAGACCTAGAAGGCATTTTAGCTGGAAAAGGTTCTGGTGCAAAGGATCGTTCAGAAGAAATCGAAGGAATTGTTGCCAATGTGGATATTGGGGGAGGAACAGCCAATGTAGCCCTGTTTGAAGCAGGTCGGGCCATTCAAACCTTCACCTTTCATGTAGGGGGAAGATTAATCCGAATAAATGACCAAGAGGAAGTCGTGTATATTTCGGAATATTTAAGGCCCTGGTTGGAAGCGAACCTCTTTTCCACTCAGAAAGATAGAGGCATTACATTGAATGAGCTGATAGAAATCTGTACACGTATGAATCAAAGCATGATTTCCTTTCTTTCTGGTGAGCCAAAATACCATGCAGATTTGTTGCTGCTTGAACCAATGGATCAAACACTTCCGCCTATTAAAGAGGTGATTTTTTCCGGTGGGGTTGGACATATGATGGCTGGGAAAGAGCCTATTCAGATGAATGAGGTTACAACGTTTGGTGATATCGGCCCGTTACTTGCTTCCACCTTATTGAAGGAGAGTAAGTGGTCGGGATTAAACATAATTGAGGCGAAGGAAACGACAAGAGCAACCGTAATTGGAGCAGGAATGCAAAATACGGAATTAAGTGGGGCGACGATCTTTGTTCATGAAGCCCTGTTACCGATTAAAAATCTTCCGATCGTACGGATCATGGTAGATACGCTAGACTTCGAAACGATAGCATTTGCTAATCAGCTAGATGAAGTAATGACACAAGCGAAAAAGCTTTATGACGTGCAGGATCCACCATTTGCTCTAGGTTTGTTAGGAATGGAGTATTGCTCTTACCAAACGATGAAATCTATGACCAATACAATTTATCAACTCTTCCATCACCATTTCCCGAATGCTACTTGTCTTGTAGTCATTTGTGAAAGTGATATAGGAAAGGCACTCGGTCAATCTTTAAAGAAGACGAGTCATGAAGGGATGCAAATTATTTGTATTGATCAGGTAGATTTTCTACACGGAGATTATATTGACTTAGGATTACGCATAGCGGGGGAAGCGATCTCTCTATCAGTGAAAACTCTAGCTTTTGGATAACGAGGAGGAACCTAGCATGTATAGAAAAACAACCTTATATGGGCTAACCTATGAGTTTCATAGCTTAAAAGAAATCATGGCAAAAGCGAATGAGAGCCGATCAGGGGATGATCTAGCAGGGATTAGTGCCGAAAATATGAAGGAAAGAATGGCTGCCAAGCTCGTGCTAGCTGATATTCTCCTTTCTGATATTCGGAATACACCTTTAATAGATCCTGATACAGATGATGTCTCACAGCTCATTGAAAACAATGTGAATGAAGAGGTATATCAGTTGGTTAAGAATTGGACCGTAGCTGATTTACGAGAATATATTTTGAGTGATGAGCAGACGGGCAAGGATTTGCTCACATTGGGCAGCGGGTTAACTAGTGAAATGATTGCTGCAGTAGCAAAAATCATGTCTAATCTGGATTTGATTCAAGCGGCATCAAAAATAAAGATTATTACGCATTGTCAAACAAAAATTGGCCAACAAGGAGTGCTAGCTTCAAGAGCTCAGCCGAATCATCCATCCGATCACTTAAAGGGGATGACAGCATCCTTATATGAGGCTTTAAGCTTTGGGATTGGTGATGCGGTGATCGGAATTAATCCTGTTATTGATACAACGGAAAATATCTCTGCTTTATTACATGAAACAAAGAAAGCGATTGATCAATTTCAGATTCCAACTCAAAACTGTGTTTTATCCCATGTTACAAGTCAAATGCGTGCCATCGAAAAAGGAGCTCCGGCAGATTTGATTTTTCAAAGTCTGGCAGGCACACAAGCAGGAAATGAGTCCTTTGGAATATCGCTCTCCATGCTAGAAGAGGCGACATCAATGATTCATGAAAAAGGAACAGCAACTGGTCCAAACCGCTGGTATTTTGAAACTGGCCAAGGCTCGGAACTTTCGTCTGATGCTCACTTTGATATAGACCAGGTGACATTAGAAGCAAGGTGCTACGGTCTCGCAAGAAAGTTCAGCCCTTTTATTGTGAATACAGTCGTTGGTTTCATTGGCCCCGAGTATTTATATGACAGCAAACAGGTGATACGTGCAGGGTTAGAGGATCATTTTATGGGGAAAATGCACGGTCTTCCAATGGGGGTAGACGTTTGTTATACGAACCATATGAACGCAGACCAAAATGATATGGATACGTTGAGTACCTTATTAGGGACAGCTGGTGTAAATTTTGTCATTGGTGTTCCGATGGCCGATGATTGCATGCTCAATTACCAGTCCTTAAGCTATCACGATATCGCGACATTACGAAGCATTTTACGCTTAGAACCAGCTCCGGCATTTAAGGGTTGGCTTGAGAGTCTTGGATTAATGGAAAATGGAAAGCTAACTAAGCTAGCGGGAGATCCGACATTCTTCCTACAAAAAGTATAAAAGAGAGGTGAACATTAATGGAAAAACATCAGCTTGAAGCCTTAAAGAAATTTACCCCTGCTCGAATTGGAGTAGGTCGGACCGGAACAAGGCCGTTAACAAAGGACTTTTTATCGTTTCGGATTGATCATGCGGCGGCTGTTGATGCCGTGTATGGAGAGGTTTCCTCCCGGTTATTACAAGAATTTAATCTCTTTACAGTAGAAACACGCTATGAAACAAAGGAACAGTATTTAAAAAGGCCTGATAAAGGAAGGGTTTTATCAGTAGAAGGGGAACAGCTTATTCGCGGAAAATGTATCCAAAATGCTCAAGTGCAGATTGTTATCTCTGATGGTTTAAGTGCTAGTGCGGTCAATGAGAATGTACTTGATGTGTATCCAGCGCTATTGGATTCTCTTTCTTTATATCAAATCGATGTGGGAACACCGTTTTTTGTAAAAGGGGGGAGGGTTGCTTGTATGGATGCCATAGGAGAAATTCTAAAACCGGAAGCCTTTATTTTATTAATAGGAGAAAGACCAGGCCTTGTATGCGCCCACTCACTTAGCGCGTATATGTGCTATCGACCACGAAAAGGAATGAAGGAATCGGAGAGAATGGTGATATCCAATATACATCGAAATGGAACACCGCCGATTGAAGCGGCCGCTCATATCGGAACCTTGGTCAATAAAATGCTCGAGCAAAAAGCGAGTGGAGTAAGTCTTGTTGTGTAATTGAAAACACATCTATAAAGGGGGAAAAAGGATGGTCATGGTTGGTGAAATTGTTATTTATATTATTATGGCATGTGCAATATTAGGAGCCTTTGCCGCTATTAAAAACAGTGAGCAAGGATTAGGGCAACAATTTATGGAAGGCTTACATGCGGTGGGGCATATTTTTGTTCCAGCAGCTGGTATTATGGCTTCTATTCCATACCTTTCCTGGTTTATTAACAAGGTATGTGGTCCATTCTTTGCAAAAATAGGAGCGGACCCAGCAATAGCTGCTACTGCCATTCTTGCTACTGACATGGGAGGATACCAATTAGCACAAGAGTTGGCCACCTCTTATGAAGGCTGGATTATGGCAATGATCGTTGGATTTATGGCAGGTGCCACCATCGTATTCTCGATTCCGATGGGCTTAGCTATGCTAGATAAACGTGATCATAAATATATGGCCTTAGGTGTAATGTCAGGGATATTAACCATTCCGATTGGTGCATTTATATCAAGTGTGTTGGTCGTCCTAACGAATTCTAAAATTAGAGATGCTATATCAACAACTACCGATTCAACCTATGAATTCACAATCAGCTATTTAAAAATATTTGCCAATCTATCTCCCTTGATTATTTTTGTCGTTGTTTTAGCAGCTGGTTTATACTTTTTACCAGATGTAATGATTAAAGGATTTATGTGGTTTGGAAGATTCATGGATGCAGGGATTAAACTGGTGTTAGTGTTCTCGATTGTAGAAATCTTCACAGGTCTTTTCTCGAAGTTGTTTGGTTCATGGGGGTTCCATCCCATTATGGCTGATGCAGATGATCAGTTTCGCGCACTTGAGACGGCAGGCTATATTGGAATTATGTTAGCTGGGGCATTCCCGATGGTATATTTATTACAAAAATATGCAGGGAAACAGTTGGAAGCAATGGGAAGAAAGATTGGGCTAAGTAAAGAAGGAAGTGCAGGATTGGTTGCAACCATTGCGAATATTTTAGCGATGTTCAAGCTAGTTCGTACGATGTCACCAAAGGACAAAGTAATCAATATTTCGTTTGCCGTATGTGCAGCGTTTTTACTAGGAGATCATCTTTCTTTCACAGCCAATTTCCAACCAACATTAATTCTTCCGATTATTATTGGGAAGCTAAGTGCCGGTGCAATTAGCATTGGATTAGCCTATTGGTTATCGGTACCGAAAGCTTTGGAATTAGAAAAGAAGGATCGGGAAGCTGGAATTATTGGAAAGCATAAATATAGAGAAAATGAAGTGGAAATAAAGGAACAAGCAGTTTCCTAAAAGAAGGAAGTAGGTTGGTGAGGTTTCATCAACCTACTTTTTATATTTATTGGAACTCCTTCATCTTTCTTAAGATTAATGGATAAAAATACGTTTTAGCAGCAGTGGTCGTATTTCCTCCGAAAAAATTCGTTCCTGGACACGGTTTCACTTCATAGCTTTTCGCATGATCTAGCACTCTTTGCCCTGTTTTGTAATTCCACCAATGATGATAAGTGATGGTATCCACTGAAGGGGTGAGGTTAAATTTTAGACAAAGCAAGGCTGTAATGTACACAATCGTTTCCTTTTGTTCAGCAGTCATCACATCTTGCCCTTTATCAAAGTTGCCTACATTTTCGATGGCGATGCCTACAGAGTTGGCCTTTGCCCCAATCGAACCTTCAGGAGCCATATCAAATGGGCGGGATACAGCTATTTTTCCATCTGGGAAGGTTGTGATATTTTGTGCGATGGTCTTCCAGTGCATTTGGTTTTTATGATAATTTTCCATGCCTTGAAGTAAACGAAAATGATTGGAACCGTTGAATCGTTTATAAGCTGGTGCCCACGTATGATGCTGCTGAATGAGGCTGATTTTCCGATGAAATTGACTATTTAATAACCAATCCTTGAATTGTTCCCTTGTCATCAGAATATGTTGCCCCTGCTTTTGTGGGGAAGTACTCACTTCCTGCACACTATCCGTTGCTAGAGCTGTTTGAGTAGTGAAAAGCAAACAAAAAAGCAACCCAAATAGAACTCTTCTCATCTGTTTTTCCTTTCTGTTTCTATATTGTCTTTTACGTTAATAGTTTGTTGAGGTTCAGTCCAAATATTCTTATTGCTTTTCCCTAAAAGAAGGTGAAAGGTATAATAAAAGGGAGTTGTTGAACATTAAAAAAGTAGATTTATGCTTTAAGATCAATTTATAAAAGCTGAAAGAAGTGAAATATAAGATGACTAAATCAAATGAATCAGGTTGGAACTTCGACAACAGCTATACCAAATTGCCAGAGTTCTTTTATTCAAATACAAATCCAACACCAGTGCGGTCACCAGAAATAGTGAAGTTTAATGAATCCTTGGCAACATCACTTGGCTTACACTCAGAGGATTTGCGAACTGAAAATGCGGCAGCAACTTTCGCTGGAAATGACATTCCTGCAGGTGCCTCACCGATAGCTCAAGGGTATGCGGGACATCAATTTGGACATTTTACTATGCTAGGAGACGGCAGGGCTATTTTGCTCGGTGAACATATCACCCCTACTGGTGAGAGATTTGATATTCAGCTAAAGGGTCCAGGTAGGACGCCTTACTCGCGCGGGGGAGATGGTCGTGCTGCTCTTGGGCCTATGCTCAGGGAGTATATCATTAGTGAGGCGATGTATGCCCTAAGGATACCTACGACCCGTAGCTTAGCGGTGGTATCTACAGGACAACCGGTTATTCGGGAAACCAACTTACCTGGTGCAATTTTGACCCGTGTGGCTTCCAGTCATATCCGTGTTGGTACATTCCAATATGCCGCGAAATGGGGATCAGTTGAAGATACTCGAGCGCTAGCTGATTATACAATTAACCGTCATTATCCAGAAATAGCCGACCATGAAGATAAATATCTTTCCTTTTTAAAAGCGGTCATTAACCAGCAAGCAAAATTGATTTCTAAGTGGCAGCTTGTAGGATTTATTCATGGTGTGATGAATACAGACAACATGACAATTAGTGGGGAAACGATCGACTACGGTCCTTGCGCATTTATGGACACATATGATCCAGAGACCGTTTTTAGCTCCATTGATGCGGGGGGGCGGTATGCTTATGGAAACCAACCAGGAATCGGAGGTTGGAATTTAGCGAGATTTGCTGAAACACTGTTGGATTTGCTTCATGACAACGATGAAGAGGCTGTAAAAATAGCTCAAGAGGCCATATCCGAGTATCCGGAGCTGTCTCGCCAATATTGGCTCGAAGGAATGAGAGCCAAACTAGGGATATTTAATGCAGAAGAACAGGATGAAACGCTGATAAATGATCTTCTAAACGTGATGAAGCAATATAAAGCCGATTATACAAATACCTTTAGAGCGTTAACCCGTGAAGCACATGAGGAATCGGTCCTTCAAGGAACAACAGAGTTCAACGACTGGTATAAGAGATGGCAGGAGAGACTCAGCAGACAGGAACAATCAAAAGAATCTGCACTAGAATTAATGAGAAAGAGCAACCCTTCCATTATCCCAAGAAATCATCGGGTGGAAGAAGCCTTAGATGCTGCCCAGCAAGATGACTATAGTGTCATGGATAAGTTACTGGAAGCTTTAGCAAATCCTTACGACTATACTTCTGTCCAAGAAGAGTACTGTAAACTGCCAGACTCAACTGGCCTTCCTTATCGAACGTACTGTGGAACATAACGGAGAGCAATGCTACCTGGGTGGCATTGTTTTATTTTTGGGAAAATTATAAATACACGCCTGACACTAGAAAAGCAAAACTTAATTAGATAAAATGGAAAAGTTATTGTTTAAAAGAAGGCATAATAGTAGAAAGTAACTTTGTACATGCATCTAAGGAGAGAACAGTATGAGTATCATTATTGGCATTTTAGGTATTATCCTTACACTCGGATTGGCCTACCTTTTATCAAATGATAAGAAGGGGGTTAACTTTAGAGCAATTGTAATTATGTTTGCTCTTCAGCTTACCATCACTATTGTCATGTTTAAGACGGTTGTCGGCTTAAAGATCGTGGAAGTGGTATCAAATTTCGTTACACAAGTATTAACTTATGGATATGAAGGGATTAATTTTGTCACAGGCGGATTAGTTCCTGAAGATACATCTGTATTTTTTATTAATGTTTTGATGTTGATTATTTTCACATCGACCCTTTTATCGATTCTCACGCATATCAAGATTTTGCCATTAGCGATCAAATACATAGGTGGGGCTATTTCAAAAATTACCGGCCTATCAAAGGTAGTGACGTTTAATTCAGTCAACTCGATTTTCTTTGGTCAAAGTGAGTCATTATTGGCGATTAAAGCACATTTAGATAAAATGAACGATAATAAATTGTTCATCGTATCTACAAGTGCAATGGCAAGCGTAAGTGCAAGTATTATGGGTGCTTATATGAGCATGATCCCTGCACAATATGTCTTAGTGGCGATGATTTTAAATGCTTTTTCGGCTCTAATTATTGCGACCATTGTAGCTCCTATTCAGTCAGGAGAAGATGAAGAAATTAACTTAAAGGAAGTTTCCCAATCAAAATCCATTTTTGAAGCAATCAGTGTTGGTGCGATCGATGGAGGTAGAGTAGCGTTAATTGTTGCGGCGATGTTAGTAGCCTATGTTGGTTTAATGGCTTTAATTAATGCGGCTTTCTCAGGATTAATCGGCCTTTCTTTAACTGAAATATTAGGTTATGTGTTTGCACCGGTTGCCTTCATGATGGGAATTCCAGCGAGTGAAATGTTGACGGCAGGTTCTATCATGGGGATTAAACTTGCCACAAATGAGTTCGTTGCTATGCTTGAATTCCAACCATTGATTCCGGACTTGAGTGACCGTACTGTGGGAATTGTTTCAACCTTCCTAGTCTCGTTTGCTAACTTTAGTTCCATTGGAATTATATCTGGTTCAATTCAAGCCATTAACGGTGAAAAAGCTGGGGTTGTAGCTAAGTTTGGACTAAAAATGTTACTCGCAGCTACATTAGCATCGATATTAACCGCAACCACGGTTGGATTGTTTCTATAATTAAATGTTGCTATGATTTGTAAGACCATTGTCTGTTTGGGACAATGGTCTTTTATTATATGGTTGGATCTTCGTTGTAAGCTGGATAAATGTCTGGATGAAGAAGGGAAGCAATCTTCGCTAATCCCAGCAGTAACCTTGGGGAAGGTCTGCAAAACAATGGCTCATCCAGTATGTATAGTTGCTGATTTTTGATTGCATCCATTTGATCCCATTCAGGGCGTTTAAGGATCACCTTAGGGTTCACTTTCTCTTTTTGTACTCCGACCCAAACAACTGAAATGACATCAGGGTTTCTTCTGCGTACTTCGTCCCAATCGGTTTGAACACTCGCTTCCCCGCGGTCAGAAAAAATATTGTGTCCACCAGCTAGCTGACTGATTTCGGTTAACCAATTGCTTGCCCCTGGGGTGAATACGGGTTTCGCCCACCACTCCCAGTAGATCGTTTTAGGGATTTCAACCGTCTTGCTTAGAGCCTTGTAGTCTCTAATTTTTGAAGTGAACTTCTCGTAGGCTATGGTTGCTTTTTCTATGGAGTTTGTTGCTTTTCCAACAAACAATAAGGAGTCAGCTACCTCTTGTAGGGTTGTTGGATTAGGAACAATTACAAAAGGGATGTTGCGTTTCTCTAACTCTTCAATATTACGTTCCATTCCAGGAACAGTGAGGGAAGCTAACACTAAATCAGGCTGTAATTCTTCGACCTTATCCATATTTATGTTAAGATCCGGCCCTAATCTCGGTAACTCTTTAATCTCCTCGGGCCAGTCAGAATAGTCATCGACTCCAATTAATGAAGAAGTTAATCCTAAATAAGCCACAATTTCGGTGTTGCTTGGACAAATAGAAATGAGTTTCAACGGAACACGCTCCTTACTCTAGGAATCTACTTTAATTATACATATTATTATAATAAAAGAATCCGATATTAGGAGGAGAAACATGTGAAGAATTTCCATTGCTGTGCCTCATGTGTGAATTATGAAGTGAAAAAAGAGAATGGGAAAATGATTTACCGATGCTCCCGATTAGGATTTGATACGAAACCAACCTATCAATTTAACTGCTGGGATCCGAAAGAGGCAGTGAAGAAGTTGATGGGGAAGGGTGAATAAAGAGAATTTGATTTTGTAGTAGGCTCGGCTTGATGAGTCGATTTAGAGTCCGAATGCACCATTGATTTGGACAGGGACGTCTTGTGGGGTCGCTATAGAGTAAGAATACACCCATGATTCGGACAGGAACGGTTCTGGGAGTCGCTTCAGAGTCCGAATGGGCCCGTGATTAGGACAGAAACGGCTTGGGGAATCGCTATAGAGTCCGAATGCGCCATTGATTTGGACAGGAACGTCATGTGGTGTCGCTTCAAAGTCCGAATGGGCCTGTGATTAGGACAGGATCGGCTTGGGTAGTCGCTTTAGAGTCCGAATGGGCCTGTGATTCGGACAGGCCCGGCTTGGGTAGTCGCTTCAGAGTCCGAATGGGCCTGTGATTCGGACAGCCCCGGCTTCGGGAGTCGCTTCAAAGTCCGAATGGGCCTGTGATTCGGACAGCCCCGGCTTCGGGAGTCGCTTCAAAGTCCGAATGGGTATGTGATAAGGACAGCCCTGGCTTCGGTAGTCGCTTCAGAGTCCAAATGGGCATGTGATAAGGACAGCCCCGGCTTCGGGAGTCGCTTCAGAGTCCGAATGAGCCCTTGATTCGGACAGCCCCGGCTTCGGGAGTCGCTTCAGAGTCCGAATGAGCCCTTGATTCGGACAATCCCAACTTCGGGAGTTGCAACAGAGTCCGAATGAAGTCATGATTCGGACAATCCCAGCTGCATCCAAGTCCGAGTGCCCACCACGATTCAGACAGCCCCGTCTCCGGAAGCCGCTTCAATGCGTAAATATGAATTAAAATAGAAAGTATTTTATTATTGGAAACAAATGGATAAACTTCTATCTAGAGAACAAAAATTGAGGTGGTAGTAGTGAAAAAAATCCTGATTACATTAACGGCAATCCTTTTTGTTTCGGGTTGTACAGGAGATAATGAATTATCGAATGAGAATGAAGCAAGTGAAGCTGTTGCAAGGCAAGCTGAGGTGGTTGCGACCGATTTAAATATTCCTTGGAATATTACCAAACATAATCAAACCTTTTATTTAAGTCAACGTGCGGGAAGTATTATTAAAGTGGATGAAGAAAATGGTTCAAAAACGATGCAAGAGGTGGATGTTACAAAAGAGGTCCTTCATATCGGAGAAGGAGGACTTTTGGGTTTTATTCTTTCTCCAAATTTTGAAAGCAACCAGGAAGCATATGCTTACCATACATATGAAGAAAATGGAGAAGTATTGAACCGTATAGTCGTTCTCCGGCTTAACCAAAATACATGGCGGGAAACTTCCGTTATCCTTGAAGGAATTCCTGGTGGGAGAATTCATAATGGTGGACGAATCAAAATCGGACCTGACGGCAAATTGTATGCAACTGCTGGAGATGCAGGGAATCCCAATAACGCTCAAAACGTCAGTAGCTTAGCAGGCAAAATTTTACGCATGGAATTAGATGGTTCGATTCCTAATGATAATCCAATCAAGAATTCATACGTATATTCATATGGACATAGAAATCCTCAAGGTTTAGCGTGGGATAATAGTGGAAAGCTTTATAGCTCTGAGCATGGGCAGTCGGCACATGATGAGATTAATCAAATTGAACCCGGGAAGAACTATGGGTGGCCTGTGATTGAGGGTGATGAAAAAGCTCCAAATATGGTCTCTCCATTATTCCATACCGGAGAGGTAACCTGGGCACCATCTGGAATTGAAATAAAAAACGGGAATATCTACGTAGCGACCTTACGTGGCGAAAGTATTCGAGTAGTCGACCTCGCTGGTACGAAAGTGGAAACCGTATTTGAGGGTGCGGGAAGAATGCGGGATATTTTTATTGAAGAAGATGCGCTATATTCAATAACTAATAATCGTGATGGAAGAGGGAATCCTAGGGAAGGTGACGATCGGTTATTTAAGCTACCTATTCAATAGTAGAAAAAAATGCCCAATTAGTTATTTGGGCATTTTTTGGTGTCTGCTACTCTTTTGATGGTAAAATAGTTGAGACAAATGATCTTCTAGAAAGGAGAGACATACGTGAATATACGATTAAATCACAAAATCATAAAAGACATGTGTGGTACAGTCTCCTTTAAACGAGGAGATTCTTTTTATCGTGCGGATAGAGTAACATTTCAGAGTTATCATCATCAAGGTTGTGAATCAACGGTTACGGGCGCGGAGGACTTTAAAGTTAAAGTAGAAGTGGACCACGGTGATTTTCAAACAACCTGTAGCTGTCCTTCACTACCATCTTTTAAAAATGAATGTCAGCATATTGCAGCTGTGTTATTAGCAATATATGACTATCAGAAAAAAGGGACGGTCCCTTTTATACCAAGCGAACATCCAAACGCCAATCAGGAATTAACAGACGGGTTGTTAACCCTGTTTGCCAGCCAGCCAAAGCGGTCGAGTGGACATCAGCTCCATTTTGAAAACCGACAAGTAGTAAAGGCTGCGTTTACTTGCAAAATCATTTCGGTAATGGATAAAGAGATGCTTGGGGTGGAGCTCACTATCCACTCCATTCTAGTCCAAGATATACGAGATTTCCTAGAGAAAATGAAAAACGGGATACCCATATCCCTTTCAGATACTTTTACTTATGACCCGAGTGTTCATTGTTTTCAAAGGGAAACGGACGCGGTTATCCACCAGCTTGTTCAAGTGACGAATGATGAAAAGGTGCATGGTGTTGTACCTAACAGCCAAATGCTACTGATCACACCGACTTCTTGGGAAAGACTACTCCCTTTTCTTGTAAATGCCCCACAAGTAAGCTTACAGGTTGATGAATACACATATAGCGGAATCAGACTTTCTAAAAGAACGCTTCCTTTACAATTTGATGTAATAGACGTAACGGGCGGAGGTTATCACCTTAAAGTTCAAGGGTTGGATCAAATCATTGTGATGAATTCATATGGATTGGTTTTATTTAAGGGAGAAGTGTACCAAATCCCTTATGAAGATATTGACCGACTGGTTGAAATGAAACAAATGTTAGCAAATTCGAAGTCAGGTAGTATTCCCATCCCAAAGGAACAATTTGACTTTTTCTTAGAAAAAGTGGTTCCTGGCTTAAAAAAGCTAGGGAACGTGCAAATATCGTCTGCCGTTTCCAATCAACTCTTCCACACACCGCTCGTAGCAAAGTTGTACCTTGATCGAGTAAGCAATCGGCTTCTTGCTGGGCTAGAATTTCACTATGAAAATATAGTAATTAACCCATTAGAAAGTCATCAACACCAAGCAAGATTTATTGCAGCAAGGGATGTAGGGAAAGAACAGGCGATCCTTAAGTTGATGGAGGAAAGTTCTTTTGCTACCACGGACAGTGGGTATGTTCTCCATAATGAGGAATTGGAGTATGAGTTTTTATATCATGTCGTTCCGAAGCTACAAAAGCTAGTGCAATTATATGCAACGACAGCTGTCAGAAACCGGTTGTTTAAGGAGAATGCTCATCCTAAAATCCGGATTAAAATGAAAAAAGAACGAACCAATTGGCTTGAATTCAAGTTTGAAATGGAGGGCATGGCTGAGAAAGAGATTCGTTCCGTGCTAGCAGCCTTAGAGGAAAAGCGAAAATACTATCGTTTGAAAAATGGGTCACTGCTCTCGTTAGAAACAAGAGAATTTGAAGAAATTGATCGTTTCCTTAAAACACTTCCTGTCCAACCAGAAGATTGGGAAAGTGAATTAAACTTCCCTGTTGTTCGAGGGCTACAGCTCTTAGATAGTGATAGTAAAGTATTTAAGTTTGAAGAGTCCTTTCGTCAATTTTTAGATACTATTCAAAATCCGGGTGAAATGAAGTTCGAGGTGCCAAAATCGGTAGAACCGATTCTCCATGAGTATCAGAAGCAAGGTTATCAATGGATGAAAACTCTCGCCCATTTTGGATTTGGAGGGATTCTTGCAGATGATATGGGACTTGGGAAAACCTTGCAGAGCATTTCCTTTATATTGTCGGAGCTTGCTACCATACGTGACAAAAAGCTCCCTGTTCTTGTTGTCTGTCCATCGTCTTTAACCTATAACTGGTTAAGTGAAATGATAAAATTCGCTCCAGAGCTACAAGCCGTTGTGATGGATGGAACGAAAACGGAACGTGTAAAACTTCAGAATGACCTGGATGGGTTGGACGTTGTGATCACCTCGTATCCATTGTTATTAAAAGATTTGACCTGGTACCAAAAACAGTCGTTTCGTGTGGTCTTCTTTGATGAAGCACAAGCATTTAAAAATCCAGTTTCACAAACAGCGAAAGCCGTACGAAGGATAAAAGCAGATTATCGCTTCGCCCTTACAGGGACTCCGGTGGAAAATTCCTTAGAAGAACTGTGGTCCATTTTTCACGTTGTGTTTCCTGAACTTTTCCTAGGATTCAAGGAGTACAGTAATCTCAATCGAAAGCAAATTGCTCGCAGGATTCGGCCGTTTTTACTTCGAAGAATGAAGGAAGAGGTGCTCTCTGACATTCCTGGGAAAATGGAGTTGATGGAGTCAGTGGAGCTTCTTCCGGATCAGAAGAATTTGTATGCCGCGTACCTTGCCAAACTGAAAGAAGATACGTTAAAGCATTTGGACAAGGACACGATAAGAAAAAATCGGATTAAAATCTTGGCTGGATTAACGCGATTAAGACAGATTTGTTGTCATCCAGCTTTATTTGTGGATGGATATAAAGGAAGTTCGTCAAAATTTGAACAGCTCATGAAAATTGTAGATGAAGCAAGGTTTTCTGGAAGACGGGTGCTGATTTTTTCTCAGTTTACGAAGATGCTCACTCTGATTGGCAGGGAACTAGCTAATCAAGGGATCCCATTTTTCTACCTTGATGGTCAGACTCCTTCGGAAGAACGTCTGGAAAGATGCAATCGATTTAACGATGGCGAACGAGATATTTTTCTTATATCGTTAAAAGCAGGTGGGACGGGACTAAATTTAACAGGGGCGGATACAGTTATTTTATACGACCTTTGGTGGAATCCTGCTGTTGAGGAGCAAGCCGCAGACCGTGCACATCGCATTGGCCAGACGAATGAAGTACAAGTGATCAAGCTTATTGCACGCGGGACAATCGAGGAGAAAATAAATGAACTGCAGGAGAAAAAGAGAGATCTTGTGTCAGAGATTATTGATTCTAAGCGGGATTCTGCTCCTTCTCTTACAGAAGATGATATTCGTGAGATATTGATGAATTAGTCAAAGTGAAATCTACATCTCAAGTCTTATAAGAAGTTACACCCTTGGTTTCTATTTAGATAAGAAGAGTCACTCTATACTTATAGTATCTTAAATAAGATGGAGTGGTTTTATGACGGACTTGCTACTAAATCTAATTGATAAATGGGGGATAGGCGGAATTTTGTTTTCCTTATTCATTGAGGGAAGTGCCTTTCCCTTTGTTGGAACATTTTTCATTGTAACAGTAGGGTTTATTTTAGATTTATCTTGGTTTGAAGTAACATGGATTTCACTAGTTGGAAGCTTTTTATATGCTCTCGGTAGCTACATTCCTTATACGGCACTTACGATGTTAGGAATAGGGCCTTCTACTTTGTTTTTGTTAAGTATTGGCCGTTTTTATGACGGGGATGCGAAAACAATGGTAAATATAATCGCTGAATATCAAATCATGTTACTTGTTGGACTTGGAGTAATGACGATTGGTTATATGAGTTGGAAAGTACTAAAACAGCGTAACCAAAAGAGAAAGATTGAAGTAATTGATAGATAAAGGGAGAGCCTCCATAACTGGAATGCTCTCCCTTATTTATATTATTCGTCCGCCTCTTCGCCTTGTCTGTTTTTTTGTTCTGGAAGAGTATCCCAGAAGCTAGTATCGGCAGTCTCAATGGAGCCATCTGCAATTGCTCTTACCGTAGCATCTAGGGTAGTAATCGTCTGCTTAATTAAATAGCCGTTGCTCTTTTGTCCTAGAGCATAAGATTCAACAAAGTGATCGGACATGCCACGCATTTCAAATAGGAGGGTAGAGATGTCATAACGAACAGCCGCGCCGTTACGTCCGATATTTTCACCGCTACCACCCGCGTATTTACCGATATGGCCCCACCCAGTATCCTCAAGTGCTCCATAAACAACCGATCCTAATCTTTTAGAGCGTTCAAGCACTTCAGGCTGCACATTTGGATTGGTCGGATAAAGAATCGATCCAGATACGAGTTCCCCTTCTGTTTCACTAAGCGTGCCCTGGTGATGAAGGTCGATCATATAATCGATGTTATATTTTGCAAAAACATTCTCATGTAAGGACTTTGCTTCTGGTTCCATGTCACTCGTTGCCTTATCATGTTCACGGTTAAGGTCAACATAGTTCGCATTATAACGAGTAAGATGGCGGTCACCATCTGCATGATAATTATCAAGTGAGAAATCCACATCCCCCATTGCTCCATCAGCATTGAGCATAGGAATGATAAGTACATTGACGTTATCTAATACTCCCTTAGTTTTCTCTGTGCCTAAATGCTTAATAAAGCTAAGGGCACCCTCTGTTGTAAGCTGCTCGTTTCCGTGCTGCTGTGTTAAAAATAAGATCGTTGGATTATCAGGATTGGAGATATATTTTGCCATATAAATATCACGGCCTTTGACAGTTTGTCCAATCACCTCTAATTCCATCGCTTCTTGCTTCGCATCCTGAGTCTTTAAATAATCTACTAAACTCTCATATGTATGCAAAATTGATGTTTGGACGGCACCATTACCAGCACCTGGACCATTTCCGACAGCAAAAACTGGTGTTGTGACGGCGGTAATTGCACCAAATGCCATTAAGCTTGATAAGGATACGGATAAAACTTTTTTCTTTAAGTTCATATCTTACCTCCAAATAAAATTTTTTAACAATTCAAATTTTATCCAAATATGGTTCGGATGTTAATAAAGTAAATTGCCTATTATTTAGACAAATTTCGATTGACGAAATACATACAAATGAAGGATTTAAAAACTATCGAAAGTAGGCTTTTGCATTTGAGATAGGAAGAAAGGTGTAGGACACGATGGTTTTCGATTATAAAAGTTTAATTAGTCCTTATATGGTCGGGGAGAAAAATGGGAAGATCCAGATATGAGTCTTTTGGTAAAACTTTTTACTAAAAGTAAGTATAATTACTTGTATTTATTGTGTTTAAATAGTTAGATTCAGTTGATTATGTAAAGAAGTTTGAATGTTTCGGGCTTGGATTTAACGCTACGAAGATCCTGTTTGATATCCTATAATCGCTAGTAAAATGTTTTTCTTAAAATATTTTACTAGTTTTAGTAAAAATATATTTACATGTTTTACTTTTAGTGATATATTTTAATTACTGAAGCGCTTTCAATGAAAAATATAAACCAATGTGAGAGGATGTAAGCTATGAAGAAGTTTAAAAAGTATTTTAGCCTTATGAGCGGTATTGCTTTAAGTCTATCTTTAGTAGCATGTGGACCTCAAGAAAGTAGTACTGAGAGTACCGGTTCGAAGGATTCTTCCAAGAACAAAGAGTATGATTTACTAGTTTGGGAAGATATTGAAAAAGGAGCAGGTATTAAAGATGCGATTGCTAAGTTTGAAGAAGAAAATGGAGTAAAGGTGAAAGTAGTTGAAAAAGCCTATGCTCAACAAATAGAAGATTTACGTATGGATGGACCGGGTGGTACAGGACCAGATGTACTTACAATGCCTGGGGACCAAATTGGTACTGCGGTAACGGAAGGGTTAATCAAAGAGTTAAATGTAGGTGAAGATGTTCAATCTATTTACACAGAAGTAGCTATGAAGTCGCAAATGGTAGATAACAAGGTGTATGGATTACCTAAAGCAGTAGAAACTACCATGCTTTATTACAATAAAGATTTAGTTTCTGATGCTGAGCTTCCAACCACTCTTGATGGATGGTATGAGTACTCTAAGAAGGTAACGGATGGGGAAAATTTTGGATTCCTAGCTTTGTTTGATCAAATCTACTATGCACAAAGCATTATGAGCGGGTATGGTGGTTATATTTTCGGCACGGATGACAAAGGGAATTATGATCCTGCTGATATTGGATTAAAAACACAAGGTGCTCTTGAAGGGGCAGAGTATATTCAAAAGTTCTATAAAGAAGGTCTATTTCCAGCTGGAATCATCGGTGAACAAGGAATTAATGTACTAGAGTCGTTGTTTACAGAAGGAAAAGCAGCAGCTGTCATTTCAGGTCCTTGGAATATTGAGCCGTTTACAAAAGCAGGAATCAATTTTGGTGTAACAAAATTACCTGAGCTTTCAAATGGTGAAAATATGAGTTCATTCGTTGGAGTGAAGAGCTATAACCTAAGTGCTTATAGTAAAAATACTGAACTTGCTGAGAAGTTAGTTGTATTTTTAGCAAATGAAGAGAATTCAAAAGCTAGATATGAAGTAACCAAGGAAGTGCCAGCTGTACAAGCACTTGCTAATGACCCTGTTGTAGCAGAAAGTGAAGCAGCCCAAGCGGTAGCAGAGCAATCACAATTTGCTGAATTAACTCCAAACATTCCAGAAATGAACGAAGTTTGGACACCAACAGACTCTGCCCTACAAACAATCGCAACTGGTAAGGCTCAACCTAAAGAAGCATTGGAGCAAGCAGTTGAAACGATTAAAGGACAGATCGAAGCGAAGCATGGTGGAAAATAATTTGTAAAGTAAACAATGGTGTCAAACGTTACTCATGTTTGACACCATTTATTATAAGGGCGGAAATTGTAAAATTAACGTCTAATAAGAGGTGAAAAAAGTGCAACATCGCAAAACGGCTTTGCTTTTATCAATCATTCCAGGGCTTGGTCAATTTTACAATAAACAGAGGATAAAAGGGCTTTTATTTCTACTTTTAGCGGTTTCGTTTTTTGCAGTATTTGGTGATTTGTTGAATATGGGCTTTTGGGGACTTTTCACACTTGGAACGGAAGTACCGCGAGATAACTCTATCTTTCTATTAGCTGAAGGGATTATTGCTGTCATTGTAACGATTTTTGGGCTTGCCTTTTACTATATCAATCTACGAGATGCTTATAAGAACGGTAATTTGAGAGACAATAATCAGCGTCTGCATTCTCTTAAGGAAGATTATCGTAATTTAATTGAGCAAGGCTATCCTTATGTCATCAGTGGACCGTCGCTCTTTATTTTAATATTTGCTGTTATCTTCCCTATATTATTTAGTTTCGCATTAGCGTTTACGAACTATGATTTATACCACTCTCCACCAGCTAACTTAGCTGATTGGGTGGGGTTAGAAACATTTTTTGAAATCTTCACTGTTGATATTTGGCGTTCTACCTTCTTTGATGTATTAGCTTGGACGGTCATTTGGACGCTTGTGGCCTCTACCTTGCAGGTGAGCCTTGGAGTGTTTCTAGCGGTGTTAGTCAATCAGAAAGATGTGAAATTTTCCAAGTTCTATCGAACGGTTTTAGTCCTTCCGTGGGCAGTACCTGGGTTTGTAACGATACTAATATTTGCGGGATTATTTAATGATAGCTTTGGGGCAATCAATAACGATATATTGGCTGCTTTTGGAATTCAGTCCATCCCATGGCTGACAGATGAAAACTGGACACGAGTGGCTTTAATTCTTATGCAGGGATGGTTAGGTTTCCCTTATATATTCTTAGTGACAACAGGTGTCCTTCAGTCTATTCCAGATGACCTTTATGAAGCAGCGACCATTGACGGAGCATCTGTTTTTGCAAAGTTTCGCCATATTACAATGCCAATGATTTTAATTGCAATGGCTCCGATCATTATTACTCAATACACGTTTAACTTTAATAACTTTAATATCATTTATCTATTTAATGGTGGTGGACCTGCTGTTCCAGGGTCGACGGCTGGCGGAACGGATATACTCGTTTCATGGATATACAAATTAACGATGCAATCGAGTCAGTATTCACTAGCGGCTGCATTAACCATCTTGCTATCCGTGTTTGTTATTGCGATTGCGCTATGGCAATTTAGACGTACGAATTCCTTTAAAGAGGGGGCTTAAAAGATGCTGAAAGATATGAAAAAACAAAAATTCTTTCGTCTCCTAATTACACATTCGATTTTAATTTTTATGACAGTGATTATTATTTATCCGTTAATTTGGACCGTTGGAGCGAGCTTTAATCCGGGAAACAGTTTGATAAGCACATCAATCATCCCTAAAAACCCTACACTCGATCATTATCGAGAGTTGTTTGCAGGAAAAGAAAGCTTGCAATATGGCGGGTGGTACTTAAATTCCTTGAAAATTAGTATTTTCACGATGATTGGGTCGGTTATAAGTGTTTCCTTTACGGCCTATGCATTTTCCCGCTTTCGCTTTAAGGGAAGGCAAAATGCATTAACATTATTTCTATTACTACAAATGATTCCACAATTTTCTGCTCTTATTGCTCTATTTGTATTAGCGCAAATACTAGGCATGATGAACAGTCATTGGCTATTAATCCTTTTATATATTGGTGGTCAAATTCCAATGAACACATATTTGATGAAAGGGTACATGGACTCGATTCCAATGGACTTGGATGAAAGCGCGAAAATCGATGGAGCAAGTAACACAAGAATCTTTTTACAAATTATTATGCCTTTATCACGACCAATGATCGCGGTAGTAGCGATGAATGGTTTTACGGGGCCGCTGGGAGATTTCGTTTTATCATCGACCATTTTACGAACACCTGAGGCATACACCCTACCGATCGGATTGTATAACCTAGTCAATGATGTGATGGGGGCTAGCTACACTACCTTTGCCGCTGGAGCCATACTAATCAGTATTCCGATTGCGATTATATTCATTTTGCTTCAGAAGAACTTTGTATCAGGATTAACAGCTGGTGGAACCAAGGGCTGATTTCTTAAAAAGGCAAGAAAATGAATAGTAGAAGGAGACGACAATGAAAAATCATCATAAAACCTATACAACAAAAGCGAAATTCATGCTCCATGGAGGAGACTATAATCCTGACCAATGGCTGGATCATCCAGAAATATTGGCGGATGATATCAAATTAATGAAGCTTTCCCATACCAATACATTCTCAGTAGGAATCTTTGCTTGGAGTGCATTGGAGCCAGAGGAAGGCAAGTACCACTTTGAATGGTTAGATGATATTTTTGACAATATTCACAGTATCGGTGGAAGAGTGATCTTAGCTACACCAAGTGGAGCACGCCCTGCTTGGATGTCGGAAAAGTATCCTGAGGTCCTTCGCGTAAATTCTTCTAGAGTGAAACAATTACATGGAGGAAGGCATAATCATTGTTTTACATCTCCTGTTTATCGTGAAAAAACACAGGAAATGAACCGCAAGTTAGCGGAAAGATACGGTAGTCATCCGGCTTTATTGATGTGGCATATCTCAAATGAGTACGGTGGAGAGTGTCACTGTGAACAGTGTCAATCGGCTTTTAGACATTGGATTAAAAACAAATATAATCATGATCTTAAATCATTAAATGATGCCTGGTGGGGACCGTTCTGGAGTCACACATATAGTGATTGGTCTCAGGTTGAATCACCCTCTCCGATTGGGGAAAGTATGGTTCATGGCTTAAACCTAGATTGGCGACGTTTTGTTACAGATCAAACCATTTCTTTCTATGAAAATGAGATTGTTCCATTAAGAGAGCTTACACCAGAGGTACCGATCACAACGAATTTTATGGCAGACACATTCGATTTAATTCCGTTTCAAGCACTTGATTATAGTAAGTTTGCGAAGCATGTGGATGTTGTTAGCTGGGATGCGTATCCAGCTTGGCATAATGACTGGGAAAGTACTGCCGATTTAGCTATGAAGGTTGGCTTCATTAATGATCTTTATCGTAGTTTAAAACAACAACCATTCTTGCTAATGGAATCCACTCCAAGCTTGGTGAACTGGCATAGTGTGAATAAAGCAAAGAGACCAGGTATGCATCTTCTATCTTCCATGCAGATGGTTGCTCATGGTTCTGATAGTGTGATGTACTTCCAGTGGAGAAAATCACGTGGGTCGTCAGAAAAATTCCATGGTGCTGTGGTGGATCATGATAACAGTACGAACAATCGCGTTTTCCAAGAGGTAGCTCAAGTCGGAAAAACGTTAGAAAATATATCTGATATTGTAGGAACGAATCGTCCAGCGGATGTCGCTATTCTTTACGATTGGGAAAGCAACTGGGCTCTAAATGATGCACAAGGATTTGGATTGGACACCAAACGCTATCCTCAAACCTTGCAACAGCACTACAAGGCCTTTTGGGAAAAAGATATTCCGGTAGATGTGATAACAAAGGAGCAAGACTTTTCTTCCTATAAACTATTAATTGTGCCAATGCTGTATTTAATGAGCGAGGAAACCGTTTCAAGTTTAAAATCCTTTGTCGCAGCAGGCGGAACACTAGTCATGACCTATATTAGTGGCCTTGTAAATGAATTTGACCTAACGTACTTAGGTGGATGGCATAAAGACCTACAGGATATCTTTGGTTTAAAACCAGTTGAAACAGATACGTACTATCCAAAAGATCGAAATTATGTGGTGTATAACAATCGTACGTATGAATTAAAGGATTATGCTACGATACTTGAACTAAACACTGCAACGGTAGAGGGTGTATACACAGATGATTTTTATGCAAATACCCCAGCAGTAACTAGCCACAAATATGAAAAAGGAAATGCTTACTATATTGGTGGTCGGTTAGAAGATCAGTTCCAAAGGGACTTTTATGAAGAAATAATGAAAGATTTGGCTCTAGAATCTGTGTCTTCAGTAAAACATGGAGAGGGGGTATCTGTACAAGTAAGAAATGCTCCAGAAAGTGACTACATTTTTGTTATGAATTTCACTGAGGAAAATCAAGCGGTTGCCTTTGAGTTACCAGTAACTGATAAGATTACCGGTGAAGAATTGCTTGGGGAAGTTACGTTAGATAAGTATGAAGTAAGAATTGTTGAGAAAAAAAGAACGACGAATTAACGTGAATGCATACATGGGTGGGACCGGGAACCCACCCATGTATTTGTGATTTGAATGGAAGCGTTTACTGCTCGAAAACACATCTTAGTATGATTTCCATTAATATAAGAAATTTAAGATAAAGGTGAGGAGAGTATGAGAATTATAAAAAGGGTGTTCGCTAGATTGCTAGCATTTACATTAATCATAAGTTCCGTTTTATTTCATCCTAGCGAAGGGGTTGCACAGGTAAATCTATTGAATAATAACGGATTTGAAACAAACTTTTGGGATGATTCTTCTTGGACTGTTGACACGACGAATTGGGATGGTCTCGATCTTCAGCATTTTTCATACTCGGATGATTCTTGGATGACCCCCGCTGAAGGAGAATATGCATTCAAATATTGGGTGAAAGACACAGCTACTGAGAATCAATCTTTTACTTTCAGTCAAGGTATTCAAAATTTACCTGCAGGTAGCTATGAGCTGTCTGTAAAAACGATGGGTGGTGCAAGTGCGGAATCAGGACAGGTGACACTTTTTGCTGGAGAGGAAAAAGGGGATATGCAGGCAACAACGGGTTATAACAATTGGGGAACCATCACTTTAAAGTTTGAGCTTGCAGAGAATACTTCAGAACTACAGGTTGGAGCGACTGTTTCAGGAGCCCCAAAGGCTTGGGGATATTTAGATAGTTTTCAATTAACTTCTACAAGCTCTTCAGATATTCCAGAACCGGTTGCAAGTGATATTTTCGTGAAAAGGGTAGCTGGGATCGATGAGGATTTTATTAAAGGGGTAGACGTGTCGAGTATCATTGCCTTAGAAGACAGTGGAGTCAAATTTTATAATGAAGCAGGGAAAAAACAGGACATCTTTAAAACGTTACATGATGCAGGAGTGAATTATATTCGTGTGCGAGTATGGAATGACCCGTACGATTCAAAAGACCGTGGGTATGGCGGCGGTAATAATGATATAGAAAAGGCGATTGAAATCGGAAAAAGAGCAACCGCCAATGACATGAAACTGTTAGTAGACTTCCATTACTCAGACTTCTGGGCAGACCCAGCGAAACAGCAGGCACCGAAGGCTTGGAAGAACCTGAACTTAGAGGAAAAGAAAGTAGCACTCTATGAATATACAAAAGAGAGCTTACAAGCCATGATTGATGAAGGAATCGATATTGGTATGGTTCAAATCGGAAACGAAACAAATGGTGGTCTTGCGGGAGAGAAAACTTGGGGAGCGATGAGCCAATTATTCAATGCAGGAAGCAAAGCCGTAAGGGAACTTGATTCTAACATGTTAGTGGCTTTACACTTTACCAACCCAGAGACTTCAGGTAGATACGCTTCTATCGCCAAAACACTTCATGAAAATGGAGTGGACTATGATGTATTTGCAAGCTCCTACTATCCATTCTGGCATGGAACTTTATCGAATTTGACCTCCGTTCTAAAGAATGTGGCCAATACGTATGGAAAGAAAGTTATGGTAGCGGAAACATCCTATACATATACAAAAGAGGATGGAGACGGTCATGGAAATACAGCACCAAAGGATTCAGGGCAAACATTAAATTACCCTATCACAGTACAAGGACAAGCAACAGCGGTTCGGGATGTAATCGAGGCGGTTGCTAATGTAGGGGAAGCAGGAATGGGCGTTTTCTATTGGGAGCCTGCTTGGATACCGGCAGCTCCAGACAAAAAACTAAAGAAAAACCAACAGTTATGGGAAAAATATGGGTCAGGCTGGGCGACTAGCTACGCGGCAGAATACGACCCGGAAGATGCGGGCCACTGGTATGGTGGAAGCGCGGTTGACAATCAAGCGCTGTTTGATTTTTACGGTCGTCCGTTATCCTCTCTAAATGTATTTAAATATGTTGATACAGGGTCGGTGGCCCCTTTAAAAATTGACGAAATAAAGGATGTTTCTTTAAGTGTCATTGCAGGTGAAGAGGTTACATTGCCAACAACCGTACTGGTTACCTACAATGATGGGAGCTCAGGGTCTGTTCGTGTCACTTGGGACGAAGAAGCAGTGCAACAAGCCATTAAGAATGGTGTTGGTAGCTATGAAATGAACGGTGAAGTAGAAGGTGGAGGAACAGTCAAACTTCATCTTACAATCAATCCTGAAAATTTTGTGATGAATTCAGGATTTGAGGAAAATGATAGAAGTATGTGGAACATCCAATATAAGAATGGAACATCACCTCATACCGATTTTCAACATAAGTCTGCTGATGCAAAGTCTGGGAATTACTCGCTTCATTTTTATTCTGGAGAAGAAGTGAATTTCACAGTAGAACAGACGATTACTGGATTAGAGCCTGGTTACTATAATCTTTCGATGTTTTTACAGGGCGGAGATGCCAATAACTCGGATATGTATTTGTACGCATTTGCAGGTGGTCAAGAATACAAAACTCAAACCTCTGTTAATGGGTGGGTGAACTGGAGTCATCCTTTAGTGTCTGATATTCTAGTGCTAGATGGAACCATTACGATCGGAGCTAGCATAAAAGCAGATGGAGGGGCATGGGGAAGTGTAGATGATTTTTACTTATACAAGGTAAAGGAAATCAACTAACATAAATAAGTATATGCCAAATAAGGTCTGACCTCCTTGATAGGGGGCAGACTTTGTTTCATTTTCTAATTTAATCCTTTCTTTTTATATAGGGATATGGAATGATAAATATATGAGATTAGCGAGATAGAGGTGATGATATGGCCACGATCAAAGATATTGCAGAAAAGGCCGGGGTATCCATTGCTACTGTTTCCCGTGTATTGAACTATGATTCTTCGCTTTCGGTTACGGATGAGACAAGAAAAAAGATATTTGAAGTCGCAGAAAAGCTCGAATATAAACGTCGGGTTGTACGAAAGTCAAGCCCTTCAAAGTTTGCGATTGTTCATTGGTATACAGAGAAAGAGGAACTCGAAGATTTATATTATATGTCAATACGGTTTGGAATAGAAACAAGATGTCAGCAGCTGGATACACAAATCGTAAAGTATTTTTACAATGATATCGAGGAGTTAAAGCAGGAAAATATTCAAGGAATTATCGCAGTAGGTAAGTTCAGTGAAAACCAAGTGAGAGCTCTAGCAGAGATTACGGAACACATCGTTTTAGTTGATCATAGTTTGATGGATGATTCGTATGATTCAGTTATTACTGACTTTGATAAGTCCACCAAAAAGATCGTCGATTACCTTTTAGATAAAGGGCACACTTCCATCGGATATATTGGTGGTCGGGAATACTACAGAGATCAATCAGGTGAAATCACAGACCTTCGTGAGAAGACATTTTATAGCTATATGAATGAGAAGAAATTATTAAACGAACGCTTTATTTACACAGGCTCCTTTTCAGTGGACGACGGATATCGGTTAATGAAACAAGCGATACTTGAGCACCAAGAAGCATTACCAACTGCCTTCTTTGCCGGAAATGACTTACTTGCCATTGGAGCCCTCCGAGCATTACATGAAGAAAATATCGTGGTTCCAGACAGAGTTAATATCATTGGTTTGAACGACATTAGTGTCTCAAAATATATTTATCCATCACTATCAACATTAAAAGTCCATACCGAAATGATGGGAGAAGTAGCAGTTGATTTAGTTATGGAACGAGTAATGGGACGTAAAGTATCCAAAAAGGTGCAACTGGGAACAGAGCTGATTATTCGTGACAGTAGTCATTAATGATAACCATTGCATTTAAAAATATATAGTAAAACGAAATGGCATAAATAGAACCACCTGTCTTTCAGAGGACAGGTGGCTTTTCTATTAATTAAAAATTTCCTATTTTATTGTTGTGATGAATATCTTCCGTTCCTGCATCCAAGGCAGTCTTGTAATAGTTGCATTTATGATTTATGATCTCCATTGTCTTTTTCAGTTCTTCTAGCTGTTCTTCTACAATAGCTTTTCGATCCAAGAACATGTTGTATCTTTGCTGCAAGGTCGAATCGCCCTCTGAACACCATTCAATGAATCCTTTAATTTCCTTAATAGGCATCCCAGTTGATTTTAGACATTGAATAACTTTTAATGCTTCAATATCGGATTCTTTAAATAATCGGGTCCCACTAGGGGTACGTTCCACAAAAGGCATTAGACCCTCCTTATCGTAGTATCGTAAGGCATATACTGTGAGATCTAATTCTTTTGCAACTTCGCTTATAGAATATGTCATCGTTATTTATCTCCTTTTTTCTAGATATAGACTTCGAGTTAACTCTATGTTTTAGCAAGATTTTATCATGCTGTATACCCAACGTCAAAGTCTAACATTTGTCGTTTTCTGCACAAATTTATTGCTTGACCTAGAGTTAACTATAGGGATTATTCTAGATTTGCAAGAGAAAAGGGGGAGAAATTAATTTACCTCTGATCCTAGTCGATTCTCTTGAAAAATCAAAGTATAGTGGAGGTTAAAACAAATGACAGTAGCTAAAGCGAGAGCAGTCGACGGTCCAGACAAACCGTTTCGAGTTGCTGAAATTAAAAGACGTGACCTTGATCTAAACGATGTTCTAATTGAAATTAAATATGCAGGCATATGTCACTCTGACATCCATACTGCTCACGGCGAATGGGGTCCCGTAAATTATCCTCTTGTACCCGGACACGAGATTGCGGGAATTGTTACTGATGTAGGAGCAGAGGTCACAAAGTATAAGGTCGGTGACCGGGTAGGGGTCGGATGTATGGTTGACTCCTGTGGCGACTGTGAGAATTGCCGTAAAGGAGAAGAACAATACTGTCTCAATGGAAATGTTCCTACCTACGCGGGTGTTGACAAATACGGTGAGCCTACACAAGGTGGCTATTCAACCCACATTGTCGTAACGGAGGACTTCGTAGTAAGAATCCCTGATAGCATTGAGCTTGACGTCGCAGCACCACTACTTTGCGCAGGTATTACGACATATTCGCCTTTAAACCACTGGGGGGCTGGTCCAGGTAAGAGAGTAGCGGTTGTTGGTATGGGTGGTCTTGGTCATATGGCTGTCAAAATTGCACATGCCATGGGTGCTGAGGTCACCGTCTTATCACAATCGTTGAAGAAAAAGGACGATGGCTTAGACTTCGGAGCTGACAACTACTATGCTACGAGCGATTCAGAGACGTTTAAGAAACTGGCTGGTTCGTTCGACCTCATCATAAATACAGTAAGCGCTAAAATCGATATCAGTGCCTACCTTTCGTTATTGGCGCTGGATGGTACACTCGTCAATGTAGGTGCGCCAGCGGAGCCGTTGTCAGTTAACGTATTCTCACTTATTGGTCATCGCCGTTCATTTGCAGGTTCAATGATTGGCGGCATTCGTGAGACTCAGGAGATGTTAGAATTCTGTGCAAAACATAACATCGTTCCTAAGATTGAAGTCATTTCAGCCGATCAAATTGACGAGGCTTACGAACGTGTATTAGGTTCAGATGTGAAGTATCGATTCGTGATTGATATCAGCACAATGTGATTTGCGTAGTTGATAAATTCTAATGGTAATTTTGGGGGATGTCCAATAAACCTAGCTTTATGGACATCCTTTCTGTTCATAAAAAAACTCTCCCCTGTAATGAAGCTTAAGGAGAAAGTTATTCTTGAACGCTGAACTATGATTTTGGCCTTGACCTAAGAATGGGAAGCGTACAGCAGCGGAAAGAGCCTCCTGATTTTATAATTTCTGTTATATCAACTTCTATTACTTCAAAGCCACGGTCACGAAGCTGCTTATTTACATTTTTATTTACTGGCAAGCTCAAGACTCGCTTGTTACCTATTCCAAGCACATTAGTCCCAAGCGTGAACTGTTCTTCATCAGATACTTCAATAAGTTCATATTTTGATCCAAATATGTCGAAATCTTCTTTTGTCAAAGCCTCCGGGAAGATAAGGGCTAGCTCTGGAGAAATAACATTAAATACACAGTCTAAATGTAAATATTCTGCCTTGAACTGGATGGCTTTAACATCAAACTGGGGCAAAAGATGTTTTAAATGATCAACTGCCTGCTGGCTGGTCCGATTACTCAACCCAATATACACGGTTTCCCTATCGATAATTACATCTCCGCCCTCAATCTGATCCCCAACAATATTATAGTAGGAGAATCCTTCATCCTCCAGCCACTGCTTTAATACATTATCTTCTCCCTGCCTGACATCACTTGCCATATCGGCTACAAACACAGTATGTCCGAGTGTAAATCCTATGTCCCTTGTAAAAACCTGTTCCGGGTATTTCTTATGGTAAGGAAGCAAAATAACTTCAATGTCGTGATTCCGCAGAGTCTGGACCATTTGATTATGCTGTTCTAATGCAGTCTCTATATGTATTCCTTCATTTTGGAAGTGCTTTTGGGTCTCATTAATCACATCCCTGATCGTCATGTACTGCGGCTGGCAGCAGATCACGCGTTTTAATTCATCGTATTCACTGAAACAGATTGTTTTATGTTCAATATTCGATTCTAATGTCATATTTAGGTCCTCCTATAAATGGGTACAGTATCAATATTCCCTTAATAGGATGTAAAAATGATAAGAGAAGAACAAGAAGTATCGTTACTTATTTATAGAGTTACGATTATTGCTCTCATCATGATTTTTGGAAGCCGTATTGGTGTCTACTTCAGCTCCCTCTACCATCTGGTTACCAATAGCACCACCTGAAACACCGCCTATAACAGCACCAACTAGTCCAAATGGAGAGCCTATCATAGCACCCGTAACGGCTCCACTTAAAGTTCCTGCTGCTTCACCAAGGTCACTGGCACTTTGATTACTACTAGCTGGATTGTTACCACTTTCTTCTTCATTTCCACCGAAGTTATTATTTTCGTTACTCTGATTCATCTAATCACTTCCTAGTTTTTTAATGGGGATTTGCTAGTTATGTAAGCACACTATCCTAAACATATACTCCCCAGCTAAAGTAGTTTTACTCACTAGATGTTTTATGGTCAGCTTTCTTCTTAGACAATAGGGTAGTTTGTGTAACAAGAACGACAAAACCATCCTATATTGTAACGGGTTCTGTTACCTGTCACAAAAATCCAAAATGTATATTAAAATGACCATCAATTTGTATGTGAATTTGATGGTCATTTTTTATTGATATAACGCGAATAATTATAAAAATAGGCGTGAAACTGTAGTCCAATTTGTATATCAAAATGTAAGGTTACAGAGATTTCTGTTACCTCGCAAAAGTTTTTTATTTACAAAACCACTTTTTTCTTTTGACTATGGCTCTGTAATTATTCATTGATGATTTCGTATAGGTAAGAGAATTAATAGGCGGAGAATTTCCGGCTAATGTATAT
>NZ_JBPCCH010000016.1:4414-86513 GCF_050971805.1 Robertmurraya mesotrionivorans | reverse complement strand
TATTAGCCCCGGTTTCCCGGAGTTATCCCAGTCTCATAGGCAGGTTGCCCACGTGTTACTCACCCGTCCGCCGCTAACCTTTGGGAGCAAGCTCCCAAAGGTCCGCTCGACTTGCATGTATTAGGCACGCCGCCAGCGTTCGTCCTGAGCCAGGATCAAACTCTCCAATAAAGAGTAAGATTAGCTCTTAAAGTTAAAACGTTGGCTAGTGTGTATTTCAACACTAATCATTTTTGTTGACGTATGATTTGTTTAGTTTTCAAAGAACAACTTCGCTTCCTCAGAAGCAACTATATTAGAATAACATCTCAATCACTCGAAGTCAATAACTTTTTTAAAATTTATTAAAGTTGTTATCTCGTCATCAGCGACTGTTTTTATATAATACCATCGTGAGCCTAGAGAGTCAACAAGATATCCGTGGTAATAATATCCAACTGGCTCTATAAATATATACCACGTGAAAGTACTCGTGGTTTTCTCTGCGATCTATGCCAAAATTACATTCGAACCAGCACTTTTTGTAGCTCTAGAGCGTTCTTCATCCGAATTAGAACATTTTTTTAAACAAAAACTCCTCCTTCAAGCTCCTTTTTAGGTGTTTATTTGCGATTTCTAAGATATATTTGCGATTCTAGAAATTTATTTGCTATCCCGAATTTTATTTGCGATTCCTAAAATTTATTTGCGATTCTTCATTGTTACTTGCTATCACTAAAGTTTATTTGCGATTCCCACCATTTATTTCCTCCAGTCTTTATTTTTAACTTATCTACCCAACTTACTTCCTACTATTAATACGAATCGGACAGTTCCCCACAAATCGAGAATCTAACCAAAAAAAACCAGCCTTCCCTAAGAAAGACTGGTTGTATTTCTTCTATATTATATTACTTAGTGATTGAAATGATGTTTTGATCCTTAAGTGTTACAGCACCTTGCTTGTTGATTGTTACTTTTTCACCTTCAGCAAGGTTTGTAAATACTACAGGAGTAATTGTTGATGTTGCATTGTTCTTAATGAACTCAAGATCTACCTTTAGTAATGGTTGACCTGCAACTACCGTATCATTTTCACCAACTAACGCTTCAAAACCTTCTCCTTTTAGGTTTACTGTATCAATACCAAAATGGATTAAGATTTCGCGTCCACTATCAGACACAATACCGATTGCATGTTTTGTTGGGAAAAGGTTAACGATTTTCCCGTTTACAGGTGATACAACTGTACCTTCTGTTGGCTCAATTGCAAATCCATCACCCATCATTTTACCAGAGAATACAGCATCAGGAACTTCTGTGATTGGCTTTAGGTTACCTGTTAATGGTGAAACAAAAGCATCATCACTTGAAGTAGCTGTGTTTACTGCATTTGTTGTTTCAGTAGCTTTCGCTGCTGGAGTTGGTCTTTTTCCAGCCATAATGTCTTTCATTTGACCTTTAATGGTTTCAGAACGAGGACCAAAGATTGCTTGAATGTTGTTACCTACTTCAAGTACCCCTGCCGCTCCTAGCTTTTTCAGTCTATCTTTATCAACAGATCCAATATCATTTACAGATACACGAAGACGAGTGATACATGCATCAAGGTGAGAGATATTCTCTTTTCCACCCATTGCTTCTAAGATATCGTATGGAAGGTCGCTAGTTTGTCCAGCAGCTCCTTCTGATTCTTCTTCTACTTCACGACCTGGAGTCTTTAAGTTCCACTTACGGATCGCAAAACGGAAACCGAAGTAGTAAATTACCGCAAACACAAGACCTACAGGGATAACAATCCAAGCATTTGTTTGTGGGTTGATTAGACCAAATAGAATATAGTCGATTAAACCACCAGAGAATGTCATACCGATTTTTACATCTAAAAGATGCATTACCATAAATGATAGACCAGCAAATACTGCATGGATAGCAAATAGAATTGGTGCAACGAATAAGAATGAGAATTCAATTGGCTCAGTAATACCTGTTAAGAAAGCTGTTAAACCAGCTGAAGCCATAAGTCCTCCAACAACAACTTTTCTTTCAGGACGAGCTTCGTGATAAATTGCTAATGCTGCTGCAGGTAAACCGAACATCATGAACGGGAACTTACCAGTCATGAATGTACCTGCTGTTAAGTTTTGAACATTATCACTGATTTCTGCCATGAAGATACGTTGGTCACCACGAACCACATCTCCAGCAAGTGTTGTATATTGACCAAACTCATACCAGAAAGGTGAGTAGAAGATATGGTGTAATCCGAATGGAATTAATGAACGTTCAATAACACCAAAGATAAACGCTGATAATGTTAAGTTTGCATGAACCATGTTTTGCGAGAATGCATTTAGACCATTTTGAATTGGTGGCCATACAATTAACATCACAAGACCTAGAATAACTGCAGTAGCAGCTGTGATGATTGGTACGAAACGCTTACCAGCAAAGAATCCTAAATAAGATGGTAATTCAATTTCATAGTACTTATTGTAAAGACCTGCTGCGATAATACCGACGATGATACCACCGAATACCCCAGTTTGTAGAGTTGGAACTCCTAGAATACTTGAGTAATTTAATCCGTTTACATCTTCAGCCGTTAAGCCTAAAGCTGTACCCATTGTTACATTCATAATTAAGTATCCGATGATGGCAGCTAATCCAGCTACTCCATCTCCACCTGCTAAACCAACAGCAACCCCAACCGCAAAGAGTACTGGAAGGTTTCCGAATACGATATCCCCCGCACTTTGCATAATTGAAGCAACCATCGCTACTCCATTGTTATCTAAAAATGGAGCTAACTCCAACAATGCAGGGTTTTTAAGCGCTGCCCCTAATGCAAGTAAAATACCTGCTGCAGGAAGTAAAGCGACCGGTAACATCAATGCTTTACCAACTTTTTGTAAAACACCAAACACCTTTTTAAACATGGTATAACCTCCTAAATAATTTGTTTCGCTCATTGTCGTTTCCCAATTTGCAAAAGAAAACAAAAAAGGCATGAGGGAAAAAGGAATCAAAATAGAGCTTACAAGGTTTATAATACCCGTAAATCTCCATTTCAATTATCTTCTTCACTCATGCCTGATCGAATCAGTAACACGTATAAAAGATAAGTTCGATTATTTAACTTTCTTTTGAAGCCTTTGCAAATGCATCGTTAAATACACTGCTTCTGCATCAAATACCGTCTTCTTTAATGCTTGTTGCATCACTTTAATGAGCTTCCATGAGAGATTGTAACACACCGGGTACTCCTCTTTCAAGAGGTTTGCGATTTTTTCTGGTTCTTCTACTTTTTCTCCGTTATGAACACGCTCAATGGTGAATCGTATATGTCGTACAAGCCTCATATAATCAATACTTTCCTTATCGATTAATATTTCCAGTTGTTCTTCAATCATATCAATCAAACGAGTAACCAACTGGGAGTGTTGATTCACTTCAGATAGATTTCGGTTCATCACGGCACTATGAATGTGCAGAGAAATAAATCCTACTTCCCCTTCAGGAAGCTCCAGTCCTGTATTCTCTTTGATCAAATTCACTACTTCTTTAGCTATTTCATACTCAAAAGGATAGAGTGCTTTCGTCTCTATTAAGAAAGGATTTCTCATTTCCATCCCTTTCGAAAGTCGACTGACAGCAAACATTAAATGGTCAGTTAATGCTACATGAATATGCTCATTTAACTCTGCATTCGCTCTTTTCTTGATTAACTCAATCGCAGAAATGAACACCTCATGAAGATTGCTTTCAACAAATGGAAGGAGTTTTATATAATTTTCTTGTTCCTTTTCATTTTTTAATACAAAAAGCTTTTCCGCTGACGCCTCGTCGATGACATCTCCCGTTTTACGGTTAAATCCGATGCCTTTACCGATCACAACAACCTCTCCATAGTCCGAGTGGTCAGCTATCACAACATTATTATTTAAATTTTTGCTAATGATAAGTCCAGACATCATAATTCCCCGCTTTATCCTGAGAGCTTCGACATAATAAGTTTAATGTTATATAAGGGACAAAAGCTTGTCAATTAGAATACGCAAACGCATTCATATTTCTCAAAAAATCTTCATAATAAAAGGGGTTGACTACGAGTAGCCAACCCCTAAATCCTATTCGGTTAAGAACATAAAGTATAACAAGAAGATTACAAAGAATACGTACATAACTGGGTGAATTTCTTTTGTACGCCCTTTTACCATCATAGTAATTGGGTAGAAGATGAACCCAGCTGCGATTCCTGTTGCAATGCTATACGTTAGTGGCATAGCAATGATTGTTAAGAAAGATGGTACAGCAATCTCAAAACGATTCCACTCAATTTTCCCTAAAGAAGATACCATTAGTACCCCTACAATAATTAGGGCCGGAGCTGTTACAGGTGATGTAACAACCGATAATACAGGGAAGAAGAATAACGATAATAAGAAAAATCCTGCTGTTACAAGTGCTGCAAAACCTGATCTTGCTCCTGAAGCTACACCTGCAGATGATTCAATATAAGAAGTTGTTGTTGATGTTCCAAAAATTGAACCTACTAACGATGCAATAGAATCTGCAAATAGAGCTTTTCCTGCATTAGGAAGTTTATTTTCTTTCATTAATCCCGCTTGATTCGCAACTGCTACAAGCGTTCCTGCGTTATCAAAAAAGTCAACGAATAAGAAAGTTAAAATAATCCCAAGCATTGTAGCTGTGTAGAAAGATGGATCACCAAATGCTGAGAATAAAGAACCAAATGTTGGTTCAAGGCTCGGTACAGGACCAACAACCGTTTCAGGTGCATCAATTAAATTAAAGATCATACCCACGATAACCATAATAATCATTCCGAAGAATACGGCTCCGTTAATACCTCTTGTCATCATGATCACTGTAATAAGAAGACCAAAAATAGCAAGTAACGTATTACCAGCTGTTAAATCTCCAAGTCCAACTAGTGTTGCATCATTATTTACGATAATGCCTGCATTTTTCAATCCAATAAAAGTAATGAATAGTCCGATACCAGCACCCACTGCGTGCTTTAATTCTACTGGAATGGCATTAATGATTTTTTCACGTAATCCAGAGATGGTTAATAATAAGAAGAAAACACTTGAAATAAATACAGCTGCCAAGGCATGTTGCCATGGTGCTCCATGAGTTAATACTACTGAGTAAGCAAAAAATGCATTTAAACCCATACCAGGTGCTAACGCAATCGGAAACTTACCAATAAGTCCCATAATGATCGACCCTACTGCTGCTGCTAATGCTGTAGCTACAAAGACCGCTCCATAATCCATACGCATTGCATCAGGAAGATCGGGTACATCTGCTAGTGTCAAAGTAAGCGGATTGACCACTAAAATATATGCCATTGCTAGGAAGGTAGTTAATCCACCCATAAACTCGCGACGATAGTTCGTTCCAAGCTCTTCAAATTGAAAGTATTTTTTCATTGCTTTCTTTTCCTCCATTTTTTGAAAAATAAAAACGCTCCAACAACTAGGAGCGCCTGACAACAAAGATTCGCGAAATAGAGGCCAAGAAAGGACCTATTATATCACTCACCTCGTAGTCAAGCCATTTACGGTAGCTCGGTAGAAACTTCTGGGCCATATCCCCAAGATTATACGACGAAAAACGACATTTATTAGTACTTTTTCATCATACCAAGGTCTCGAATTTTCGTCAATATAAAAAACGAACATTTTTTCAAATGTCCGTTTTATTGTTCGTATTTTGTTAATATTTTATTCCCACTCAATGGTTGCAGGTGGCTTGCTAGTAATATCATAGACTACACGGTTAACATGACTAACTTCGTTAACAATACGAGTAGAAATGATTTCTAGTACTTCCCATGGAATTCTAGCCCAATCAGAAGTCATCCCATCAATAGAAGTAACCGCACGAATACCAATCGTATAATCATACGTACGAGCATCTCCCATCACACCCACTGAACGGATGTCAGGTAATACGGTGAAATATTGCCAAATATCACGATCAAGTCCAGCCTTCTTAATTTCCGCACGTAAGATCGCATCCGATTCACGAACGATTTCAAGCTTATCTTCAGAAATTTCTCCGAGCACTCGAATTCCAAGTCCTGGACCTGGGAAAGGTTGACGCCAAACGATATCATCCGGAATCCCTAGCTCAGTTCCAAGGGCACGTACTTCATCTTTAAATAATGTATTAAGTGGCTCAATTAATGTGAATTGCATATCTTCAGGAAGACCACCCACATTATGATGCGATTTAATAGTTTGAGCAGTAGCTGTACCACTTTCAATGATATCAGTATAAAGTGTACCCTGAGCTAGGAAATCAATTCCTTCAAGCTTCGTTGCTTCATCATCAAACACATAAATGAACTCATTACCGATGATTTTACGCTTTTGTTCTGGGTCACTTACTCCAGCCAGCTTCCCTAAGAAGCGCTCCTTCGCATCAACCTTAATAACGTTCATGTTAAAGCCGTCAGCAAAAGTCTTCATTACGCTGTCCGCTTCCCCTTTACGAAGTAAACCATGGTCAACGAAGATACATGTTAGTTGGTCACCGATTGCTTTATGAATGAGTACCGCTACAACTGATGAATCCACACCACCACTTAATGCGCAAAGAACCTTTTTGTCACCAACTTGCTGGCGGATTTTTTCCATTTCAACCTCGATAAAGTTTTCCATCGACCAGTTTCCAGCACATTCACAAACACCGAAGACGAAATTCTTTAACAGTTCATTTCCGTAAACAGAGTGGCGAACCTCCGGATGGAATTGTACCGCGTATAACTTACGATCTGCATCACTCATAGAAGAAATCGGACAAGAAGGACTAACTGCATCTACAGTAAAGCCTCCGGGAGCTTCTACTACTAAATCTCCATGGCTCATCCAAACGATTTGCTCCTGTGGAAGGTCAGCAAATAATTTCGATTTGTTCTCAATTTGAATAGCTGCTTTTCCATACTCACGGTGCTTAGCTGGTTCCACTTTCCCATTAAAATGAGTAGTCAATAACTGCATGCCGTAACAAATTCCTAGGATTGGCAATCCAAGTTCAAAAATTTCCTCATCGCAGCGGAATGAACCTTCATCATACACGCTGTTTGGACCACCAGATAAAATAATCCCCTTTGGATTCATTTGACGGATTTCATCTGCAGTAATCGTATGAGGGTGCAGTTCACTATACACACCAAATTCACGAATCCTTCTAGTAATCAACTGATTGTACTGGCTTCCAAAGTCCAATACAACGATCATTTCCTGACCTGATAAACCTACCTTTTCAGACATCCAATTCACCTCATCGTTATTTTTCCCAATGGCTCTTTTCTTAAACTTTGTTGCGTTTTGGAACATAGTTTTAACGATTTATGCTAAGTTTCAACAGAAATTAGCATAAATTTAATAAGAAAAGAGCCTGCAAACTAAGTTCTTAAGCGCAAAATAGGTATTTCCACGTTAAAATCGGCTTTAAGATTTTAACAACAATCTTTGCGAAAATAGCTTCAAAAATAAAAAAGCTAGAATTCTACTCCAAAAAAATTTTTTGAAGGCAGAATTCTAGCTGATATCTCTAACAACCATAGAAAGCTCCGCCTTCATAGTCAAATCATTTACGGCGATTTGGTAGAGACTCTCGAACCATATTTTCGAGGATATATGAAGAGATACATTTTTATAATATTAGAGATTATTGTAACAACATGTCGTTTTATCGGTCAAGCGATTGTCTTTTTAATTAAATTTTCCCACAATTCACGCGAACGGTCCCAGCTACCTTCTTCAAGCTTTCCTTTGTACACATATCTCTCGTATAGAGAAGTTAGTGTCCCCATATCTTTCGAGGAAAAGAAGTAATCGACATAATCGGCATAGTCGCGGAGTGTTTGATGTTCCTTTCTCTTAATCCCATATCGATCTAGTTGCTTTAATAAGGCCAAATAGGCTTTTGAGAAGTCATCATCTTTCTTTTTAAACCTAAAAATGAGAACCAGTACATACGGAAGCCATTTTAACCTTAGTTTATAGGCAATATAGGCAACTACTCCCATCACACCCAGAATGATTAGTCCCTTTTTCCAGTGTTCAATAAAACTTGCCTCTATTCTGGTCCATAAATCCTTCCAAGAAAAAGAGCTTTCATTGGAAACTGTTTCTTCTGGAGCTTCTGGTTTTTCTACATCTGGCTGTTCCCCAGTTTCAGGTGTTTCTACTTCAGTTGAATTCTGAGTGGTTGAATCGAAATTTAATTGGACATTACTTGAAAAACCTTGCGTAGGCTCAAAAGGAACCCAACCTACCCCAGGAAAATATACCTCGACCCACGAATGCGCATTGTTATTTGTAATCGTATAGCCTCTTTTCCCTGAATCCGTTGGTCCTTGATACTCCCCTTCTGTGTATCCCTTTACCCAACGAGAAGGAATACCTACTGAGCGTAATAATACAACCATTGAGGTAGAATAATTATCACAATATCCTCTTAGTGTTTCAAATAAAAACTGATCTACGTAATCTTCATCTGCACCTGGTACTGCCACGTCAATTTGATCATACGTAAATCCGTTCATCCCAAAGTATCTTTCTACTGCTCTCGCTTTATCAAACCATGTTTCTTGTTCACCTGTAATTTCAAGCGCCAAGTCCTTCACTCGTTGCGGCAACGTTTCAGGAAGCTGCGTATATTGATAGATAAACTCTTGACTTAATCCGGCTTCCCCTAAGCTTTGGGTCTCTTTCATTGCGGTTACGCTGTATCTAGGAATGTCGTACGATACAGAGTATTCCTCTAAAGGCGCTGTTCGATCAGCCTCTAATGTATAGACCTTCTCAAGCCCTTCATTGACACGGAAAGAGTAGCTTACATTCTCGGTACTAACAGATTTCAACCCTAACGGATATATGATATGCGGATAACTTCGAACAGAGGTTACATTTGCCGTTAGCTCCTTTACCTCTAATCCTTGTTGATTAAAGGAGCTAATGGGAAACACTTCATTTTGAGTAAAAGGAATGGGATCATCCGAGCTAGATACCTCCCAGCCCTTTCCCGTATAAATATCCTTTGTTTCTACTCTCCAGTAATGCCTTTGGTCCACTTCCGTCTCGTAAACAACCGTATCGTCACCAATAAACGGACCTCCTAGACTCGTATCATCGGTACCGTAGCCTACCCTTTGTCCACCCGCTCCTCCTCCACTATCTTCTGAGTAGGAAGTCAGATACGGAACAGGATCTGGCCAAATCGGTTCCGCTTTTGGTCCACCAAATCCAAGAGCGACACTGGCCCCAATCATTAAAAGCAGAGGTAGTCCCCACTTCCGGATGGAAGACAGCCCCTTAACAATTGCTTCTCTCTCAACTAAACGCTGAAACGTTAACATTCCCATCACAGCAAAACCAACGACTACTGTTCGAACAATCGCACCGTCTGCTTCGTACGGAGTAAACGTATCTAATACGGTAATGTAAACAAGGGTCATAAAAAAGAAGATAAAAATTTGTCTTCGAATAATCAGCCAATAGTGGATTAAATAAGCCATTAGCCAAAGCAAAATAAAGAATAGAAGGCTTCTAAACACAAAGGTTAGTGCACTCCATTCCATTTGAAATGAATAACTTATGTTGAGAATCAAATCATCCCAAAACTGCGAAAGCCATGATAATTGAAAAAAAGACCCTTCAAAATAATAGCGATGAATAAAATAAAGGATATAGACGGTCTTCAGCAAAGCTCCTATTAAAACCTGAACCCTCGAAAAAGAAATCACCAGGCATAGGAACAGAAACCCTAGAAAAATATAAATGTTTCCTGTATTGGTTAGTGCGTCAACTGGCCGTAACCACTCCCATAACAACAAAAATCCAAGCAAGTAAAGAAAGAGAGCGGACATCGTTTCTTGTTTCTTGTTCACATCTGTCATTACCTGCTCACCTCCGAAAACACATTCGAAAAATACCCTGCATGAACAAGTACCACTCGAACTCCTCTAGCATTAGCTGAACCTTTCAAAGAAATTTCTAACGAATTCAAGGACTCTCCTTGATTTTTCACCAAATAGAGGGTCACTGCCCTTTTTTTCACAGAGAAAAAGCTTGCTTTTTCTATTAGTGGCTTTGTTAATTGAGAAGTCACTAGCATAAAGGAGACTGTTTGATTTCCAAGAAAGCTTTCTCCCCCTAGTACTCTATCTAGAGGCATTTGACTCTCTGCTTTGATTTTAGCCAAATGATAAAAAAGGCTTTGCTGATGATCTTCCCCACTACGAACAGGGAAAAACTGTCGATCCTTACTCAATGTCAATAGCCCCACCTGTGCCCCTTTTCGAAGAATCCCCTTTACTAAAGATGCGGTGAAGGAAACCACTGTCTCAAACTCTTCGGACGGTACACAGTCCATAATAAGACAAATATCATGCGATTGACGCTGTTCAAATTCCTTCGTCATAATATCATTTCGCTTCGCACTTGCCTTCCAGTTAATCCAAGAGAACTTATCTCCCGGCTGGTATTCTCTAAGACCAATCGCCATCGTGGTATCTCTCTGCACTCGTTCTTTGGATGCTGTCATCCCTTGGTCAAACTGATTTGCATGCGGACGATAGACAAGCTCCTCTATTTGAGGATAAACAATGAACCGATCAGTTGTATGAAATTCTACTTGTCTCTCTATTAAACCTAAAGGATCCCCAAGCTTAAGACAAACACTCTGAAAAATATGTTCCCCTCTAGGTAACTGTGGAATCTCGTATTCAAATGTAAACTGCTTTTTAAAGCCCGGGAATAAAAGCATTTTTGCATTTTGATTGCCGCGAAGCTGTTCACTTAATAGATCCTCTGCAACAAGGTAAAAGAGCGGAAAGGCATTTGTTCTCGTCAAATGAATTTTCACCTTTAATGTTTCGCCTGCACTGTATTCAAATTTTGAAAACTCTCTACTAATCTGAAACTTCCGAGTCGAATAAGAAGCCAAAACAAAAGCGTACAAAGCAAAAGGAACAAAGCTATAAAATAGAAACCAGCTGACAAACCCACCTTGGAACATCGCATACGAAAACGCTACAGCGATAAGAAACAGCAGAATGATGAGTTTCCAAATATGTTTTATTGATAGAAAAATTGGTCTCATTACTTCACGAGCCTTTTAACAGGAACAGGGACTCTTTCCACCACGCGTGACATGATATCCTCTGCCATACTTCCTTCAAACTTCGCTTCAGACTTGAGGATAATCCGATGCGCGAGTACATATGGAGCTAAATACTGGACATCATCAGGTAACACATAATCGCGATTATGCATAAATGCATACGCCTGTGCTGCCTTCATTAACCCGATTGATCCACGCGGACTTGCACCAAGGTACACACTGCTATGTGTTCTAGTTCGATGAGAAATATCCACGATATAGCGTTTGATCGTATCATCCACCACTACATTTTGTATTTCTTCCTGAAGCTGTCTTAATTCCTCTAGGTCGATAACAGGCTGTAATTCCGAAATGGGTGATCTCTTTTCCGCTCGAGCCAGAACTTCCATTTCCTCTTCTAAATCGGGATATCCCATTCTCATTTTTAATAGAAATCGGTCAAGCTGAGCCTCAGGCAGTGGATACGTCCCTTCGTACTCGATTGGATTTTGCGTGGCCATAACAAAAAACGGCCGTTCAAGCTTATGTGTAACCCCATCAATAGTGACACTACTTTCTTCCATCCCCTCTAAGAGAGCCGATTGGGTCTTTGGACTCGTTCGGTTAATCTCATCGGCGAGAATGATATTCCCCATAATGGGACCTGGTCTAAATTGAAATTCCAATTCTTGCGGATTATATATGGATACACCTGTTACATCGGATGGAAGAAGATCAGGAGTAAACTGAATCCGACGAAATTCTGCGCTTACAGACTTCGCCAACGCACGGACCATCATGGTTTTCCCGACTCCTGGCACATCCTCAAGTAACACATGTCCTTCAGCTAGTAATGCAACTAAGCTTAACTCCGCAACATTTCTTTTCCCAATCATTACTTTTTCTATATTTTGAAGAATTCGGTTAATCACTGGATTCATCTGACTCACTTCTATAACAACCTCCTGAAGTAGCTAAAAATTTCATACCTTTTACATATATTCGAGATATAATTGTCAATTTCCTGTAAAAACCTAATATTATTGATAGATTAACCCCTTTTTAAATAGACATTTATACTTATACTATGACAGAAGTTTCAACTAAAAAACAATTAGTAAACTATTAGAAAACCATTAGAAAGCTATTAGAAATCACTGTTAAAAAGATAGAGTGAATTTTTGTCAAAAAAATATAACAATTTATAAAGCATTTTTTTATGAAATCCTTTACAATATAGATGTGTAAATCTTTTGCTTATTTTTTTACTGTTTTGTGCAATCGTTTGCGCAATTAAAATATTTTGAGGTGATTACATGAAAAGATTATTTAGCATCGATCCATGGAAAATCGTTGAAACAAATGTAAACAAAGAAGACTTTCGACTAGCAGAAAGTATGATGAGCCTTGGAAATGGGCATATGGGAATGCGCGGAAACTTTGAAGAAACGTATACAGGAGACTTTCACCGAGGCTCATACATTGCAGGAGTTTGGTTTCCAGACAAAACAAGAGTTGGCTGGTGGAAAAACGGGTATCCACACTATTTTGGAAAGGTAATTAACTCCATCAACTACATTGGCATCCGAGTAGCGATCGACGGAGAAGAGATTGATTGTTACCAAAACCAGGTAACGAGCTATTATCGAGAGCTTGACATGCAACATGGTGTGTTAACTCGTCGCTTTGCCATCAATCAAAATGGGAAGGAAACCGATGTAGAGGTTGTTCGTTTCCTATCTATTAGCCATCCAGAACTTGCTGTCATCAAGTATCAGGTTACCCCGAAAAATTATTCCGGGAACGTCACTTTCACTCCTTACTTAGATGGAGATGTGAGAAATGAAGACTCCAACTATGAGGAAGATTTCTGGTTGGAAGTTCAGCGAGGCGTTAGTAACAGCAACGGTCATTTAGTCATGAAAACGAAGGATAATCCTTTTGGCACTCCTACCTTCCATGTAGCAGCTAATATGCGCCTTGTAGTAAATGGAGAAATCTTGTCTCACTCTACAGGTGAGCGTGAAGAATATGTAGAAAACACCATTTCTGTTCAAGCTATTGAGAATACGCCTGTTTCATTAATCAAGTATGTCGCTGTTACAACAGATAGAGATTATGAAGTGGCACAGTTAGTAACGAAGGCAGATGAAGTACTTACACATTCGCATGAATTGGGCTATGATTCCCTTCTCCAAGAACATAAAGAAGCCTGGCTTAAGCGATGGAGCATTGCTGATGTTGAAATTAATGGAGATGATGAGGCTCAGCAAGGCATACGGTTCAATTTGTTCCAGTTGTTCAGTACCTACTACGGTGAAGACGCACGTTTGAATATCGGACCAAAAGGATTTACAGGAGAAAAATATGGAGGTGCCACGTATTGGGATACAGAAGCATACGCTCTACCTCTCTACTTATCTACAGCAAACCCAGAGGTAGCTCGCAATCTATTAGTTTATCGTCATAATCAGCTCGGTGGTGCTTATCATAACGCGCAGCAGCAAGGTCTAAAGGGTGCGCTCTATCCGATGGTTACGTTCAACGGGATTGAGAGTCATAACGAATGGGAAATTACTTTTGAGGAGATTCACCGAAACGGAGCGATTGCCTACGCCATCTATAATTATGTCAATTACACTGGTGATCAAGCATATTGGAACGAGTATGGCGTAGACGTACTCACAGGTATTTCTAGATTTTGGGCAGACCGTGTTCACTACAATAAAAAGAAAAATGTTTACATGATGCATGGCGTAACCGGTCCAAATGAATACGAAAATAATGTAAATAACAACTGGTACACCAATACGATTGCTCGATGGACCCTTCGATATACGTTAGAAGTCATTGATGCGCTTCAAGCAAACGGTCATGAAAAGCGTGTATCAGATCTTCAAATCACAGAAGATGAAATGGCCAAATGGCAGGATATCATCGACAAAATGTACCTTCCATACGATCAAGAACTAGATGTATTCATTCAACATGACACGTTCCTTGATAAAGACTTAAAAACCGTAAACGAGTTGGCACCAGAGGATCGCCCATTAAATCAAAAATGGTCATGGGATAAAATCTTGAGAAGCTGCTTCATCAAACAAGCGGACGTTCTTCAAGGGTTATACTTCTTAAATCACGAGTACTCTTACGAAGAAAAGGAAAGAAACTTTGACTTCTATGAGCCAATGACCGTTCATGAATCATCTCTTTCTCCGTCCATCCATGCCATTCTAGGGGCAGAGCTTGGAAAAGAGGAAAAGGCTTACGAGATGTACCATCGTACCGCGCGTCTGGATTTAGATAATTACAACAATGACACAGAGGACGGCCTTCATATTACTAGTATGACAGGTGCTTGGCTCGCAATTGTTCAAGGTTTTGCAGGAATGAGAACTGCAAATGAAACTCTTTCTTTTGCACCATTTGTACCAAAATCATGGTCTTCCTATTCCTTCAAAATCGTGTATCGTAACCATTTCTTAAATATCCATGTTTCAAAAGATGGTGTGACGATTACACAAGAAGGACCAGAATTGTCACTTAAGCTTTATGGCGAGGAACTTTTGTTACCTGAAAACGGAACGACGACGGTGGTACTTAAAAAATAAAGACATGAGGGGCATTGATTACCTTGCCCCTTTTCTACGGGGAGAGATCTTATGAAATTAGATGCGTTTATTTTTGACCTTGACGGGGTAATTACCGACACCGCTGAGTATCACTTTTTAGCTTGGCAAGCCCTTGCCAATGATATGGGGATTACCTTTACCCGTGAAGATAACGAGCTGTTAAAAGGGATATCCCGGATGGAATCACTGGAGAAAATCCTTGAGATTGGCGGACGTTCAGGTGATTTTTCAGTGGAAGAGAAAGAAGCTCTCGCTTCAAAGAAGAACGACCATTATTTGTCGCTCATTACAAAAATCACCCCTTCTGATATCCTGCCTGGAATCAAGGAATTACTGATTGCGATTAAAGCGAACGGACTAAAGCTGGGGCTTGCTTCAGCGAGTAAAAATGCCTTTACCGTTATGGAATCACTTGGACTGAAAATTGATTTTGATGTAATCGTTGACGCCAAAACGGTTACAAACGGAAAGCCGCACCCTGAAGTGTTTTTAACAGCAGCTAAACTACTAGGTGTAGACCCTGAATCTTGTATTGGAGTCGAGGATGCCGTTGCAGGTGTCGAAGCTATTAAGGCGGCGGGTATGTTTGCTGTTGCAATCGGACCTAAGGAATCCTTCCCTTTAGCAAATGTGGTCTATAGCGAGACGGGAGAGCTTTGTTTTGAGAAGATAAAGGGGCTTTTTGAAAAGGAAAACGGTCTTTTTTAGTAGGAAATTGAGCGTTTTCTAATAGAGTGGCTTAAATTTTTATAGTTTTGCTCTGATCATCCTCGGGATATTTGCGATTTTAAAATTATTTTTGCGATTTCAGAGATTTATTTGCGATTCCAGATTTATTTTTGCGATTCTAAAAATTTATTTGCGATTTCAGATTTATTTTTGCGATTACCAAAACTTATTTGCGATCCACTAGACATATTTGCGATCCCATATCAAAAGGCAGGTTGCCCTAGAGCAACCTGCCTTCTCTATTACTTCTCGTTTTTCTTTAGTACGTCAACGGTAGTTGCTTTGCTTACATTTCCTGCAGCATCTGTCGCCGTTACGGTTAATACGTTCTTATGTTTTTGCTTCGATACTGTCACCGAGAATTTTCCGTTGCTATCAGCGACAACCATCCCAAGTACATCTTCACCCATCATCACTTTAACCGTCGCTCCTGCTTCGGTCGTTCCAGTAACAACAGTGTCATTATGAATGACAGAATTCACTTTTGGCGCTTCAGGAGCTGTTACATCTAGAACAGTTACTACTGTGGCCTCACTTACATTGCCAGCAGCATCTGTTGCCGTTACTGATACCTCTGTACCAGCTGTTAGCTTAGAAATCCCTATGCTAAAGCTTCCATTTTCTAATGCTGTCCCCGTTCCAATAACGGTTTCATTGACAGACACTTCAACGGTCGCACCAGCCTCAGTCGTGCCAGTTACCTCTGTTGATTGATCAGTAACATCGTTCACAACAGGAGCATCTGGTGACACACTATCAGACACTTCTTGAACGATTCTACCTTCAACTACCGGTGAAACAGGGTTGTGTTTTTCTAAATAAGATGTAAATACTTCAAAGTCTACAATGTATAACTCAGCGATTCGGCCTTCATCCTTCGCTGTTTTAAACATCGTGTATCCATCCCCGCCGTCAGCAGTAAAGGCGTTTGTCGCTACACGGTATGTTTTATCCAACTGCAGCTCTTCGTAACCATTAGCCGTCATCGCTTCCACATACCATACTCGCTCACCAACTGGCTTAGCGGCGTCATACTTGAATTTCAGACCGGCCACTTGCATGAATCCACCAGCACCTGGCGCACTCACACTGTGCTCTAAGGCAGCAAGAATTTCTTCTCCCGTAAGATCAAGAGTGACTAGGTTGTTTCCGAATGGTAATACAGTTAATACCTCACCAAGAGTGATATCTCCTTGATCAATAGAGGCACGAATTCCCCCACCATTTTGCATCGCGATATATGTTGGAATGAATTCATTCGCTTTGGCTACCATTCCATCTGTGATTAAGTTTCCTAGATTTGTTTCCTTACTACGTACATCATCACGTACACCATTTAACACAACAGATGTACTACCTACTACCTGCTTTTGAAGCTCTGTTAAAGGCAATTTATACTCTTCTACCTTTGCCTTCGCTGCAGCATCTTCAGCATAAGCACTTAATGCCTTTAATTCACCAGCGTAATTGGCAATTACCCCATTTTCATCAAAAGTTACATCCAGTACGCCAAGGTACTTTAAATATTCATTGGCTTGAACAATTAAAGTTGGCTCTTCTTTTTCAATAACAACAGGCTCTGTTAGCGTGGTATGAGAATGTCCACCAACAATTACGTCAATTCCATCGACTTGACCAGCTAGCTCAACATCTGGCTGATAGCCTAAATGCGATAGTGTAATAATCTTATCTACACCTTGTGCTTCAAGCATTTCTACGGTTTCAATTGCTTTTTCCACCGCATCTTCAAACACGACATTGTCACCAGGATTGGCTAGGAATGCGGTATCTTCCGTTGTTAATCCAAAAATACCTACCTCTTCCCCGTCTACTTGTTTAATAATCGCTGGGAAAATCTCTCCTTGTTCATTCGTTCCACCAATTGAATCATTGAACAAAGGTCCTAATTCAGAATCATTTGTCATGTTCACGTTAGAAGACACGATGGGGAACTCAGCTTGCTTGATAAAGTTCGCTAAAGTTGCTGAATCTTTATCAAATTCATGATTTCCAAGAGTCATGGCATCAAAGCCTAATTGATTCATAAAATACAAGTCAGCTAGACCTAGATACTGCCTAAAATACAGCGTTCCTGAGAACACATCCCCAGCATTCAGCAATAAGCTATTTTCCTTCTGAGCACGCAGCTCATTCACCGCCGTAATGAGTCGAGGGAACTGCTCCACATACGCATGTGTATCATTTGTATGAAGAAGTGACAAGGTGAACGGTCCTTCTTCCACCGCTAAATCTAATTGAGCCACTAATGCGTCATGGTCACTAGCACGTCCATGCTCTTCCATATAAGGGGAGTTAAAGTTCACTATATCAAGCTCTGCTGCTTCAGCTAAATTATTTGTTACTAAAATATGATCTAGCACTTGTGCATTTCCTTGATAGTTATACGTGTACCTTTCTGATGCAGGTAACGTTTCTACTAAGTTCGTTAAATCATCACCTTTTAAAGCAGCAAGTGGTGCAGAAAACTCAAAATCGTTTAAGTCACCTAGTACCACTACATTAGCATCCTCATTCTTCTCTTTTATGTCAGAGACAAAATGATTAACGATAGTTGCAATTTCTACACGTTGTGCTTCACTCTCAAGGTATGGTGGTTGATTTTTCCCGAATAAAGGTTGATCTCCACCTTTGGAGTTGAAGTGATTGTTAATGACAATGACTTCTTCCCCTTGGAACGTAAACTCAGCTGCCAATGGCTTACGGCTACTATTGAATGCCGAATTGGTTGGATCAATACGACCCGGGTTCAATGTTAGAGAACCATTTTCATACCCAACAGCAGTTGTCGCATCTCCCTTTGGTGCTTCGTTTAGCGTTACACGATTAGGATTGTAGAGATATCCTACACGGATGTTTCCACCAGGAACTCCACCATCCTTACCGTTTTCAGGAGCGATTTCTGTCCATGCATAAGTTGGTCCACCAAAGCTGGCAATCGCATCACTTAATGCTTTATAGTTCGCATCTGCTTTCACTACACCGTTATTGGTTTCACCGCTTTCATCAAGCACCTCGACTAAGCCGATAATATCTGGTGAACCCAAGTTGTCCACCATAGATTTTGCTAGCTTGTCACGCTTCACTGTGTCTGTTGCTACGAAGTTCTCGATGTTATAAGCTGCTACCGTCAATTTGTCTTCAGCTTTTTGAATCGTTGTTACTTCATTTGATCTTTTACGTTCTACTAATTCTGGTAGATCGGCTGCTTTTGTAAGAATCTTAAAGTTACTAAATGTATAGCTAACTACTCCCGTGACGGTTCCATCAAAAGAGTCACCAGCTTTCGTCACATAACTGCGATCATCAAGCTGAAGAAGCATTTTTTCTGGATTTTGATTCTCTTTTGTTAAAAGAGGAATGCCTTCCTTGGTATACGCTTTTCCTTCCACTTGACCCGTAATGATAGGAACTTCTCCATATTTCTGTGGCCCAGTTACCGTTGGGTTTTCGATAGAAACGAGCATTCCTTCAAGGCTCTCGTAAAAATCAATGCCATCTTCAGCTGGATCAAATGTTCCAAACTGATCGTTATCAATGACAGATGTTGGTGGAATTGCGTCATTTCCGATGACGATCGGAGCAGGAAGTTCATTACCACTAGAAACTTTCGTAATCTTTCCTGATTGAGCGTTAATTTCGGTCATCGCTAAATCTGTCTGTAGCTTTTCTGCATAACCATCCAGAACCCATTCTTTTACAAGTCCAGAAACCGTAACACTATCGCCCACAGCAACACCATGTGATGGCTTGTAGACTAGTAATCCTTCTGCTGTATTTGGATTGTCATCTGGATTTGGATCCTGAATATAGAAGTTGGCAGTATCTACAACGTAAGTTACTACGCCAGGTACATCTACTACACTTTTATCTTTATATGGTGAAGTATGAGATTGACCTTGAATGTCGTGAATTTTCAAGCCTGTTTCGCCTGTCACAGGCTCTTCTTCATCTGGAGGTGGGGTTGTGCCGTCAAATGACATGGCTGAAGGTGACTTTAAACCTGGAACTGAGAAGTATAACTCCAATGAACCAGTGATAACTACCTTTTCCCCAACAATTGAAGGATTAGTTAGCAATCCAAATGTTGGACGATACGACGATGTAAGCTGTACTGGCAATATCTTTGTAGCATCTCTCTCATCAGGGCTATCTGCAATAGCAAAATTCAAATCATCTTTAAAAGGGGCTTCAAAATCATATGTAGCTTTTCCACCACTGCCACTTGTTGTATAACCTACAATATACCCAACAACAGTAGCCGTCCCCGTATTATTAGCAATCGCCTCCGCAACCGTAATCGGTTCAGCTGCCTGAGCCCGATATGGGAGAACCATACTAATTAACATGACAAACATTGTTGTTACTGCAAAAAGCTGTTTCCTAAGCCTCTTCAAGTGTGTTCCTCCTCTAAATCTCTTTTATAGTTTACCCAAAAAAGTACTCCCAACTAACCAAACCAACCAATTCAATATTCCTCCTTTCTCTTGGAAGGAAGTACTTGAGGTATTACTATCAACTTACCATTTTCATTTCACATATCGTTCTTTTTAACGAAACCTTAACTGTATTTATACAAGGAACTAACAATATTTACATAAGCAAACACTTCTTTTTCAAATTCACACTACTATTATACTATTAATCTTTCGTTCTATAATCAGAACAAATACCCATGCCCAATCTCCCTTCATGTAAGATATTTACTAAAAAGGTGACCTTTGACACGTATCTTTGCTCACACAAAAAATGCGACGCTTTAATACGTCGCATTAACTTAAGTCTATTTAGATAAATCCAACACAATTATAAAATTGCCATTGCTACCCGCCATACAAGGAAGAAAGATGCTATTAAGATCCCCCCCAAGAATAGCCTTAAAGTTGATTATGTCCCGGTTTTCCTTCGTACTAGACATCATAATCCCTGATAGTACTAGTGAAACGAGAAAAAGTATAACAAACCATAGTAAATTGCCCTTCTGCGATTGAGTATCAATAACACCGTTTTCTTGTACTTTATAGACATATAAAGCAAAAGCACCAGCAACCAGTAAAAAATATAAATTTGTGATTCGAGAGAGAGTCTTCCTTTTCACTTATTTTCAAATCCTTATTTTAATTAATACTCATTAATAGGCGAAAAATAATAAATACCGTTGCAATAGATATTCCACCATAAATCGAGCGTTTTGATACATACTTTTCATCTTTTTGCCTAGCTGCCATTTCAGTTCCTACGATTACGGTCCCTATTAATAAGAACAATATTATTATCATTAGGTTATATTTTTCTTCCTGCATATTTAAGGTGTTATTTTCCACTTTGAAATAGAAGTAGATTCCTAATCCTACTACAAGTGAAACTAAGTACAAATTTTTAAATCTTGAGTATTTCTCTATTTCCATCTATACACCATTCCTTAATTTAAACTATTGGGTGATACCTTTAAAGGATATTGTTCTATAAAATAATATATACCCCTAACACCAGTCTCCATGTGAGGAATATTAAAAGAAGTTAATAGCTAATCTCCATAATACAAAAATAATTGTAATTGAAATTCCCCCATATACTGATTTTCTTGCAATGTATTTTTCATTCTTTTTTATTGCTGCCATTCCTATTCCAACCATTACAGTACCAAATAGAACTAAAATCATCATAATAATTAGGTTAGTTCTTTCTTCTGCTACATTAATCGTCCCATTTTCCAGTTTAAAATAAAAATAAAAAATTATTGCTATAACTAAGATGACTAAATATATATTGGTTAATTTTTTAAATTTTTTTGTTTCCATTTTATCCACCTCAGAAATAACCAACTTACTTTTCCTGTTAGTTAAAATATCCCTATAATAACTCTCCATAACACGAATATCACCGTCATCCCTAGACCTCCATATATAGCTTTCATAGAGATATATTTTTCTTTTCTATTTTCAGCTAGTATCTTCTTTCCAGTAAGGGATGCCCCAAAGAGAATGAGAATGCCAAATGTCAATATATTATATTTTTCCTCTTCCATATTAAGAGTTCCATTTTCTAGCTTAAAATAGTTGTATACAACAAAGGCTAGAATAACAATTAACTGATAAATATTTGTTAGCTTTGAGAATTTCTTAATTTTCATTTCATGTTTTCTCCTAGGAACTATATCCATTTATTTGTTATAACCTTAGTGTGAAGATAAGTATTTCTATAGAGAAAGCCTCAAGAATTAAAGAAAAAATAGCCTTCGATTCAATCCATTAAGTTTATCCCTAAACTTGACAACCAAAGGCTATTACAACGATCGCAAGATATAAGTTGGTAAGTACAGAGAACTTCTTAATATCCACATAAAGGCTCCTATCTGTGTGTTGCTCTTCTAAAACATATCTACTACCAATTTCCACACAAAGAATCCAAAAGCAAATACTACTCCCCAATAAATCGCTTTCTTGAATATTGTTTTTTCCTTATTAGTTGTTGCCTTGAGCTCAATAGATGATAACGCTCCACCGATTAACATAAGAATAACAAAGACAAACAATGTATACTTTTCTGCTGAAACATCAATTCTCCAGTTTTCCTGTACATTATAGGCATAGATAATAAATGTAACTACAACGATAAATTGATAGAGATTTGTAATCCTTGAGAATTTTTTCTTATTCATAAGATATTACCTTTCTAAAGGGGTTCATATACATTTTTAAATAATAGCCCTATTTAAAAAAAGGGCTCTATACTATAGAAAAACTTCCTAAAGCATAGAGACTCTCAAAGGAGTTGTATCTTCTTTGTTGGTAGATTTAATCACTTCAGACTAGAAATCACTTCCTGATGCTTCGTGTTATTCTTTTCCCTTGCTTCATCTTCTAGCTGGTTGATGTACTCTCTGATAGCTATATGTCTATCATCTATGATTGTTCGGAGTTCTTCTCCCATTTCTGAGGTAATTTCCTCTTGGTCCTCTAGTCGAGATACAGCCTCAAATAAGACATCTCTTTCTGAATCAGTAACGTCCATAAAGCTAGCGCCAAGATCTTCTATTCCTTGACCAATTTCTACTTTTTTCATATTTATCTTGTAGCCAACCTTTGCTATTTCAAAGTTCCGTTCATAGGTGGCCCTTGCATCTTGTAGCAACTCTTGAATCGTATCGTTCAATTCCACATTCGAGTTAACGGTATAATACGTTCCATTTCCAGCTAATGCCGTTTCTTTTAACTGCTTCTGCCCCGCATCATCCACATCAAAACCGATAATATTCACACTAACCATTAAATCTGAGTTTGCTAGTTTTCTAGCCTCCTCGATTGGGTTTCCATCACACGTCTCTATCCCATCACTCACAACAAATAGAATGTTTTCAGACTTATCATCAGCCGAACTCTTTAAATCCTCATAAGCAGCTGCAATGGATGCTGCTAGCGGTGTCCATCCACTTGGCTTAAACTTTGTTAGTGCCTGTTCAAAGCTAACCTGCTCATAGGTATGGGCATCGTACATGATTTCCGTGCTCGAACATGATTTTGCCTTGTCATTGTCACTCCCTGTCCCCTGGTGTCCGTATACTCTTAGAGAAACTATACTTGAAGCAGGTAGTCCAGAGGCATATGTAGCAATGGCTTGTTTGGCTAAGTCCATCTTCACTCCACCGGAAACTTGAGCATTCATACTTCCACTTGAGTCAAGATGAATGGCTATGTTTTTAAAGGATGGCTGTTCCTTTGATAAATCATATGCCCCGTAGTCAGGAGTAAAGTTTTTCAAGGACTCAAAAACTAGTGAATAATCCGCTCCTAAATAATGAATCAACCCATTATAAATTTCTTTTGGCTCCAAATCCTTTACCACTAAATCCTCTATGGCAGAACCCATTGGAAGTTCAGAATCAACGTTAGAACCCTCTAGAGATGCATATAGATCCTCCGAGTGGATACCAGCCTTTTGCTGAATCATCTCTACAGCTAGGGTAGGCTGTTCTGGATACGTCACTGATTTAACGACTTCCTTTTCTTTTTCCTTACTAGTCGTAATAGCTTCCTTATTTGAGCAAGCAACGGCAAAACTTATAAGGACTAGTAATAGGAGGAATCGCTTAAACACTTTCAAAGATAAACCGCTCCTTCATATTTTCCTTTTATTAGAATTATTTTTTCTATATTATTTAGTATCATGTAGTGAAACCTCCGTCAAATGACCCATAGCAACTTGTCGATTTTTGTCTAGTACTATTAAACTAATAAAGTCTCAACTTCAAGACTTTTAAAAGAATAAAGAACTAGTATCTTCATGATCGTGATGAGGTTTTTATCCTTTTTTTCAAAATAAAAAACCGCTCATTAGGTAAAAATCTTTATTTTATAAAAAAGTTAATAATTCCCCCTGTATGTGTCCGGGGAATTTGTCGAATGAAATCACACATAGTATAAAACCCCTAAGTGTATCCAACGATACGGTTAAGACTTTTATCACCCGCAATCTTAGAGTTATAATAAAAAAAGAAAGAAACAAATGAAACCTACTGGAGTGTATTAATTTTGGAAGTTAAGAAAGCGTTGCCTATTTTATTTGCAGTTATGTTTTTAGTCATGGTGGGATTTGGAATTATTATCCCTGTTATGCCGTTTTACGCCGAAGAGTTAGGAGCATCTCCTACTCAGCTAGGTTTATTAATGGCGGTTTACTCCCTTATGCAGTTATTCTTTGCACCTTTTTGGGGAAGAATTTCCGATAAAATTGGTCGAAAACCAGTCATAATGATTGGAATATTTGGACTGGCTCTCTCCTTCTTTTTAATGGGCATGTCCTCCTCTTTATGGATGCTATTTGTAGCAAGAATTATTGGGGGAGCTTTATCAGCGGCCAATATGCCGACAGTGATGGCTTATGTGGCAGATATCACTTCACATGAGAACCGGAGTAAAGGCATGGGAATTATCGGAGCCTCCGTAGGACTGGGCTTTATTTTTGGACCAGCCATTGGTGGTATCTTCTCAAAAGAAAGCTTACACACTCCTTTCTTTATTGCCGGTGCATCATCTGTACTTACCTTCTTACTTGTTTTGTTCGTATTAAAAGAGTCACTATCAAATGAACAGCGTAAAGAGAACCTACATAAAAAGAAATTTTCCATCTTTTCAGCCTTTAAAGGGCCGACATCCATTTTGTATATCCTACAATGGTTTGTTACATTATCCTTAGCGGGCTTGGAAGCAACATTCGCATACTTTGCTTCTGAAAAAGCAGGGCTTGAGTCAGCTCAGCTTGGTTACGTATTTATGATTATGGGACTTGCTGGTGCCATCGTTCAGGGCGGACTAGTAGGAAGGCTGACAAAAAAATGGGGAGAAGGAGCTGTTATTCAGCTCGGAATTTTGATCTCTGCCATTGGGTTTTCATTAATTTTACTCATTGATAACTTTGTAACCGCAGCAATTTATTTAACTGTTTTTGGTATTGGGAATGGATTTATTAGACCTAGTGTCTCATCCTTACTAACAAAGACATCAAGTGCTGGACACGGGAGTACTACCGGTTTACTCTCATCTTTTGATTCACTAGGTCGTATCATTGGTCCACCACTCGGAGGATGGCTATTCTCAGTTTCTCTTCCACTTCCATATGTGTCTGGTGCCATCCTTTCACTTTTTACCCTAGTTCTATACCAGGTATATAAACGAAAAGCACCTCAAACAGAAACAAGAGCTCCCCTTTCATAATATAAAGGGTTCTGTTTTCGAGTGCTTTCTTATTAAAAGACACAAGAAATGACGTATTGGCATACGTCATTTCTTTATTTATCAAGGTTTCTACTGAATTCCATTAACTTTGGAATTGCAATGCACCCGAGTTGATAAATAGACGGAGAAATTCCGTTTACTTAGTAATCAAGATTAAAAAAAGCTTAAATAGACGGATAAATTCCGCCTATTTGCTCAAAAAATTCGAAAAGGGGAGATTTTGCTTTGCATAAGCGGAAAACCTCCCCTTATTTCCCCCGAAACGAGCTACATTCTTCATCTAACGGAAAAATCTCCGCTTATTTTACTTTTGCTGGTTACACGATTAAGGACAAAACATCTTTTTATCGCAAAAATCCAAAAGAACCTCATTTTGGTCCATAATGGTGAACCGTATCACAAGTAAGTGAGGTTTTTTATAAATATGGTCTTTGTATTCCTAATAAAGAAACTCGCCAATCAAGGCAAGTTTTAATTTTTATATACCATTAACGATGCCAATACGACTGTGAGTCACTTCGGCACGTATTTTAAGAAAAGCACCTCAAAAGGGAACCCTTTATTCATAACAGGAGGAGCTTTTGTTAAAAGCGTTTTCAAAAACCACTTAAAAAATTCTCGAAATTTGTCGATATAAGTAGAAAGCGTAAAAATTATATGAATGGAGTATTTCTATGAAAAACTTATTTAAGTTTAAGAGCATTAAAACGAAATTAATGTCTGTCTTTTTACTAATTACCATTCTTGTATTTGGGTTTGGGTTTTATTTAATAAACTCAATAAACAAAATGGAGGACCATACAAGAGAGCTTTCTGCAGAAGATATTCCGTTAATGGCTTCTGATTTTAGTTTGCTAGGAATTCTAACACAACAACAAAGTGAGCTTCGAGGATACTTATTAACTGGAGAAGAAAAATATAAACAAATCTACTTTGGGCTAAAAGAACCTAGCTTGTCCATCCAGAAAGAATTATTGGAAAAATCCGAGGACCCAGCTTTTAAAGAAGTATCTGAACAAACAGCGACTATCTATAAAATAGTTGAGGAGAAATACTTTCCAGCCTATGAAGAAGGAAATGTTGATGAAGCAAAGCTCATACTCACGAGTGAAATAGAGCCAAAGCTAATGAAAGTTGTTGAGCAAATGACGACTCTAGCTTTAGCCAGAGGAGAAGAAAGTAAAGAGAATGGGATAAATGCTTTAAAGCAAGCGGAAACCACCTCTTTTATTTCGATGATGTTTGGACTTTTATTATTAATAATCATTATTATATTCTCGATTGTCATTCCAAGAAATATTGCTAAGCCTATTACGATGTTAAAAGAGCGAATGGACTTACTCGCAAATGGTGATTTGAGTAATGAACCACTAGAGATAAAATCACAGGATGAGATTGGAATGTTGTTAGATTCATCTAACCGAGTAAATGACAGCCTGAAAGAGATGCTTAATAATATCAGTGCAGTATCAGAAGCTCTATCACACCAAAGTAGTAACTTAACCCAGACATCATTTGAGGTTAAGGAAGGCGGTAATCAAATTGCTGTTACTATGCAGGAGCTAGCATCGGGATCAGAAACACAAGTAAACATCACGAGTGACCTTTCCAGTTCAATGGGTGCATTCACAACCGAAGTGAAAAACGCAAATCAAAGTGGTGAAATCGTCTATGACTCTTCACAGAAAGTACTTGGTTTAACTAAAGATGGTAGTAAATTAATGACTTCATCCATTAACCAAATGAGCATCATTGACCAGATCGTAAAAGAAGCTGTAGAAAAAGTTAAGGGGCTAGATGACCAATCACAAGAAATTTCAAAGTTAGTAGGCGTCATTAAAGCCATTGCTGAACAGACCAATCTATTAGCCTTAAACGCAGCGATTGAAGCAGCTCGTGCTGGTGAACACGGAAAAGGCTTTGCAGTTGTTGCCGATGAAGTAAGAAAATTAGCCGAACAAGTTTCCTTGTCTGTAACTGACATTACACAAATCGTTAACAATATCCAAAATGAAACAAAACTAGTAACCTCTTCTCTACAAGGTGGATATAAAGAAGTAGAAAGTGGTAAAAATCAAATTGTTACGACCGGTCATACATTTGAGGAAATTGAACGTTCCCTTACAGAAATGGCGAATGGAGTTCAGTTTATTTCACGGACTCTTGGCACAATCGCTACGAACAGTGATGGTATAAACAAATCCATTTCTGAAATTGCCTCTGTCTCAGAAGAAGCTGCAGCAGGAATTGAAGAAACAGCTGCTTCTGTTGAACAGTCAAGTGGTTCTATGGAGGAAATCGCAAACAGTGCGACTCGCTTAAATGATTTAGCTAATGACTTAAAGCAATTAATGAATAAGTTTGTATTATAGATTCGAAAGAAATCCTCACTTCAATAGGAAGTGAGGATTTTTACTATTCATAGGCCAAAGCCTTGCTAATAGATATTTTTGTGGCCTTGTATGCGGGGATAAAGCTTGCTACCAACGATAAAACAATTACAAATAGGAACCAAATGAGTATCCCTAGCATAGAAAATGAAAAATCTAAATCAGATAGAAATAAAGATTGTCCTACCTTATTACACAGTAGTTTACTAAATGGATAGGCCAGAATAATACTTATAAAGAAGCAGATCAACCCAATCAATAAGCTCTCCACCATAATCATTCTCCAAAGAGTCATATCGCCTCCGCCTATTAGCTTCATAATAGCAATGGACTTACTTCGCTCCGAAACATTAAGACTGAGTGTTCCGTTCAGCCCTAACACGGCTACTACAACAAGGATGATGGCCATTCCTATGAGGAAAACCGTCACAATATTTACTCGTGCCTCTTGCATTTCTTTTATTTCAGTAAACGTATGAGATGTTCTGATAGGTATATTATTATCGTGATAGACGCCCTTCATTTTCTCCTTTAAACGGTTCTGTTCAGCAACACTATGTTCTTGTGCCTTTATGTTCACCATAAAAGAAGACGTCACAGGTGTGTACCCAGGACCCAAGTTATTAACATACTGAACCACGGCACCCGAAACTTTTCTAAACTTCCCAACTACTTTATACCTAACTCTTTCTCCATTTATCTCTATGGTTACATAATCTCCAACTCTTATGGATGGATAGCTTCTTAAAAAATAGGAATCTAGGACAATCTCATTGCTTTGATTATCTTTCAACCATCTTCCTTCAATGATTTTCGGCTCCATAAAGGAGGTAGAAATCGGAGGTTGCACAATCGATAAATATCCGCTTCGTACAGTACCGTTAACAAAGGATCCACTTGTAAGATTCCATATCTCAACACCTTGAACGTTATCCGTAGTTGATACATCCTCCAGCTGTTTTTTGTCGCTTGTCCCACTAACAATCACCTGTAAATCATATTTCTCATATTTTAATGATTCATCTACCGTATGAAGTAGGGATTGGTAAACTGTTAGTACAGATATTACGATTGCTCCACCAATACTTAATGTCACAACTGTTAAGAAGAAGCGGAATTTTCTTTGTAGGGTATCTCTTATAATAAATAGAAAAGGGCGCGATACCCACGGGATATTTAACAACCAAGTAGGAAAACCTTTGGTACTTTGCCTGCTACCTTTATTAAGAGCATCATATATACTAATCCTCACACCATTCATAACAGGTATTAGGCCTGAAATAATCGGTAAACCCAACCCAATACCGATTTGAATAAGCAATGTGTTCACGGAGTACGTGACTTCTTTTGTAGTAAAGCTCAATAAAACGTACGAGTAGGAACTTAATACTTTAGCGAGATACAAACTAATGGGGATTCCTAACAAAAGGGCTATCAAACTATAAACAATGATATAACATAAATACAACCACTGAAGCTGAGACCCACTTGCTCCAATGACCTTCATAATTCCAATTTGAGGAATTTGGCTTTTAATAATTGATAGTATGGTATTAATTATTAAACAAGTACTTAATAAGATAGTCAGAAGTCCTAAGGATATTAAAATATTCTCCATAGAATTAACGATGTCATATCCCCAATGTTTATTATTATGGATGGTTGAGGATATATAGGTGTAGCCTTCTGCATGAGCCAAATCTCTAATCTTACTTTCAATCTTTTCGACCGTCTCTTTTTCCTTCGATTCTGTCTTATATAGTAAAAGGTTCGTTTCTGTACTCATCCCTAAATCTGCAGCTGTTTCTTTTGAGACATAACCATAGGCGACACTAGAAATGGGTGTTGCCTCTAATCCGCCATGATGAACGCTTCCTGTTATCTTTACACTTGTTTCTACCTCTTGATTTGACTTCAGTAACACCTGATCTTCCAGTTTCACTTGTAGAAATGGAAAGGATAAACGTTCTAGTAGGATTTCACCTTCTTTGGGAGCTTCGCTTTCCTTATACAGGATAACATCGAGTGTATTGGGATCATCTTTGTCGATAACAAATAACTTGGTCCTTTTCCATTCCTTCTCCTGAGCCATGTATATTTCTGAATCAAAGGTGATCCTTGCTTCAGCTGTTTGAACGCCACTTATGTCTTTTACTTTTTCGACAAAACTCTCATCAAACTGTTGAAAGGCAATCGTTCCACTCGCTGGTTGGAAGGTTTCAAGACTATCCTTCATTCCTTTATCTAATATGTATCCGGTATGACCGATAACCCCTGTTCCGACAATGCCCGTTAGGACAGAAAGAATGACAATGAAACTCTTACCCTTGCTTGAAAGGAGGTCTCTCAGTATCTTTTTAAATTGGATACTCATGTTAAACTGCTCCGAGAATCTGGAACTTGGATATTCACAATTTCTCCATCTTTAATATGAACCACCCGATCGGCTAGGTACGCTAATTCTTCATCATGAGTTACCATCACAACCGTCTTGCCATCAGCAACTAGTTTTCTAAAGAGATTAAAAATCGTGTTTGCTGTTTGGCTATCAAGACTTCCTGTTGGTTCATCTGCCACAATTAAAGCGGGATCATTGGCTAATGCTCGTGCAATGGCCACTCTTTGCTGCTGGCCTCCACTTAATTGGGACGGTAGCTTGTTTTCACAATCGGATAATTCAACCACTTTTAATAGTTCTCTAGCAACATGTTTTCTCTCACGCTTCTCATACTTGTTACAAAAATCCATTGGGAGGAAAATGTTTTCTATTACCGTCAAGGAAGGAATTAATTTAAAAAACTGAAACACAACACCAATATGTAAACCTCTCCATCTAGATATCTTTCTACGATTCATCTTATGTAGTCCTACTTCATTAATCCAGATCTCTCCAGAGCTAGGTTCATCTATACCAGTTATCATATTAATAAGGGAGCTCTTGCCACTCCCGGACTTTCCTACAATTGAGATAAACTCTCCTTCTTCAATGTTTAAGGTGATTCCTTTTAATACTTCAATTGTATTGCTATCATTTTTGTAGCTTTTTCTAACATCCTTCAAACCAATTTTCACTTGTTTTTCCTCTTTTCCTTTGTGGAGCAAATAAGTAAATTCACAAACCAATAAACTATCGTTAGTAAAAAATGTTGAAGTTCGATGGTAGTACGAAGACGATAACCCTATTAACAACATCAATATTTTGGTTATACCATATCAGATAGGAAAAAATACACATTTTTTTCCTGCAACTAAAAAAATCACAGGTCAATAAACACTGTGATTTTTTCATATAAGTACAATTTAAGTAAATAAAATTAACTATTGCTACGTTTGATTCTGCTTTTCGTGATACTGTACATTACAGGAACTAGGACTATAGTTCAAAAACAGCTTTCTTCCCTTTAGAAATATCCTTTGCCTCTTTATTTAGAATTGGCCCAATTTCCACTTCAAAGGATTTATTCTTCCAAATCTTCTCATACTGTTCCTTATCCAGTATGAATATTTGTAGCAACTCACCAGATTTACCAGCTTCAATCAAATCATCATAGCCGTAATCTAGTAGCATTCCTTCCCCAAACATATATTGACTACCATCGTTAACAGTCAGCTTTGAGGACATGGATGACAATCCGATAGAATCAGAACCTTTATTGTCTAAATTGAACTTTACTGTCAGTAGCACAATTCCATTCTTAAAATCAACAAATCGTGGAGCTTCTACCTCATTTGGAGTGAATTCTGTAAACTGATATCCGTCCAATGTAACGGTTACATCTCCTAATTGCTCACTTGTACTGATATCTTGCGCTTCCTTCAGTAGCTTCTTTTCACCCATATTAGCACTTGTAACCTTATCGTTATAAAATGCCTTATTAGCCTCGACTTTTTCAGCACCCGATTTATTTAAGCTTAAAGTAAATTGACCATCCTTCCCAATTTGGGAACTAAATTCACCTTTTACAGCTTGAGCTGCAGGAACTTCTACTGAAGCAGTAGATAAGTTTAACACTGTTTCCAAATGATCTTTACCAAATGGATATGTATAATAACCCGTTACAGATTCACCCGCTTTAAGTAAATAATCGTTTGATGGTGAAAGTTTTTCAACTAGCTGTTCTTCAAGGGGTAACAGGTCTCTTATATTATCATACGCTTTCTGTGCTCCAGTGAATGATAGATAAAAGGAAGGCATGTAATAAACATCCTTATCCAGCTCGTTTGTCACTGTATATTGTGCAATAATGACCCCACCATCTGTCTGATCATTGAAAGGAATACTGAAATCAGTATGGAAATCAGTAAGTTCAAGAAGTGTATAGGCATCTAAAGATACCTTAACACCATCCATTTCATGCACTTGTTGTTCTTTATTTTCATAAAGTATTTTTGCTGTTCCTTCTGTTTCTTTTTCCATATAAGTGATTAATTCTGTAAAATCACCAACGCTTCCAGTCGCCGTTGCTTCCTCTGCTTCTTCCTGAGATTCTACTTTGTCACCCTCTTTAGAATTCTCCTTAGATGCACTTACATTTTCATCAGCAATTGTCTCTTTCTTATCGCTTCCACAACCACTAATAATTAGTAATGTTAGCATTGTAAAAAGCAACACCCAATATCTAGCCATTATTTCCCAACCCCTAAACTCAAAAATTAATACCATTCTAACACATTACCAATATATGTAATATAGTGAAAAAGTAGGGAAATTTTAGAAAAAAAGTCTTAACCCATTTGAGTTAAGACTTTCTATTTCTTAAAGAGTAGTTATATCTTAAACCGTTCACTTTCCTCTTTAAGCTCTATTGAGGCGGAGTTAAGTTCCTTAATCCATTGGTTCATCTCTTCTGTCGACCCAGTCATCTGCTGAGAGGATGCTGATACTTCTTCAATACCGGCTGCATTTTCTTCTGCAATTGCGGCAATTTCTTCAATCGACTTATTCATGCTGTCCTGTTTCGTAACAACCATATTCAACTGCTGACTTAAGTCGGTAATTTTTTTGTTCATTCCTTCAATTAGCTGTGAAATCTCTTTAAACGTGTGACCTGTATCTTTTACATTCTCTTGGCCAGTTGTTACCACTTGTAGTCCTTCTTCAAGGGTATCAACCACTATTCTAGAATTATTGTCCACTTTTCCAACAATCTCTTGAATTTCGTCCACTGACTTTGATACTTCCTCAGCTAGTTTTCTAACCTCTGAAGCAACAACCGCAAACCCTTTTCCTTGCTCTCCTGCTCTTGCCGCTTCAATCGCTGCATTTAGTGCCAACAGATTGGTTTGGTCTGCAATAGAACGTATCAGAGTTACTAAGGAGGAAACTTGTCTAGTTTGTTCAGCTAAGTCCCTTACCTCCGTTACTGACCGAGTGACTACCTTATGGATATCACTCATACCGGTGACCGACTGCTGCATTAATTGGTAACCTGATTCCGTATATTGAGTCACTTCATCATTCAATATAGTCAATTCTTTTCCTTTTGAATCTGCCTCTTCAATTAATCCTGAAAATTGCCTCATATTCTCTGCAAGTTCTGTAGATAAAGTTGCTTGGGTCTCTGCTCCAGTTGCCATTTCCTCCATCGTTAAGGCAATTTGGCTAGAACCTTCTAGTAATTCAGTAGAGGCAACGTTTAACTCCTCACTTTTCCTATTGATTGTCAGTGAGGTTCCTTGCATATCTTGAGCCATCTTCTCCAGAATCTTACTCATTTCTGCCATTGATTTATGTAATCTACTAATTTCATCCTTTGATTTAAAAGTGAGTGTATTTAGCGTTTCTTTAGCATGCATAAGATTCCCTTGTGTAATATCTTTGGATACAGCTGTGAGAATGGATAAAGGACGAAGCTTTTTTCCTAAATAGAAATAAACCACTCCTAGAATGCTCAGCAGGATCACAAGAGATACCCCAAGTTGAATAGGAATAGACTCTTTAATTACGGAGTCAGTAATGGCATGAACTTGGGTAGCTTCCATATCAACACCCACTATCCCTAGAACCTCTCCATCCTTGTTTTTAATAGGAGCAAAAGCAGACATATATTCTCCAAATTCTGAGTCATTTACAATATCTGTGCTACTAACATCACCATCCACAGCCTCTTTTACATCATCATATTTCGTTGCTGTTGTTGGTTCTCCAATTGGAACCGCCTCACCCTTTGGTAAACCATCAATCATAATTTTTAGCGACTGATCCTCTTCTATTGCCAAGGTGTAAACGTACATGGCCCCCATCTTTACTCTGTAATCATTAAGTTCTTCTTGAAGATTACTATAAGTTTCATTTTCTACTGGATCTGATAGAAAACTTGCATAATCATCCGCATCAATTGCCTTCGCTACCCTTTCAGCATGGATGATCCCATTCGTTTTGAGCGTTTTATCAATGGACTGCTGAGAACTAAAGTAAATCATGGCAGCGTTTATAATAAAAATTCCTATGATCATAGTAAAAAGCATGAACATAAATGTATTTTTTAACGACTTGGCCTTCCTTTTCATAAAAATCCCCCTAATATAGCCCTAGTAATATATTCATTATATCGTAATTTAATTGAAATAATAGAGAGTTTACCAACATATACCTAGTGCTATTTGCTCATAGATGAGAAACATTTTCATTTGTGATGCACATCACATTGGTTTCAAGACAGATATGATACATTAACCACATAAAGCACTAAGTTATGGGGTGATGGAAATGTCAAAAACCATTAATTTAAATCAATCCCTTTATGAAATATGTACTCAATATCCAGAAGTGATATCAATCATGGAGAGTCTAGGTTTTGAAAACATCTCAAAACCCACCATGCTTCAAACCGTTGGCCGTGTAATGACCATACCTAAAGGCTGCCGAGTGAAAGATATTCCATTAGAAACTGTCATCCATACATTTGAAAATCATGGTTTTGAATTAATCAAGTAACGGAGGGGTTATCAATGAGCGAGATCATAAATAATCGTGAACAAGTACAGTTAAATAAAACAGAGCGCCAAGAAATGTTAAAAGCAATTATTAAAGATTTGCACATGGGGCGAAGTGTTGAGGAAGTTAGGGATGAATTCGAAAAAGCCGTAGGTACCATCTCTATCGAGGAAATTTCCCAACTTGAACAGGCTCTTATGGAAGAAGAGGGAATTCCAGTTGAAGAAGTTCAGCGCCTATGTTCTGTTCATACTGCGATATTTAAAGGTTCCATTGAAGAAATCCATCGCAGCCAAAAACCAGAAGATCAACCTGGACACCCTGTTCATACATTTAAGCTAGAAAATAAAGAAATTGATATGCTAGTGAACTTCAAAATACAATTACACTTTGACCGTTTTAAAGCAGAGGACAGCAGTGATAACATATTTAAATTAATTGAAGACTTAAACCTGTTACTCGATATTGATAAACATTACAGTCGTAAGGAGAATTTGTTATTTCCTTTCTTAGAGAAATACGGTATTTTCGGTCCAACAAAAGTGATGTGGGGAGTTGATGATCGAATTCGAGAAGCAATAAAAACGGCTAAACAAGTCTTAACCAACTATACAAATCATGATCATCAAACAGCCGTCAATAGCATTGAATTCGTTATCCGCGAAGTATCTGAGATGATATTTAAAGAAGAAAATATACTATTCCCTATGGCACTTCAGCATCTAACAGAGGATGAATGGATTAAGATCGCCCACGAAAGTGATGAAATCGGCTATTGTTTAACAAGTCCTGCTGTCGAGTGGAAACCAGAAAGAAAAGCACTAACCAGCACAGCTATGTCAGAAGGCTTCATCCGTATGGAAACAGGCTTCTTATCTATTGAACAACTGGAACTCATGCTAAACCATTTACCTGTAGATATCACCTTTATCGACCAGGACGATGTGGTACGATACTTCTCACATGGAAAAGAACGTATTTTTGTTAGAACCAAAGCCGTCATTGGCCGAACTGTTCAAAATTGCCATCCTCCGAAAAGTGTTCATATGGTTGAAGAGATTTTACAGGACTTTAAATCAGGGAAAAAAGATAGTGAAGACTTTTGGATAAAGTTCAAAGATAAATATGTTTATATCCGATACTTTGCGGTAAGAGATGAGAAGGGAACGTACATGGGGACGCTTGAATTCACCCAAAATATTGCCCCTATTAAAGAAATTGACGGGGAAAAACGCATATTAGGCTAAATGGTGTTATGAACCTTTTTGTGAAAAAAGGAGATAGATCTATGGAGATATACCACTATTTATGTTATAGCTTATAGTATATCTTCCGGTAAAGTAAGGTGATTACCATTAAAAATATAAAAAGCATTCTATTTTTCCTTATTGGATTTATCTCCTTAGGGATTGGTATTTCAGGGATCATCCTCCCTGTACTGCCTGGCCTTCCATTTTTGCTATTTGCCTCTTATTGCTTTGCCAAAAGCTCTAAAAGGATCGAAAATTGGTTCAAGAGTACACCACTTTATGAAAAATATGTGGTAAGGTTCCTCCAGAAAAAAGGACTCACACGTAAAGAGAAAATTCGTATCAACTTGATTGCTGATGCCTTCATCCTATTTTCAGTATTTTATGTGGACATCCTTTTCGTACAAATCCTATTAGTGGGAACAGCCCTCTACAAGCATTACTATTTTATTAAGAAAATCAAGACGATAGACAACTCAAAAACCACTTCCTAACCATACTAGGAAGTGGTTTTTTCTATTAATAGGCAATACTAAATACATTTTTACTTACTCTGTATCTTCCGGGGGATTCTCTGGGATTTCCGGATAGTTAATTGTTCCTGAATACACATGTTCTATATATGCAAGCTTTGGTCCATATCCTCTCTGCGGGATATCCTCAATAAATGTTGAAATGATTCTGTTATCAGAAACAGATTCAAACCTTACTGTTGATTTGACTTCTACACGCCATTTATCCGATGAAAAAGATACTTCTGTATCCTCTTCTCTAGCACTATTTTTTTCGATTACTTCTAAGATGGTTGGCCGAATCAAATACTCTGCTCCACTCGCTGAATCTGAAAGCTCATCTCTTAATTCTTTCTTTAAAAACCCGTTCCAATCGAGTCTCCCTTTGGTCAATACATTATTTACCGCTTTAATATAGGCATCTGACTCATCGTAACCACTGCTGATGTAATCATTTTTCTTCTTCTCAATTAACTCCGATATTTTTCTTCCTTCTGCTAGCTCATGTAATCCTCTTACCGGAATATTTACTGGATTTGATTCATAGTTTTCAATCGCTTGTGAAGTTTTTTCAACGAGGACAGCCGTACCTGCCAGTGCCGCCTGTTCCGCTGACATACTGCTATGCTCCTTCACAATATAAACCTTTACGATATTGATGGTTAGAACAAAAATAATAGCTACAATGCCGAGAAGCCACAGCATATAAATCGCTGCATTTCCTCTTTCATTATTCCAAACCTTCATTCTGTATACAAGACCTTCCCATATGCTTCTTGATTCAACTCGAGTGTCGCCTTTTTTTTCCAACGATCAGGAATAAAACTCAGTGTATGCTCTGTATAAAGTACAAGTTTGAAGTTGCCGTTCGCATATTCTGGGGCGGTCAGGTTTTTATATTTGAGTACACCGCTCGTTCCAATTGAATCCTTGGCAGTATCAATGGCTTCTGTTAAATCATTTGTAGCTGCGAAAGTTTTAGCAGCATCGTTCGCAGCTGTCTTTGAGGTAAAAACAGCATATCCTGTCCCAACAACTTGCCAAAGGAGTAGGAAGAACATAAAGAAAAATGGAAGAATACCTAAAAACTCAATACTGATGGCCCCTTCTTCATTTTGCCATTTGGGGCGCAAATACTTTTTCATTACTGTCCACGTCCCCCAACCTATTTATTTTAAATTGTATATACCACACATGGAATAACACGAGCAGCCATGGTGCGAATAGTTTTTCCCCATACGCTTCTTCTAAAATAGTTCTTAATCGGAAAACAGAATAATAGAGGATGCTAAGAAAATAATAAGAAAATATTATATCAATGGAATCAAAAATAGCAATTCCATATGGAGTAAGAAAAATTGGCCCAAAAAACTTATACAAAAATGACAGAGTTAAGAGAATAATAAAAACTCTCCACCATTTAAACGGAATAAATTGAGATCCTGCATACTCTCTAATCGTTTGGCGTCTACTTAAAAACCAATAACCTAGATACACTCCCAATGTAAGTAGGGAGAACAAAACTACCAAGCCCACATGAACTTCTTTAAACTTCCTGCTATTTATATGCTCTGTTTCTGCCAATATCTCCACCTACTTTACACTAAGTCCTTTCGATACTTGAACGTTAAATAAAAATATACAATTGGAAAAACAAGCGAGTTAATCAATGCACGGAGAACAATAAATACGAGAGTATTATTCTCGAAGCCCGATAACAAATATAATGAACCCGACCATACGAGAACGTTTAGGGACACGATAATGAGGACATCCAGTAATAGAAATATATGTTCCTTTAGAATAATCTCCCAAACTCCCTTCATCGCTTCACCGATATTCTCCCGATCTGTATATAACGGAAAAAGAAGGATAACCAGTACGGCAAAAAAAGTGGGAATAAACAGGAGAATAGACCCGAACATCCCAATCACAAAAAATGAAACAGTTATAATACTAACAAATCCAAATCTCATAATAAAGAAGGATAATATTTCCTTTAAATTCACCTCTTGATCAGTTGCATCCTTCTTTGCAATGAGAAAAAAAGGAGGAAATAGTATCGTAAAATTTAATACCCACAATGCCAACGCCGGAATGTTTGCATATTCAAGTGTATCAAGGTTCATTATGTAGACAATTGCAGCATAGTTAAAAAAGGTAAATGGCACAACTAAGATTAAACAAATAAGTAATATGTTGGTTATGTTGCGATTATATAGATCCGCCACGTCTCTAAGCATGCCTGCTCACCTTACTTTTTCCTATAATCTTTATAGCCACAAAGGTTGCAAGCAAGGATATTGACGTGTTATACACAAGACTGCTATTGATTTCTGCCGGATCAGCTAACACCATTACATCTAATAAATACATTGCAACTAATAAATTCATAACGGTCAGTGTGACGCTAAGAAGAAAACTTGTAAAATAGGGCGTCTTTTTATTCCAAACCGGTGCCAAAATACCAGCCAGAATGTAGCAAGACATATACATTAGGCTAAGCAAAGTACCGATTTGATTGAGCATTACAAACCCAGAGAAAAATGAAGTAGTTATAAATACAAGTAATACAATCCCCAATGTTTTTAAGAACCCGGAGAAACTAAACAATTTAATCACCTCAATTTAAGGTAAACAATAATTAGTTAAAAACTTATCCTTTATTAGCGGGATATCATTCCCCCTGAACGTTGGTATAAAAAGCAGCATACAGGGGGAACCGATTTATGGACTCTTATTATAATCCAGGAGATGTAGAATAGACCTTCGAGCTGCGCGTTTCACTTGATTTCTGATGGTTTTTTCAACAATGCTGTTGATATAAATGTGAAAAATAATCCTAGTGCATAGGCGAAGCCAGCTACGTATAAAGCCCCCTGATGATCATTCAAACTTGCTAAAATGACCATTTCTTGACCGTTTCGGAACGAAAACGCTCCTAAAATAAGAAATACGAAAAACACACCAAAAATACCATAAATCAGTTTGGATTCCCTAGGATTATGAAATGCTTGGAAGATCAACTCTTTACGATATAGAGCGTAAAAAGCAACAAGCAAATAAATGATTAGGACCAACCAAAACAAGATACCTTGTATCATTCTGAACAGCGGAAAAACACCAAACAGCCCTATTGTTGCAAGTAGTAGAAAGGCAGTTAAGGAATTAAACCTAACAATCTCCATCCCTTTTTTCCACCATACCCATGCTATAACTGTCTCAATGAGAGTGATTACCATAAAAAATAAAAAGACAGATAATGACCACCTAGGGACTAAGTTCAATAGTGTTCCCATTAGGAGATTCGAGCCTAGTAAAGCCAAACCATTTCCATCGAAGAAATTTTTTGCTGTTCTTTCAACTTCCCTAACCAAATAAACCACCTAATTTCTTGAGACCTCCACCTACCCAGTCGTAGGCTTTCTTTATTCCACCTGATATATTCTTTTTGAACCTTCGTCCTGTGGCAGTACCATTTAAAAAATAAGTGGTAGTTAAGCCCGCTATCAAACCGACACCAGCACCCACAACAGTACCTAAGCCCGGAACTGCGGAACCCGCTAATGCACCTGCAGCCATACTAGACGCAATACTTCCAATACCAGTTGATACAACTCCAAGAGCAACATCCGTTGTTAAGTCAGCAGCAAAGTTCGTGGAACCAAGACCGATATCCTTTTTAGCGCCCCATCCATAATCATAGACACTGCTGGCTGCTGTCGTTATATATCCAACAGGACCACTCAACTTGAATATATTACTCTTAGAAAAGAAATCCTTATTAAATACACTCCCATTTAGCCAGTTCTTTGGGTTAAGACCTTTAATAGGATTGAGCACTGTACGGTTAAAAGGAATCCAGCTGTTTTTTACGGAATTTTTCAACTGATTACCAATATGGCTAATTAATCCTTTATCAGTCAGTTTCAACTTTTTTCCATCTAGAAAAGCATTCAGCCTGGTTTCACTAATTCTTCTTGAATTAGGCCCTAGATTTTTTTCTTCCCCGTTAAAGGTGTAGTTTTTATATTTTTGATATAAGTTATCTAGTAAACTATTTTTAAACCCGCTCTGTCCATAGATGGCGTAATTAGACGTTCCAGGAATTGGTGCATATTTAAACCCAGCCATTATTGATAATGCGCCACCAGCTACATTTCCATTTAGAAAGCCTAAGCCGTATGTTTTAAAATCACTTACCGCTCCCGTGACATGGCTAAACCACCCTTTGGATCCATCGGTCGATTTAAAAATTACATTATACCAAGGAGGAACTTCTCCACTATCCGCTGCATTTCCAAGAGAGGTATTACCTCCGTTTGTAGCGTTACCACCATTTGTGGTGTTGCCTCCGTTTGCTGGATCTCCACCGTTTAGGGCGTTGCCTCCATTGGCTGCATCTCCACCATTTACCGCGTCGCCTCCATTGGCTGCATCTCCGCCATTTACGGCATCTCCACCATTTACGGCATCTCCGCCATTTACGGCATCTCCACCATTTACGGCATCTCCACCATTTACGGCATCTCCACTATTTACGGCATCTCCACCATTTACGGCATCTCCACCATTTACGGCATTACCTCCAGTCAAGGCATTACCTCCAGTCAAGGCATTCCCGCCTTGAAGAGCATTTCCTGGATCAAGCCCCCTCAACTGCCAATAAAGTGAACCCGGTGGTGCTGGAGGTGCATTGGGAATTATAAAGGTCCCTAGTTCCAATGAAGAACCAGGTAAAATAGGCTGACCTGATGGACCAGTTATATTACCTGGATCTATTGGATTCCCAGGATCATACGTTTTCCCTGGTATAATAAATGTTCCCCCTGTGATAGGTGAACCCGGTTTGATGCTTTGTCCTGGAGTAATTGCTTTTCCAGGTTTTATAAAGGTTCCTGCTGCAGCTACTGCCGGAAAAGCACTCCAAAATAGAAGTACCCCTATCATTAGAAAAGCAGCAGCTCTATTGATCCATTTTTCTCCCAACATACTCACCTCACTTACTGAGTATTTGTTAAATATTTATTCTCCAGTGCCTTTAATGCCTCTGTATAACTTTGATTATTCAAATTTTTTAATTCTTGTTTAAATCCATCAATTTCTTCTTGTATCCAATCATGATAATCCTTGTTTTTCTTAAGAAGATAATCGTACGAATCTCTGTCCATTTTTCCTTCTTCTTTTAAGTTGTACAGAATGAGTTCAATTTCAACTCCTTCAAATTCAGCATTGTATTCTTCTGTTGTTATATAGCTGAAGATGGCAAGATCATTTTGAACTTGTTTGCGTTCTAATTTTGTTTGACTCTGATCTTTCCAGTCCTTCCAGGTTTCAGCCATATCTTTCATACGGTCGAACTCTTTCTGCAACTCGTTTTGATCATTTACCTTTTGATAAATCCCTTCTGTTGCATCTGCAATTTTTATGAGTTCATTTTGACCTTCCGAGTCTACATCAAATCCAATTACATTAATGATGGGAGAAATATTTGAATTGTATAAATCCTTCGCTGCCTCTACTGGCTGGTCTCCACAAGTAGAAACACCATCGCTGACGAGATAAACAATATTGGTATGATTCTCTCCATTCATTTGTGCCAAATCTTTTTTTGCCTCTAGTAAAGCAAGTCCTGTTGGTGTCCAGCCTTTAGGTTGGATACTGTTCAGCGCCTGATTAAACGCACCTTCATCATAGGTGTTAATTGGATATAGAATGTCACTGCTTGAACATGAAAGCTGCTTATCGCTATCAGAACCACTGCCCTTATGTCCATATACTCTAATTCCTACTTTGGCTCCCTCAGGAAGAGATTGAACAAATTTCGTGATGGTTTCCTTAGCAATCGTCATTTTTGACTTCCCTTTTACTTCTGCTGACATGCTTCCAGATGAATCTAATAGAATCATAACATTTAAGTTTTCTTTTAATTGATACCTTGTATCCTCCATGTCAGGATCTCCTAAAGCATCAAACTTCATTTTTCGCATCAGCTGTTCAGGACCTGTAAATTGGTCCTGAACCATGGAAAGTAATTGCCTATAATAATTGTCAAGCTCCTCTTGGGACGGATTCTTGCTTATATCTGGTAGGTCTTTGAAAACCTCTACCGTTTTCTCAGGTTCACTGATCGAGGGGTTGAAATCAACTAACTCCCCTACTGGTAAACTAGCAAGCTCTTGATAAGTAGTTGGAAGTGGCTCAACTTCAATCTCCTCTTCACTAGTAGACTCTTCTTCAATTGAGTCCTCTGATGTATCCGCCTCCACTGCTTGTGTATTATCTTCCTTTACTCTCTGAGTGGTTGATTCCTTTTTAGGATTGTTGCATGCTGAGAGCACTAGCAACACGATAAATAAGAATATTAATACATTGATTTTTTTCATTGCTCCACCCCACTATCTATCTCGGTTATCCTACCATATCAGAGATTTTCTTAATCATTTTCTCAATAAGATCTCCAATTCCATCCTTCTGGCCATCAACCGCTGTAGAAATAATCCCCAGCACTAAAATTAGCAATGCTGCAAGTCCAAGCCATTCAAGTGATTGTGCCCCTGTTTCGTTTTTCACCGGGTTCATTAATTTTACCCAAGCTTTGATCATCATTTTTTTCATCTTAATCTCTCCTCATAGGTTTATTTGAATAAATTAAATAGATCACTATTATCATTGAACATATTGATAGCCATTAAGCCGCCAATTAAGATAAGTGCAGACGGCATAACAAGGAATGTTGTAATTAGTGTAACTTTCGGTGAGGCTTTTGCCGCTACTTCTTTTATTTTTTCCTTTTTAATTTTCCGCATCTCTTCTGATTGCTGTTTAAAGGTCTTAGAGATGGGGACACCAAGTCTCTCTCCTTGAATTAATGACTTAATCAACATTTGAAACTCTCTGCTGTCATTCCTGTTTAACAGTGCCCGATAAGCATCTGCCCTTGGAACTCCCACATCGGTTTCCTGTATGAATCGACCAAATTCATCCTTAACTGGACCTTCAAAATAAGGAACGATATCGCGCAGTGCCTGATCTAAACCTACTCCTGCCTGCAGGGTAACACTCATCGTGTCCAAAAAGTCCGGTAGCTGGTACGATAGCTCTGCTTGCCTTTCCTTTGCTTTTTTCTTAAGCCAGAGGATAGTCAGCATATAGGCGGCAACTGGCAAAAGGATAATGGATATTTCCGCAAATGGAAGGCGGAGGACAAGGGATACACCACCAATAATGACCCCGATAATTAGCAAAAAAATTTTCAACCCTTGAAAACGCTCGACCGTTAGTCCGTATGGTAACCCAGCCTGCATTAACTGCTTTTTAACTTCTTCATTTTCACTAAAAAAGTTGATCCGCTGTCCGATAGCAGAGAAATCATCTGCATATTGTAGCATTTTGGATATCATTTTTTCTCTTCTCGTAATCTTCTTTTCAAACGAGTTATAAATATATGTTTTCTCTTTTATTTCTTCTCTTAGTCTTTCTTTTGAGAGGAAGTACTGATAAAAACTCCTCAAAGAAAGGGCAAAAAAGATTAAACATAAGCTAATAATGATAAGAATTAATCCATCCATCTTTTCACACCTTAATATTTGTCACTTTACGGACAAGAATGAATGTTAACACTGTTCCAGCTAAGAAAAATGCAAGCAGGAATAGCCCTAACCCTGAAAATAAAGGATCTAAAAATCCGTCTATGACGTTATTCATCATTAAAACTAGAAAAATCGGGATAACCGGCACGATATAGGAAACATACCGTTGTTCCGCTGTCATCGTTTTTATTTCCTGTTGTAGTATTTTTCGATCCTCAAGTGTTTGGCTCATCTCATCAAGAACGGAGTAGAGGTTGCCCCCTGCTTTTTTTTGTATAAGCATTGTGGCAACAAACAGCTGGAACTCCCTGCTATTGATCCGTTTCTCCATTGATTTAAGACTAGTGTTGAAATCGATCCCTAGCGTCAGCTCCTGTGCAAGTCTCCGGAATTCGCTTCTAGCGGGTTCACTAATTTCTTGTGCGACAAGATTAATACCTTGAGTTAATGTCATACCTGAACGGCTAGAATTAGCTAACGTTCGACAAATTTCAGGGAGCTGTTCCACAATGCGCTGTTTCATGTAATTTTTCCGGATGATAAACAGCAGCCTTTTCCCACCTTCCAGGACTAGACCAGCTACAAGTATATTTACTGGAAAATGAATACTAAAGAAATTTTGCAGGGCAATGATAATCCCCATAAAAATGACAATATGTGCCCCGATGTATTCGGAAGGCGTTAAAGGAATATTGGCCCCACGCAGCTTTTTATAAATTGGCTGGGCCATTTCGGTTTGATCGAATTTGCTCCCAAGTAAAACAATGACACTTTTCCGCTTTACCCCATCGTTATAAAAGTCATATACACCTTTTCGCCATTCCCGTTTTTTCATCCGATAATCGAGAATGAAAAAAATGGAGATGATCAACATCAAGGTCGCAAGCGTTGAAAGGATAAATTCAGCCATTATCTCACCTCCTCATAAACAGGAGAAAAGGAAGCATCCGGAATGTTTATGCCAAATACTTTCAACTTTTCAAGACATGCTGGAATATATCCCGTCGGTGTGAAAAAACCTTCAATGGTTCCATCTGATCTTATACCTGTTCTTTTGAAATGAAAGACTTCGTGTACAGAATGGGAACCATCTGGATTCTTTACCACTTCTGAAATAGATATAATTTTCCTTGTTCCGTCTGTAAGACGTGTTGCTTGAATAATAATGTCAAGCGCCCCAACGATATATTCCCTTACAATATGACTCGGTAATTCCATACCCGCCATGACAACCATTGCCTCAACCCTTCTGAGTGCATCATCAGCGGAATTGGCGTGGACGGTAGTGAGAGAACCCTCGTGACCGGTGTTCATGGCTTGAAGCATATCAAATGCTTCACCGCTTCGCACCTCACCGACAATTATTCGATCAGGTCTCATCCGAAGGGCGTTTTTCACAAGCTGTCTGATTGTCACCTCACCGCTTCCTTCTACATTGGCAGGCCTCGCCTCTAGTCCGGCAACATTGGGACGATTCAGCCTTAATTCAGCTGAATCCTCAATGGTAACCACCCTTTCTCCATGGGGAATGGAAGCTGCTAGCACGTTCAGAATGGTTGTTTTCCCGCTTCCCGTCCCTCCGGAAATAAGAGTATTCATTTTTGCCTTTACGATCCCATCTAAAAACTGAGACATGGCGGAATTAAGCGCATTAAAGTTCAACAAATCCTCCATTTTAAATGGCTCTTTGCGAAATTTCCTGATGGATACTAATGTTCCATTCAAACTTATGGGTGGAATGACTGCATTTACACGACTTCCATCTGGTAATCTAGCATCAACCATTGGGGAACTTTCATCAATCCTTCTCCCAATTGGTGCCACAATTCGATCGACAATATGCCTGACATGATCATCGTCACGAAATTTAATATCCGTCAATTCTAGCTTCCCAAACCGTTCGACATAAACCTCCTCAAAGCCATTGATCAACACTTCTGTTATAGAAGAATCATTAATTAATGGCTCTAGTGGACCGAAACCAACAGATTCATCTAGGATCCGCGTAATTAATATGTCCTTGTCATGACGGGAAATGATTACTCTTTCTTCCGCCATAAATTGGCTCACAAACTGCTCGATGCTTAACCGCATTTCACCTTGTGACAGCTTTGTTAGTGCCTCTAAGTTTGTATCACGCAGAAGTCTTGATTTATAGTGCTCAACCAACTCATCTACAAGATGATTTTCATATTGATACGAATGAAGTTTGGCTGAGCTAACCAATTTCTCTTTTCTCTTCTCAAATAAGGATGCCATTTGCCAAACCTCCTATTCTAGGACTGAAAGCCCCCATTTTCTTACGTCCTTAGCAAATGGGATGAGCCTTCTTTCCTTTGCTGTTTTTCTTACCGGCTCTCCTTTATTTAAAAAGGGCTGTAGCCCCTTATTATCTAACCTAATCGTTGCTCCTAGCGGAAACCTCAGTACATTCTTTATATCCTTTTCCTGTACTTCGTTCTCTTTGCTCATTTTATTTAAGATCACAGAAGTCCTGGAAGGTAATTCAATACCAAGCCTTACTGCCAACTCTTCAAATTGCTTTAACACCTTTAAGGCTGGTGTATCTGGCGTGAGCACATAATAAATCCGATCTGATTCCTCTAGTGCAGTAACCACATGACTATTCAAATAGGATGGGAGGTCCACGATCACAAAATCAAAACTACGTCTGCATGTTCTTAATAGTTTTGCCACAAACTCCTCTGTAATGGTTTCTGCAGTCTCTGCATCACATGGACTGATTAATACCTCCAGCTTAGAGCTTTCGAGCTTTTGAGAAACATTACGAATATGGCTTTCATTTAACTCACTAATAACCGGCATTAAATCGGCGATGGACCGATTAGACTCGATTGCCAGTAACGTTTCAAGCCCGCCAAACTGTAAGTTTAAATCGATTAAAATTACTTCTGCAGTTGATTCGACCTTTATTGTCTGCGCAAGGGCAGCGGCAAGATTTGATTTTCCGCTTCCCCCATTCCCACTAAAAATGGAAAATATTTGTCCTCTTCCTCTGGTAAAGGAAGATATACTCTCGCTCTTCTTTGTCTTATTTACCTCGTAGCTCTTAAATATTGCTGGAACTCTACTTATAAATAAACTATGCTCTTCTGGGTAAACAAAAAATTCGGAAGCTCCCGCTTTTGTTATATTCCGTAGTTGGGTGAAATCCGAGCTTTTTGCAATAAAAATCACTAAAGTGGATGGGCTTATTGATTTAATATATTGAATACTTTCTACAGCAATATCACTGTCTGGCTGTACAAATATTACAATATCCCGATCTTCACGATTCATTTCCCTTACTACATCGGTTGAACTAATCAGCTGCACCGAATAACTGCCTGAAATCGCATTTAAAATTGGATTATGTATAACCTCATCATCACTGACTAATAATATTTTTAGATTTGACTCCATAGGATTCCCTCTTATTTTTTAGTTTGGCTGGTTTCACTTTTAGTTTTAGCAGCTGGATCCGCCGCTCCTTGTTTCTCTGCATTTTCTTCTTGATTTTGAGAAGGCTGTTCTTCTGCAACTTGCTCTTCATCTAGTTTTTGCGAAGTGGAAGTAGTATCTTCTTTTCCTACATTCGCCTTTAAAATCCTTACTTTATCTGCATAGTTTTGAATATGTATGAGCTTTGGAGCGTCCTCCATGCTTACCTCAAGCGCAACACCAGCAAAATCATCCTCAGTCCCTTGTGCATAGGCAACAGGCACATCTCTCATGAAAACCTCTGTTTTTTGTTCTCCGTTATTGTCGGTGGAAACGATAATATCCACTCGATCAAGTGTCTCAATTACCTGATCAAACTGGACCTTCTCCGAAGGGTACATGGCAATTAGACGATTATTTTCATCCCTCAGCTCTGTAAATGGCTTCAACATATTCGAAGTAATAATTTCTCCTTCTGATAGAGGAACAACAGAAACATTATTGAGTATTTCATCCTTATCAGTTATATGTGCCTCGTTCACAAATTTATTCGGTATTTGCATTGTAGTGATTTGATTGCTTTTGATCATTGTTCTCACAGGTATACTACTATTCGCAATATATATCTTTGTCATTCCACCCAATTCTGCATTCAAATCCCTTACTTTATCTAAAACAAGGTATCCAGCTGATGCAGCTAACAGAAAGGCTAATAATAAAAATATGATGGCTCTTCTCTTTGACTCTAACATCCTGCTTCTTCTCTCCCACAGTAGTTGTATTTTTGTATAATAAAAGATTGAAAACCTTTTCCCTACTTTCTACCTCGTTTATCTGTAGAAAAGGTCATTATTAGAAAATTTTTCTTTTTTTCTACTATATATTTACTATCATGCGTTCACAATTTCGTCAAACCCACTTAGGGTATGTCGAATTTTGTCTGTAATTTTCTTCCTATAATTATCTCAAAACCAAGATTTTTACATAGTTATATATTCCTATAAAAAAATTACTATGATGATATTTTTTATCTAAAATATCAATGTGATTTTCCCATAAATTACAAATGTTAAATTTCATAGTTCTATTTACTCATTTTCAATGATTCTTTGTAATGAAACAAATTGGTTACTTGATAAATCGTTTGAATTAAGAGTAATATTTCACTTTGAGTTCATTTTTTCCCCTTTTTGACAGTATTCAAATTAGAAAATTGTTAGAAATGTATTTTCAAACTTATTAGAAACTAGTGCAAAAAGGGTATCTGTTAAATATGATTTGTGGGATATCTTAGAAGCTGTAAAGAATAATTATTAGAGAAGATAGAAGATATACAGTCTCGTGGATTATTCATCAAACCTGTCGCCATTCTGGAGAGCTCTTGGACAAACGGATATTTATACTGCGTCAATAGAAACTTCTATGCCTATATGATCGCAATATAGGAAAAGGTCTCCAACATTTTACCAAACTGATGAAAGACCTTTCTAACCATTAAAATTTTATTAGTATGCAAGCTATCAATAGGAAGGCTGTAAATCGGTTACACTACTTTTCCCAACACCCTCCCTACTGGGTATCACTTATTATTGTACTTGGTATCCATTTCTTCCTTTGTTAAATTAAAAGAGTCTTCTATCTGCTTGTATTTTTCATTGTAAAGTTGATCTTTTTCACTATATAATTGGCGATAAAAGTCATTTAACGCTCCATACACATCCTGATAAATAGAATCATTAATTTTTCCACTATGATTCAAGTCAATTAAAGCTTTTTCACTTATGTTTTTAAACGTCTGGAGGTTATCGACGGTTTCTTTATTTAAATCCATCAACCGTTGTTTATCCTCACTTAACTGGTCGATTGCTTTATCATTATTTTGTCTATACCAATCGACCCATAAGTTTAATGTATTTCTAGATTGTTCGAATTCGCGGTCCATATCCTGCTGGTTTTTCGCATCAATATAACGTCCTTCAGCACTTTCTGCGATTTCCTTAAGCTGGGCTTCATCTTCCCCGTTTACCGATAAACCTATGACATTAATAATTGGATTAATGTTAGAGTTTACTAGATTCTTAGCTTCTTCAGTAGGATTTCCATCACATGTTTCTTTACCATCCGATACTAGATATATGACGTTTGTTACATCATTTTCCTGGCTAAGCTTAGCCCCGGTTTGTTTTAAAGATTCCGCCATAGATGTCCAACCGCTTGGTGAAATGGTATTTAAAGCCGATTCAAATGAGTCTTGATTATAACTAGAAAGCGGATAGATATCTTCAATACTGCTGCAGGAAAGTTTTTTATCCTGGTCTGAACCTGTACCTTTATGGCCATACACAGTGAGAGAGACTTTAGCGTTTTCTGGAAGGTTAGAGGTGAAATCGCTTATGGATTCTTTCGCCATTTCCATTATGGTCTTTCCGCCCTGCACCTGTTTCATTGATCCAGATGCATCCAGAATGATAGCAATATTTATTTGCTCTTTCATTTCTCGGCCATTCAGCTTAATATTCGAATTTGATTCAACATCTTTAAGGTCAATTTTCCCTCTCGGTATAAATAAAGACATACCGGGCAGGTCAGGAAAATATGTCTCTGCAAAAAAACGTTTGATCTGGCTTCCTTTTTCCCCATCACTAAGAGTGGATTCTGCTATTGACAATAGGGTTTGCTGAACCAATTCCTTGTCGGTATCATTTGGCTCACTTTGTTTAATTTTTGCCCACCATATTCCTTTCGGGAAGCTCTCTGCTTCACTCAATGTAGAAGGATAAGAAAAATTTATTTCGGAATCTACTTTAAATGCTTCTGGCCATAGTTTAGTTTGTTCAACTTCTGCTATACTCTCTTTTGCTTCTGTTGTATCATTTGTTACTAACTCTGTCTTACTGTCCTGCGTAATAACAGAAGTTGTAGCTTTATTCTCGTCTGCCTTACTACAACCACCGATGATGAGTATCAGCCCTAACAAAAATACTAAATACTTCTTTCTCAAAAAATCACCCATTTCTAAAATATCTTCTTTTATTTTATAACTGTTTCCAGTAGAATCTTCCAATAAAATCCAAGTAGGTATGAGAAAACAGGATAATATTCCCATCAATTTAAATTACTACTTTAATTACTCATTCTCCCGGTATGATATTGGATTAATACCTTCGTTTAGAGTGGCCATTAGTTTTATGCAAATAAGTTTTTACACAACTATTTCCCAAATGCTTAGCTTAAAACTTGCAGTACAATTTATGTTAAAATAAATGGATGTCGATAACAGGAAAAATACTTATACATACGTGGAAATCCAATCAGTGCAGTTTGGGAGTGGAATAAATCATGAACAAAAAAGATGTAGCAAACATACGAAAACAATTCAAAATAAATAATGATCTACTCAAAATCCTCGACATTTTCAATGTCTATATTATGAAGGATTCTAGTGATATCTATCATCACCAAAGTCAACCTTTCGGAATGCTTGACCAAGATCAACAAGAGCTCTTCATGAATAACTTTAAAAAATTACTTGCCGGCCAATTAGATGAAAAGCTCTTTGAATTAAAGTTTCAACGCAATGCTGAGAATAACAGTCAGCTCATTTTGCATCAAGGATTATTAAGCAGTGATGTGGAGGACTGGAAGGAGCAAATGCTGAAGATTATAGGCAAAATGCTCCTAAACAAACAATATGAAAAGGATCTGGTTGTCACATTCATTCGCGCAGAATATTTAAAGCCAACGAAACGCCGAAATGATGAGGCAGAGGAAAGTGAACGCGATACCGTTTACTCCCACCCTTTTATTCTATGTAGTATCAATAACACACAAGAGCCGAAAAAAGAGCTGCTTTTTGACTATGTGGAGAGAGAGTTTAAATACCATTTTGTTGTGGATCCCATCATTAACCTGAACGCTCCAATTGCAGGCTTTTTATTTCCTTGCTTTACCGATAACGCAGCCGATGTGAACCATATTCTCTATTCAGCAGGAAAAGTGCATGAACCTGATTATCAATTCATAGAGGACGTGTTAAATGGCGAAGAGATCATGACTGCACAAGATGATAAAATCGTTTTTGAAGAAATTATTAAAGATGTCACAGGAGATCAGTTAAATACATCCACTCTCGCTAATGTGTACGAAGAGATTAATCGTATGATCGTCGAAAATGAAGAGGAAGAGCAACCGAAATTAGATACAAAAGACGTGGAACGAGTTTTAACGATGAGCGGCATTGAAGATATAAACACGGAAAAGGTAGAAGCAGCCTTCCAAAAAATCATAGATGATGACAAATATGAGATCAAAGCAAGTAATATCTTGCCGAAGTTTAATTCAAAATCTATTAAAATCAGCACAAAAATCGCTAATATTTCGATTAGTCCACAAGATTTACGTTACGTCAAACAAGTTCACCTTGCGGGTAAACGGTACCTTATGATTGAAGTGGAAGAAGATACGGTGATTGAAGGATTCACCATGATTCCAGAGGCTTTTGGCGGGAGCTCAAACGAATAATTTTTTATGGTTGAGACAGGGAAAAAGTAGCTTCACACTATATATAAAGTTTCTTTTTGAGGTTCTATACAGTTAAACAACATAGAAAATGGCGGGTATTGTTTTCATTTATAGCTCGCCATTTTTTTATTTATGCTAATTAATAATCAAAATAAGGAATAAGTTTTTTCCCTACCAACAAAAGCACCAGGTGTGATAAGAAACTAGTTGATTATCTGATTACAAGGGTTATTCAGACTGCACTTGATGGGAATTACACCTGGAAGTCCGAATACAGACGTTATTCAGACAAATCTTATTAGAAACCGCCTTTGAGAGCCCGAATACAGACGTTATTCAGACTAAGCTTGTTAGAAACCGCCTTTGAGAGTCCGAATACAGACGTTATTCAGACTAAGCTTGTTTGAAACCGCCTTTGAAAGTCCGAATACAGAGGTTATTTAGACAAATCTTGTTTGAAACCGCCTTTGAGAGTCCGAATACAGAGGTTATTTAGACAAATCTTGTTTGAAACCGCCTTTGAGAGTCCGAATAATTCTACAAAACCATCATTGAAACATAGGCACCCAAGCCGGTTTCCGTATAATATCAATATTTTTTTGCTGAAGATTTTCAGTAACTTTATCGTGGGAAATCTTTACACCCTATTCTCCCACGTCCTAATCGTACGAAAGCGTGGATGTTCAGAAAGAACGGATTCTCTCAATCGTTTGACTACAGGATGTTTTGAGGAAAAGAATTCATCATTTGAGTCGTAAAGCTCAACCAATTCTCCTTTTTCGAGAACGCCAATTTTATCCGATATAGAAAAAGCAGCTTTAATATCATGTGTGATAAAAAGATAAGATAAGCCGTAGTCATCCTTTAATTCGCTTAATAGCTGTAAAATCAAGCTCTGTGTGACCATGTCTAAACTACTTACTGATTCGTCAAGAACAATTAACTTCGGTTTCAGAGCTATGGCTCTAGCAATATTAATTCTTTGCAATTGACCACCGCTAAATTGGTGCGGATATTTTTTTAGATCCTTCTCATTTAAACCTACTCTTTCAAGTAGCTCAATCACCGTTCTTCTTTGTTCTTCCACAGTAAGTTTTTCATAATTCTTTAATGGCTCACTTATAATAGATTCAGCTGTCATGCGAGGATTAACGGATGAATAGGAGTCTTGAAAAACCACTTGAAGATTGCGACGTAGTTTCTGTCGAGTTTGTTTGTCCGCGTTGTAAATATCATGTCCTTGAAACAAAACCTGACCTTGCTGTGGACGTTGAATTCCAAGAATGACTTTCCCTAAAGTACTCTTACCGGCTCCACTTGTACCAATTAATCCTAAACATGTTCCTTCTTGAATATCAAAGGAAATATCCTTTAGAACTTTTGGTTGATCCTTGCCTTTAAAAAGCTTCTTTGAATGAAAGCTCAGATTTACTTGCTTTACCTGTAATAGGCTCATTGGTTTCACCTCTTGGAATTTAAATCAGTATTCACAACATATAAGTATAAGGTTGTTTTTCAGAATATAAGGTCGGTCTTGTCCTTAATAGCTTCTTCGTGTATTCATGTTGTGGATTATCAAATACTTCTAACACATTTGCCGATTCTACTATCTTCCCATGTTGCATCACGATTACATGATCAGCCATTTCCGAAATCACTCCAAGATCATGAGAAATGAGTAAGATAGCTGTTCCGTATTCCGAGCGAATTTTATCTAGTAGACGAAGAACTAACACTTGGCTGTGGAGATCAAGTGCTGTAGTGGGCTCATCAGCAATAATAACTGATGGCTGTAAGCATGCAGCCATGGCAATCATCACTCTTTGAAGCATTCCCCCACTTAAGTGAAAAGGGTAGTATTTTAATAATTTATCTGGCTCTGGCAAATTCACACTTTCCATTACTTCAATGGCAAGCTCCTTTGCTTGCTTGTTAGTTAGCGAAGTATGAGAGCGAATCGTTTCTATAAACTGTTGACCAATCGTAAAAACGGGAGTAAATGCATTCATTGGATTTTGCATAATAAACGCAATATCTTTCCCTCTTATTTTCCGCATCTCCTTGTTACTTAAACCATTCAATTCCCTGTCGTGTAGTGTAATACTCCCCGTAATGTCCATGTTCTTTCGATCGTGCAGCTGTAAAATAGACATACTTGTAACGGTTTTTCCACTACCGCTCTCCCCAACAAGACCAAGGACTTCCCCTTTTTTTATTCCAAAATTAATATCCTGGACAAGTGTGGAAGAACCTTCTTTCGTTCTTACTTTCACTTGTAAGTCTCGTACATTTAAAATGTTTCGCTCTATTGTTTCCATTCTTCAACAGTCCTTTGTTATTAGCGACGTTTAACTCCAAAACGTTCTGATAGTGATTCTCCTAATAAGTTAAAGGTAACAACGACTAGCATAATCATTAAACCCGGGTATAGCATTAAAGCAGGATTTGTTCTGATATATGATTTCCCTTCATGAATCATCGCTCCCCACTCTGGTGTTGGGGGCTGAACCCCTAACCCTAAAAAGGACATGGAGGATAAATTCATAATTGCCCAACCCATTTCTAATGTTCCCATTACCGCTAGTGAGGGAATCACGTTGGGGATAATATGATTTTTTAAGATGGTCCATGTAGAAGAACCGCTGATTTTAGCTGCCGTAATATAATTCTGTTCTTTCAAGCTTAAAACCATTCCTCGAATGACCCTAGCGTAGTAAACCCATTGTACGAGGATTAATCCTAAGACGACTTGTTTTAGACCTGCTCCCCAAATACCCACAAAACCAATAACAAACAAAAGGCTTGGAATCGCCATTAGGCCATCACCGAGTCTCATTAACATTTGATCCACCCAACCACCTTTGTACCCTGCTATGATACCAATAATAAGCCCGATACTTAAAGCTGAAATAAAAATGAGCATGGCGTATCCGAGAGAGATACGGGCACCATATAGGATACGTGATAACGTACATCGTCCTAAATGATCGGTTCCTAATGGATACTCTAATGAAGGTTTCTGTAGCTTGTCTGCTAAATTAACAGCAATAGGGTCATTAGGTGCAAGCCATGGAGCAAAAATCGTAATAAAAAACAACAAACACAATATAAAAGAACAAATAACAATCACTTTATGACCTTTTAATTTAGTACGTAACTTTGCAATCATTGAAACTGCCTTCCTTTTCTAGAAATACGTGGGTCAATATACATTTGGATAAGGTCGACAATCAAGTTGCTTATCAGGAATAATCCCGCTGCTAATAACACATAGGCTTGAATAACAGGAACATCACGGTTAAAAATCGCTTCAAGGAAATACCGTCCAAATCCTGGCCATGAAAAGACTGCCTCTACTATGATAGCCCCAGTCAATAAATTCCCTAAGTTCATTCCAAGTCCCGTAATCATTGGAGAAATGGAAATTCTTAACACATGTTTTCCCATGATGACCATCTCATGAAGCCCTCTGGTTCTTGCAAAAAGCACATAAGATTCCTGTAAATTCTCTATGATGCTAGCACGTAACAGTCGAGTATACAAAGCGATTAAAGGGAATGCCAAAGTGACTGAAGGTAGTATTAAATGCCTCCACGTTCCCGTACCTTCTACAGGGAAAAGGTCCAATTTCACAGAAAAGAAAAAAATAAATAAATATCCAAGCCAAAAAGATGGGATGGATGCTCCAATAAAAGAGAGGAATCGACTAAAATGGTCGATCCCACTGTTTTTCTTTATACCTGCAAAAAAGCCTATAGGCACACTTACTAATATAGCTATCAACAGACTACCGATCGTTAGCTGGATCGTTGCTGGAATTCGAGCGGAAATTTCTTCCCATACAGGTTTATTCGTAACATAAGATGTACCAAAATCAAACTGGCATATCTTAATAACGGTATTCACATATTGAATTAAAAGAGGTTGATCTAAGCCAAACTCATGCCTTTTTTGTTCTAACGCCTCATCCGTTGCTTGGATATGTGCAGCAGCAAAATAGGCCTCTGCAGGATCCACCGGTGATAGATTAATCATCCCAAACGTTATGAAAGTAGCTATGAGAAAAATGGGAATGATAGTGATGATTCGTTTAAAGACATAAGTAGCCATAAATACCTCCTCCTGATGTTTACTCTTTTACACTAACTCCTGTAAATGGATGTTCATCTCTGTTAGCAGGGAATGTAAAGTTAGAAATATCCTTTTTATATATTGCTATTTTCTTAATATACGAAATAGGTAGGATTGCCCCCTGCTCTTGTAAAGAACCTAAGATTTCTGAATATAGTTGTTGACGCTCAGCTTCATCTGTTGTTTGTGTGACTTTAGAAATTTTGCTAATTATCTCATCTTTGTTAGGATAAGCGGAAATGGCTTCATTAAATCCAAATCCTTCTGTCGCAACGACATTTACGAAAGAATGTGGGTCATATGGAGCACCATAGTTACTGAAGAAGTTCATTTCAAACTCATTCGCTTTGAACCTTTCTACTTGAGTAGTAAGCTCCACTCCTACAATATTTAATTTTACGCCTATTCCTGCCCATTCCGATTGTAATGTTTCAGCCATTGTCTTTTGAATAGATTCAGCTGAGTTATACATTAACTCGACTTCTAGTGGTTTTCCATCTTTTTCACGAACCGTTTTACCTTTTGGCAACTTCCAGCCCGCTTCATCTAATAATTGCTGTGCTTTTTCTACATTATATTTTACTGTAGTAACATCAATATCAGAAGTATAAGGGAGGTTTGTTGGTAAGATATAGTCTGCCTTCTCTTCTAATCCGGAGGTAACTCCCTCAACCAAAGCCGCTTTATCAAATCCATAATGTAATGCTTGACGAACACGTTCGTCAGATAGCTGTTCTTTGGTTGTATTCATGACGAGCTGTCTAGTAGCTACTGGTTCAGAAATGCTCGTCCCATAAGAACCTGTTGATTCTAATTGATTAAACGAATCGATACTGATTACGCCCTCACCATACACAAGGTCTAATTCACCTTTTTCGAAAGCAAGTACACGTGTTTCCGCATCAGGAATGACTTTTACTGTAATCTTCTCTACATTTGGAATTTCTCCCCAATAATCTTCGTTACGTGTAAAGACAGCGTATTCGTCCACTTTATATTCATCGAGCACCCATGGACCTGTCCCCACTGGCTTTTCTACACCTTTAGACGTGTCCCCATCTTGAGGGAAACCAGCTTCTCCAAGGAAACGTACAGGACGTACAACTGCTAACTCCTGGATAGTAGGATAATAGGGTTCCGTTAGCGTTAATTTAAACGTATATTCATCGATAACCTCTGTTTGAGCAATCTTTGAAATAAATCCTAACCAACTATGAAAATCTACATTTTTAAGTATAGCATCAAAGTTCTTTTTCACAATCTCTGCATTAAAACTTGTACCATCTGAAAATTTTACATCTTGACGTAAATGGAATAAATATTCCTTCCCGTCCGTAGAAATATCCCAAGACTCTGCTAAATGTGGTTGTAGCTCTCCTCCATCCCCAAAGCTTACTAAAGGCTCATATACCATCGATGTAGAAAATAATTGTGATGGATTATACATATGCGGATTCAATTCACCGATATCTCTAGGCCATGCAAAAGTAAGTGTATTATCACTCTTACCTGTAGTTTCCTCATTATTTTCTGCTGATTCATTTGAACAACCAATTAAAGCTATAGATAAAATAAGAATAATTATAGACATAATTAGAACGGGTTTTTTTGACATAATACTTCCTCCTCCTAAGCTGATAATGATAACTATTATCAATAGTAGAGTTGGAGCATATAATTGTCAATACAATTTCAAATTGTCACAAAGTATTCAATATATCCATCTTCGTTGTAGTGTTTTTTAATACCAACTAGAAAGAGGCTTCCCAACTAAGAGAGGCCTCATAAAAGTTACTATATTAAGATTTGGTATAACAGATTTAAAGTTGAACTTGATTACGAGAGTAATAGATGGCCATATTGATTTCGCATACGGTTTTTGACGTATTTTCATAGACTTGACAGTTATCCGTTGTAAAGGAAACAGAATCTCCATTATTAATAGTAAATGATTCTTCCTCACCGATTTTTACAGTTAGCCTTCCGGTATGGACAGTAATAGACTTCACTGTACCAGCTCCACTTCGTTCAGAAAAATGCATACACCCAGGTAACAAACGAATTCTATATATTTCAACGGGAATACCAGGTGATGAAAAGGTATTGTAAACTTCGAATAAGTCATCATCATCTGTAAAGAAAGGTTGTTCATCTACTTTTTTGATTTTAACCGAAGGATTGGTTGTTAAGAAAGAAGCAAAGGGAATCTGTAGTCCTGCTGCAATTTTCCAAAGAGTTGAAACAGTGGGGTTAGAGCTGCCACGCTCAATTTGTCCGATCATTGGTTTACTAACACCTGTTAACTCAGCCAAATCTTCTAATGTCAAATGACGTTGCTGACGGAAATAACGCAACTGTTCACCAATTTGGACAGATAAAGAGTTTTTATCCATGTTTAATTTTACTCCTTCATTTCTGTATACCATATACACAGGATGTTATTATATATTCTTATCGCAAGTCAGAAAATTGTCAATACACCGAATATTAGTTAAAGGTATTTATTTAATTTTTCTAAATATTTTAAAAAAACCATTGCACAACCTGGCTGTTATATTGTACTATTTAAAACAATATATTATATGCCGAATTAATTTTACTTTTGATCAACTAACAGACTATTAATAGAAGGAAGCGACCACCATGTATTATACATTTGCACCCCAAACCAAAAACTTTGAATCTTCTGCAGTAAGAGACATCCTTAAGGTGACTCAACAAGGACACGTCATCTCATTTGCTGGGGGATTACCAGCAGAAGATATCTTCCCTCTTGAACAAGTGAAAATTGCCTATGAGAAAGTATTTGCTTCAGGAAATTCTTCTTTGCAATATGGTTTAACAGAAGGATTTATTCCGCTTAGGGAAGCAATTAAAGCAAAGATGGAGGATAGAGGAATTTCATCTACTGTTGATAATATTCTTGTAACAACAGGATCTCAGCAAGCCATTGACTTGTTTTCACGAATTATGCTGACTCCCGGAGATATTATTCTTACAGAGGATCCAACCTACCTAGCAGCTCTGCAGGTTTTCAGGTCTTACGGGGCAAATGTCATTTCCGTATCCAGTGATGAACACGGGATGTTACCAGAAGACTTAAAGGAGAAAATGGAAACGTTGAATCCTAAATTTGTTTATATCATTCCTACCTTTGCTAATCCGGATGGGAAGGTCTGGAGCGATGATAGACGTCGAAAGCTTCTAAGCCTTTGCAAAGAGAATAATGTGCTTGTTTTAGAGGACGATCCATATGGGGATATTCAATTTCATCCAGAGGAACAGTATAACCCTGTGGCTTCCTATGATTACGAACATACCCACGTTATTTATACTAGTACATTTTCAAAGTCCGTGGTTCCTGCATTAAGAACAGGGTGGGTAACGGGACCATCGGAAGTAATCCATATGATGGTTCAAGCGAAGCAAATGAATGATTTACATTCCAGTTCGATCGACCAGCAAGCTCTCTATTATTTATTGCGTGATTTTAACCTTACTTCTCATATTGAGGTCATAAGAAGTGTCTATTATGAACGGATGACAATCATGAGAGATTATTTAAATAAATTAGGACCTGATTTATTCAAATGGAAGGAACCAAAAGGCGGTATGTTTATTTGGGTGGAAGGCAATAAAGAATTAAACACAACCGCTCTATTACACCAAGCAGTCGAAAAAGGAGTTGCCTTTGTACCAGGCGCACCATTCTACGTGAATGAACCAAAGAACAACACATTCAGACTAAACTTTAGCCATTCAACCCCTGAAACCATTGAACTCGGGATGGATCGGTTAATAAGTGTTTTACTGAAGCCTGAGGTAGTAAAATAATCTAAAAATAACCACTTCCTACCTTGATAGGAAGTGGTTATTGCTTTTGTTATCTGAAGCAGGGACGGCTCTTCTGCCTTATAGTTTAGGTCTAAATGAAGAAAAGGACCGTCCCACGTCTTCTTATTTCATTAAGTTATCTAGAATAATTGTGATATTCCATTCCATCATTTTAATATAGGTATCTCCATCTTCATCCGGTTTCCCTAGAGAGTCTGTAAATAGTTTTCCACCAATCGGCACCCCGGTTTCTGATGATACCATTTCCATGCTACGTGGGTCTATGCTGGTTTCCACAAATAATGTTGCAACCTCTCTTGATTTTATGATATCTACTATTTCCTTAACCTGTTGTGGTGTGCCTTGATTTTCCGAATTTATCTCCCAAATATATCCTGCTTCAAATCCATACGCGTCACTAAAATATTTAAAAGCTCCCTCACTTGTAACCAAAAAGCGTTTTTCTTTCGGGATTTTGTTAAAGCTCTCTACTGCATTTTGATGAAGCTTTTCTAATTTCTCAATATATTCTTTAGCATTTGTTTCATAAATATCAGCATGGTCTGGATCTACCTTAATCAGCGCATCTCTGACATTTTTTGCATACTTAATGCCGTTTCGGATATCAAGCCATGCATGCGGATCCTCTTCCCCTTCATTTCCTTTAGTTGTTAAATGTTTCGGTTCAACACCTTCACTCATTCGATAAACAGGTGCATCTTCACCATTTTTTCCTGCTGTAACCATCAGTTTTTCAAACCAGGAATTCCCCGCTTCAAGATTTAAACCATTGTAAAAAACAACATCTGCATCAGTGGTTTTTTGAACATCTAAAGGACGCGGATCAAATTCATGAGGGTTCGATCCAATTGGCGCTAAACTATGAATCTCAATTTGATCGCCACCTATGTTTTTTACAATATCGTAAAGAATGGAGTACGTCGTCACAACTTGTAATTTATCTGATTTACCGTCTCCCTCTTCTTTAGAAACTTTATTTCCACCGCATCCTGCTAAAATAACTATTGCAACAAAACTAGTAATAAATAATTTTATTAAGTGTTTCAAAATAACACTCCTCCTCTTTTCTGAAAGTTCCTTGATTAGACATTCTCTCTGCTTTTTGGTTAGGTCGAAAAGGATGCACGAGAACCGTGCCTGCTTCCTTAAAATGAAACATCCTGCTTTCTTTTATTTGCCTTTAGTAAACGCCATAGAATGCCTTGTTTTGGTGAAAAGGTAAAGGCGATTAAAAATAGAAAGGTTGAAACTAGAACAATCGTTGCCCCAGATGCAAGGTTGTATGTGAAGCTAAAGTATAGTCCCACAATGGAAGCAACTACTCCTAAACCAGCTGAAATGAAAATCATCACCGAAAGTCGATCGGTCAAAAGGTAAGCTGTTGCTGCTGGTGTAATCAGCATAGCCACTACAAGTACAATTCCTACCGTTTGTAAAGAGGCTACTGTTACCATTGTAAGTAACGTCATTAAAAAGTAATGAATAAGCTTGGTCGGCAATCCATACGCTTCTGCCATTGTTGGATCAAACGATGTAACAAGAAGCTCTTTGTAAAACAAATAAATGGATACAAGAACGAATATTCCAATTCCAAGTGTCGTCCACATATCCGAAGGCCGGACAGCTAATACATTTCCAAATAAAATGTGGTAAAGATCTGTGCTGCTCTTCATAAATGTGATAAGAATAATTCCTAATGCAAATGCGAAGGTAAACATAATTCCAATGGAGATATCATTTTTGATACGGCTATTTTGACTAATAAAACCAATACCCACTGCTGTTAATACTCCAGAAACAACCGCACCAACAAAGAAGTTAATTCCAAGCATGTAAGCAATTGCTACACCAGGAAGGACAGCATGGGAAATCGCATCTCCCATAAGTGCCATCCCTCTTAAAATAATGAAGCAGCCAATTACTCCACAAATAATCCCAACCATAGTCGAGGTCAGTAAAGCCTTTTGTAAAAATCCGTATTGGCTCACAGCATCTAAAAATAACATTTTTCTCTCTCCTCTCAGTCTCTCAAGACAAGCTATTTATCTCACTCCCTCCAGTCTTTCAAGAAATGAAAATTGTCCAGAATAAGCTTTGGCCAAAACCTCCGGTCGGAAAACATCCTCAATCTCCCCAAAACCGATCAGTTCTTTATTTAACAGAATAAGCTGGTCAAAATAATTACTTACTTTACTTAGATCATGATGAACGACAAGAATTGTTTTCCTGCTGTTTTGCAGTTCCTTCAAAATTGTAATAATTGTCTCCTCACTCGATGCGTCTATTCCTACAAAAGGTTCGTCAAGAAAGAATATTTCAGACTTTTGAGCAAGTGCCCTTGCTAAAAAAACCCGTTGCTGTTGGCCACCTGAAAGTTCCCCAATTTGACGATTTGCAAAGTTCTCCATACCGACTCTTTCAAGACATTGCATTGCCCACTCTTTTTCTTTTTTCTTTGGCTTTTTAAAAATCCCCATATTGGGATACGTTCCGATTAGGACCGTGTCTAAAACATTAATTGGAAAATCCCAATCGATATTGCTTCTTTGCGGAACATATGCTACAGATTTCCTTAATTCATTAAAGGATCTTCCATAAATTTGAACTTCACCATTATCTTTTGGAATTAGGTTTAATAATGCTTTTAATAAAGTTGATTTTCCGGCTCCATTCGGGCCTATTATCCCAACCATCTTCCCTTGTTCTATTGAAAAACTAACGTTTCTAACCGCTTCATTACCGTGATAGGATACAAACAAGCTTTTAACTGCGAGTGCATCACTCATTTAATCGCCTCCTACTGCTATTTTCATTAAGACAACCATCTTTCATACCTCTAACATTGTTTGCTTAGTGCAATTTTTAGAGCAAAAAAAACTGGATCATTCTTTCCCTATAATCACATTATATGCATCCGTTTAAAAAACTTTCCCTTGGGAAACATTTTAATCCCAAGTGAAATATCTGTCAATTAAATCTTTTATGAAATTTTAGTCATATATTCTTATGTCTAAAATCAAGTATTGAGGTATTATTTATCCGTTTTTTGTCAGATTGAAGAAGAAGTACCTAAGACGTAATAAATAAAAAAAAGCCTCCCACAAGTTTGGTCAACTTATAAGAAACTTCTTTGTTTGGGGCATTTTTCCCTACTACCCCAAATCGATTGGATCTTCCCGTTGCTTATCGGAGCCTTCAATAATAAAATCAAGTCCCTACCTTTTTGAAGGAAGAGGCTATTTGACGTTTTCCACTAAAGCACCCTATCGCTAAAAAACATACATAATTATCAAACAGATTGTATTTCATTCAATTATTTCTTCATGCTATTCCTTTTTATTTTTTTCAAACCAGCCGAACGCAACTTCCGCCTGAATGATTTCATTATTTGGTGAAACTAAATAAATAATAAAAGACCCACCCGGTGGAAAGATAAATTTCCCATCTTCATCACTAACTAAAGTACTTTGCGGGGGAACAATCCGCCTAAATGCCATTACCCCTCCTTTTGGGAATCCTTTAACAAATTCAGCATATGCGATTTTCACTTCGGGCTTTGGGAGTGGCGAAAGGGCTGTGTTTGCGGGTGTCACATTATTCGAAATCATAAGTTTGCTAGGAGGAATGGGATTAAACCAAATTTCAGCTTCAAAAGGTTGATTGGAATGATTCGTGATGGTAAACGCATTTACAAATAAATTGACATTGGATTTAAACGGATTAATTAAGCCTCCCCACGCATTTTTCCCTTTTCCGAAACGAATGTGATCTGTTTGTCCAACAAAATATCTCCCTTGTAAGGATTGATACAAGGGGTTAGGGATATTAACGGTTTTACTAAATTGGTTATTATTAAACAAGTAACTTCACTCCTTTCTATGGTTTATTTAAATTAATAGAGAATTCTTGGGCAAAAAAATTTAAACATTTCCCCCTCCGCCACTAGGCGTACAATTCACCGTACAATTGCCAGCATCATCACAGACAATATCACAATGAATGACTCGTAAACCCTCACCAAAACAGACTAGTGAGCAAAAAGGTCCTACACAAACTAATTGACAGTTGTCCGGTATGTCTCTTATAGGTATTACTTTTACCTTTGATAATGAACAGGGTTGTACGATTGGATTGAAAATTTGATTGGAACAACAGCACTTCTCTTTCTTTTTTTTCTTCTTTGACATTACCCCTTCACCTCCTTCATAACATGTTATTCATGAAGGAGGACAAGGGTATGGATGTTTAGCTCTATAACTCTAAGAAATTAAAAGAAACTAATCATGATTCTATTATTCTAGAAAAAAAAGAAACCGAATCCGGTCTCTTTTTTTCCCATTAATTAACTACTGCAGCCGCCTCCACAACTGGAGCAGCTAGAACCTCCTGAATCACCACCACCACTTGAATCGCCTGAATCACTGCTACAAGCAAAACCAGAACAAGATGATCCACCACTGAAATGTGTACCTTTTTGATACTCTTCAGGAACGACTTCGCTCATCTGCTCATGAAATTCATCTTCATCGTATATGGAATAATAGACAGCTGCCCCCGCTGCAACTGAATAAATGTGGGCGTTACTTGTTGATGAATATGGCGCAAACTCCTTAGAGTCAGTGTATTGCTGCTCAGCCTCATGAATCTCGTTTTTCATTTTGCTAATTAAATATCTTTTCACGTCCAACCAATCTTCATTTTTTCTAAAATATTTTGATAATAGCTCATCTTCACGTAATAAACGAAAATCATCTAAAATCTCACGCTTGATGGGGTTCTGTAAAAAGCTCCCCCAGATGGCTCTACTGTTCGTAGTCACTTCAAACAAACTAATATAGACCCAATCAAAAAAAGCTCGTTCCCCTGGAATCGGTGTGCTATCCATATTAGGTGTGTGATGCAGTGTATCTTTGTAAAAGTCCTTGGAAAACTTCTCGTAATCCCTTGTAAACATTAGCATTTCATGCCAAATTTCATCTACATGATGGCTAAACATCGGAACTGTTTTTAATAAACTATTCATCAAGAAATACCGCTTTAGTTCAAACATTCCCCAGTCAAACTCATGATCCTTCCATTTAGGATGATTCTGTAAGACCCGGTTTTTCACATTGTCCATATAAAAATTTGGTAAGGATTGATCGAGCTTTTTCACAATCGGGGTTCCTTCTTCTACCTGTACACCCAGTTGTTCTGGGATCGGGTCATTCCTTAATGATTTTTTCTTCCCGCTTGAAAACAATGTACTTCCTAGCAGAATGAAGAATCCGATCAAAATAAAACCAATAAAATATTCCATGGCCCTCTCCCCTTTCAAAATTATGTTTTTCACCTTATCTATACGATTTAATCATAGATAAGTTTCGTTCAATTTTCTAGAATTTAACAAACGTTTTCCTTGAGCAAAACTAAAAAAAATAGAAGCTTCTCACAAGTTAGTTAACTTACGAGAAACTTCCATTGCATTAGTAAAATGTTAGCATTTTAAAGTAAATAGTGTTGATTTTAAATTCTTACTTCCTTTTATGAATATTTCCCTTTAAAGAGAGAAAATATTGATCAGATTTTTTAGTTAGCCTGCTGTCGAAGTTTTTGGACATCATTTTTAGTGTACCAAATATATTTTCCTGTATAACCATAAATGATCGCTAGTAAAATGGAAACAAAACTTAACCACATAAATGGAACATAAGAAAAGGTAGCTACTCCTAAAATCCCTGCCATGAAAATCCCGTTGTCAGACCATGGAATCATCCCAGATGTTAGTGTACCACCGACTTCAGAATTTCGCGCTAATACTCTCCTATCAATATATAATTTATCATAGTTTTCTTCCATAATCTTAGGTGTTAAAATTAAAGATACGTACATAGCGCAACCAAATACATTCGCTAAAAAGGCTACAATTATTGTTGATATGGTCACATTACCTGCTGAAGTTAGCCTGTTCTGGAATTTAGATACTATTACTTTTAGTACTCCCAAATGTTCTAAAAGACCACCAAATCCTAATCCAAAAATAATAACGACGATTGATCCTAGCATCCCCTGGATCCCTCCACGGTTCAGAAGATCATCCATGAATTCAATGCCTGTATCTATTGAAAAACCATTGTAAGCAATACCAATAGCTACGGAAAAATCTACCTCTTGAAAGGCAGTTGCCCAAATAGTACCTAGGAAAGCTCCTGCAGCAATTGTTGGTATAGAAGGTTGTTTCAGTGCTAGCATTAGAATGACAAAAATAGCTGGAATGAGCATCCAGATTTGAATTGTAAAGTTTTCAAGTAATGCAGTCTTTAGAAATTCCACTTTTTCTAAATCTGTATTTTTCCCGCTATACATAAACCCTACTATAGTAAAAAGAATAGCAGTAATGATATATGCAGGGATATCTAAATATAACATGCCACGTACGTGTGCAATAACATCAACTTTCGACATTGATGCAGCGAGTACGGTACTGTCAGAAAGTGGAGAAAGTTTATCTCCAAAGTATGCACCTGAAAGAACAGCACCAGCTACAAGCGGCAGAGGGATACCCATTCCCTCTCCAATTGCCATCATTGCGATTCCTGCAGTCCCTACTGTTCCCCACGACGTACCTGTTGCCAAAGATGTGATCGAGCAAGTGACGAGTGTAGCTAATAAGAAAATACTCGGGTGGATAAACTCTAAACCGTAATAAATAAGTGTTGGTACGACTCCTCCTGCAATCCAAGTACCGATAAGGGCACCGACTACAATGAGAATTAAAATAGCCTCAAGACCATTTGAAATCCCATTTGTAATAGCTCCTTGCAATTGCTGGTATCTGTGTCCTAAGTGTAATCCAAGTAAAATAACAATGAACCACGATATCAATAGCGCTAGCTGTATCGGTAAATCAAATATAGTGGTAAATGAAAAAACAATGATTAAAAACAAACCCAATGTTATGATAATCTCTAACATTGATGGTAATCGTACATTCCTCACTCCTACTCCCCCTATCAACAATAAAGCTCTTTCGGAATTCTATATTTAAACGTTCATCTTTCTTTTAAAAGTCATCTCAAAATTAAGAGATACATAGGAAATGTTTAACAACGAATATCTTTTACTATCATACTATGGTTCCTAATAGGATGATTTTTATAATAGGAGCTATTACCTTTTAAGTTTTATTTATAAAAGTATAGTTTGTTACACGCGTTCGAAAAGGGCACTACCAGATATTCCAGGATTTGTCATTTCATAAGGATTTAATATTAAATCCAGCTCTTCCTCTGTCAACACTTCATATTGTAGGCAAAGCTCTCTAATCAATTTACCTTTTAGGATGGCCTCTCGAGCAATTCGCGATGCAACTTCATACCCTATGTGAGGATTTACAGCTGTAAGTAATCCCACACTTTTTTCAACATATTCTTTCATCCGGTCTTCATTTGCTTTTATACCTGTTAAACAAAAGTCTGTAAAGCTTCGAAATGCATTGTTCATGATGCTGATTGATTGCAGCAAGTTAAAAACCAACACAGGTTCCATCACGTTTAATTCAAGCTGCCCTGCTTCAGAGGCTAAGCAAATCGTATGGTCGTTTCCAATAACCTGAAAGGCAACTTGGTTAATAAGCTCTGGCATTACTGGGTTTACCTTTCCTGGCATGATGGAGGAACCAGGCTGACGTGATGGTAAGGTAATTTCTCCAAATCCCGCACGAGGTCCAGATGCCATTAATCGTAAGTCATTCGCTATTTTGGACATATTCATCATGCAGACCTTCAATGCTGCTGACACTTCTGTGTAAGCATCTGTATTTTGTGTTGCATCGACAAGGTGTTCAGCTCCTACAAGCTGTAAGCCACTAATATCTGAAAGGTGCTTTACAACATTTTTTATATACTTGGGGTCAGCATTTAACCCTGTCCCTACAGCCGTCGCCCCCATATTCACTTCGTAAAGATGCAGGCGTGTTTGTCCAATCCGTTTAATGTCACGTTCCAATACACGGCTGTAAGCTTCAAATTCTTGACCTAGGCGAATTGGTACAGCATCTTGAAGGTGAGTACGTCCCATTTTTATAATATGGTCAAATTGCTGAGCTTTTTTCTTAAAGGCATTTAACATGTCATTCATGGTATCCAGAAGCTTGTTCAGCATATTAAGTGTCGAGATATGGATGGCTGTCGGAAATACATCGTTTGTTGATTGCGACATATTCACATGACTATTAGGGCTTAATTTTCCATATTCTCCTTTATTATGGCCAAGTAACTCAAGCGCACGGTTTGCAATGACTTCATTTGCATTCATATTCATTGACGTACCGGCTCCACCTTGGATCGGGTCGACTATAAAATACTCGTGCCATTTTCCCTCTAGAATTTCATCTGTAGATTGAACAATTACATTACCAATTCCTTCATATAAACGCTTAATATCCATATTGGCAAGTGCTGCTGCTTTTTTAACCATTGCTAGTGCTTTTATCATTTCTGTATGAATTTTATAGCTAGTGATTGGAAAATTTTCTACAGCCCGTAACGTTTGTATTCCATAATAAACATTTGCAGGTATTTCCTTTTCTCCAAGAAAATCTTTCTCAATTCGGTATTCTTTCTTGTCTATCACCATTTCCTTTACACCCCTTGTAAGTTTTAAAATCTAAATCATCTGCAACTGGTGTTTCCATAACCATCTTCACCTTTTGCGGATCCCCTGTCTTGCCTAAAGCCCACATTAATTTTGGAACAATGGCTTCAGTATTCATATTCCTTGAACGAATAATGGTATTACGATCAACTTTTCTCCCTACTTCATAAATATCCATATCCTCTCCTTCTTCTAAACATTGAGTAGTAACGACAATAGATATTCCGTATTTAGTCAAGTCATTTAATTTTTCTACAATGTTTCTTCTGTCAAATGGAATACCACCGCTTCCAAAACTCTCAACTACAATCCCTTTACATAAATTCTTCAGAGAGTCAAAGAATTCCGGCTTCATGCCAGGATACAACTTTATTAATAAAACATCTGTACAAAGGGAAGTATCTAGCTTTATCTCTTTATTCTTTGACGTATCGATCGGTAAATTATAATGAATACACTCATTATATATAAAAGCCACATAAGGATAATTAATGCTTTCAATCGCATCATAGCTTTTTGTTCTTACTTTAATTGCTCTTGTCCCTTGAATAACTCTCCCATCAAAAACAACATATACTCCACCAATTTCTTCACAAGCAAACCGAAACGCATCAGAGATATTTCTTTTAGCATCTGTTTGCCGAAAGGAAATTGGGACTTGAGATCCTGTTATCACAATAGGTTTCCCACTATTTTGTAGCATATAAGATAGCGCAGCTGAAGTGTAAGCCATTGTATCTGTCCCATGTGTAATAACGAAGCCATCGTAATCATGGTAATGCTCATATATTGATATTGCTATTTTCGCCCAATTTTCTGGTTGCATATTTGTACTATCTATATTCATCAAAGGCTTACTATCAATCTGACAATGTAAATTTATTCCTGATAGATAACTTAAAAGTTCATCTCCCTTCATCTCAGGAGCTAATCCATTTTCTCCTTCTAATGAAGCGATCGTCCCACCTGTAGTAAGTAACAGCAACTTCTTCAAGATAATATCCCCTTTATAACTTTCATTTTCAGTAATAAAATAGCTCAATAATTAAAAAATACTGAGGTCATAAACCTCAGCTAGCTGTTTTAATAACTCAACACCTGCCAGGCTATTTCCATATTCATCTATAGCAGGTCCATAAATCCCAATACCACACCCTGTTTGAAAAGGTGTATTTTGTCGATATCTAGCTGGAACTGATGCCATAATCCCACCCGATACGCCACTTTTTGCTGGAATTCCAACAAATGCTGCAAACTTCCCTGAAGCATTATACATCCCGCAAGTTAGCATTAAACCTTTGATTAACTTCCCGATTTGTTTAGGAAAGACTTGTCTTTTTTGAATTGGGTCGTAACCATTATTAGATATAATTAAACCCATTAACGCAATATCTCTTGTATTTACTTCGATTGAACATTGTGTTAAGTAAACTTTTAACACATCTTCTACTTCTGACTCTAAAAATCCGCTTTCTTTCAAATAATAAGCTAAAGCTCTATTTCGATTTGCTGTTTTCCACTCAGACTGAAATACCTTTTCATTAAAGGTTGGTCGTTTCCCAATCATTTTTTCTATTAATGCATAGATCGATTCTAACTTTTGCTCTGGTGATTCCCCATTAAGAAGAGATGTGACTGTAATCGCTCCCACGTTAATCATTGGATTGAACGGTTTACCTGGTTTATGCAATTCTAAACGAACGATAGAGTTAAAAGCGTCCCCTGTTGGTTCGACATCAACGTGATTTAATACATATGGAATTCCACGGTCTAAACATGCAGCAATAAAACTAATAACTTTTGAAATACTTTGCAAAGTAAAAGGAACTTGCCAATCTCCTGCCTTAATCTCAAGACCATCAGAACTAATCATGTAAACTCCTAAATCCGATCGGTTAGACTCGCTTAAAGCTGGGATATAGTCAGCACATCGGCCTTTCATACCAAGCAAACGGTATTTCCTAACCCATTCATCAAGGTATTTTTCCTCCATGAGGTCACTTTCTTGATTTATTTCTATTATCTTTTGCTGATACATTTCCCCACCACCCTGTAAGCGCTTCCTATTTTCTGAGTTAATTAGATATAATTCAGTTTAGGATCCACGCTACGAAAAGAAACAGAACACTACAAATACATCAAAAAATTATTTTTATATTTAATATATTTCTATTTCATACACATACACTAAGCTGAACAGATAACTAAATATATAATTTGTTTCTTGTGACAGGGTGCCTGCGCATTTCTTTTATGCTTCTTTACGCACCTCGGTCTTTTCATCTTTCCAGCATTCTACATTTTTAAGCCCTTTGATGTTGCTTGCATAAAATACAGGCTCTTTCCCCTCTTTTTTCTGTTTCACGTAGTCTTTTAACACAGCAAGTGCAATCTTCCCAATTAGAGCAAGTGCGATTAAGTTCGTGATTGCCATAAGTGCCATAAAAAGGTCGGCTAAATTCCAAACCATGCTTAAATTTGATAGTGAACCAAAAAGAACCATTCCTAACACAGCTAAACGGAATATAAGGATAGCCAATTTGTTTTCATTAATAAATCCAATGTTTGATTCGGCGTAATAATAATTTCCAATAATTGAGCTAAAACAAAGTAACAGAATCGTAATGGCAACAAAAATACTTGCCCATGGACCAACGTGGCTAGCTAATGCGCTCTGAGTAAGCTGTATTCCACCTAGCCCTTCTCCAGAAATTCCAGACAATAAAATAATGAATGCTGTAGCACTACAAATTAACAATGTATCCACAAAAACACCTAGCGTTTGGATAAACCCTTGCTTTGCTGGATGGCTTACATCTGCTGTAGCGGCTGCAACTGGCGCACTTCCCATACCAGCTTCATTAGAAAATAATCCACGTTTTACACCATTCATTATTGCAGCACCAATCCCACCAGCAACTGCTTCGTTTAAACCAAATGCACTAGTTAAGATAAGCCCGATGATCCTTGGAAGTTCACCAATATTTAATATGACTATATATACAGCCAACAATAAATAGAATACAGTCATGACTGGTACAACCACCTGAGACACTTTAGCAATACGATTAACACCACCAAAAATAACGACTGCGGTAAGCGCAGTTAAGATTACACCGATCACAAGACGGTTCGTATTAAATGCTTCCTCAAATGCAATTGAAATGGTATTTGCTTGAACGGAATTAAAAGCTAGTCCAAAACAAAAGGTGATTAAAAGTGCAAACAACACTCCCATCCATCTTGCACCAAGCGCTTTTTCCATATAGTAGGCTGGTCCGCCTTTGAACCCGTTTGAATCTTTTACTTTATAGACTTGAGCTAGCGTACTTTCAATAAAGCTTAATGCTGCACTGAAGATCGCGACAACCCACATCCAGAACACAGCACCTGGACCACCTAATGTAATCGCAATGGCAACACCAGCTAGATTACCCGTACCTATTCTTGAAGCTGCACTAATACAAAACGCTCCAAATGATGAAACTTGTTTCTTTCCATTTCTAGTAGGAGGACTTTCCTTTAATAAACGAAACATTTCTTTTAGATTCGTCACCTGAACAAATTTTGTTTTGAAAGTAAAATAAATCCCCATACCAACAAGTAAAACTATTAAAACATAGGACCATAGAATTGCATTTCCCCAATTAATCAAACTTTCTGCCATAAAGATCACCTCTTTTTCTGTGATAATAAATATAGTTTTATAGAAGCAAGATGTTTAGAAATAGGGAATTGAGGAATATCTGCTCCTATTTCTGCAAGAATAATTGCAGCTATATTTCTTTAATCCTGGTATTGTGATAAGAAGTACAACTTCTTCCTGATCCAATTGCATCATCCCATCTTTTTTCAAATTGAATCCACCCCCCTTTTGTAAGCGTTTTCACTTTTTGTTCACAAATATAACTTATTTTAGAATCCAAGCTACAAAAAGTAACCGATTACTACAAATAAATTTTTAAAAATTTAAATAATATTCAGATAATCTGTTGTTGATTCAGAAGAACTTTTTATTTAAACTATCATTACTATTCGAAATTTTAAATGGGAAGTGTTCGTTTTGAGTATTAATCCTTTGATAAGGAAAGATCGTACCATTATTTTATTCATGATACTTTTTGTTCCATTAGCAGGTGAAATAAACTTTTATCCCATTAATGAGACGTTTCGAGTTAGCTTAGGCCCTCCAACCCTTTTCTTATTCCTATTATTTTTAAGAAAAACTGCAATTATCCCAGGCTTTTTAACAGCTATGCTTGTTGTATTTTTTCGTATTCTACTAGATTTCATAATGGAAGCAAACTTAAACTGGCTAACTTCTTTTGAAACTCATTATCCCAGCTTTTTCTTTTACTTCACCTATACTTGCCTTTTTTATATAGTAAAAGTAAATCATTTTCATCGTCGACCTTTGATCATTGGTTTCTTTGGGATAACCATTGAAATATTATCCAATCTCGTAGAGATATTCATACAGTATATTATTTTTAAAGTCACGATTACTTCAGGCTCATTTATTGAGATGTTTTTTATTGCTCTTACTCATAGCTTTATGGTATTAGGGGTGTTTAGTATGATGAAACTTTATGAAGCACAATCCCGGGAGATAGAAGTTCGAAAGCGTAATGAACATATGTTATTGCACGTATCTAATTTATATGAGGAATCTATTCATTTAAAAAAAACACTACAAAATTCGGAAACGATTACAATAAAAACTTACGAATTATATAGAGAATTAATTCAAAATGAAATTGTAGACATTAAATTTATTGAAAAAACCAGTCAACAATTACTAGAAATAGCTGGTGAAATACATGAGATTAAAAAAGATAATCAGAGAATTTTTGCAGGCTTATCAAAACTTATCTCAAATGAAGGTTTTACAGACTATGTCAATATTTCTGATCTGATTAAAATAATTGTAAGAGCAAATGAAAAGTATGCACATTTCTTAGAAAAAGGTATTCTTTTTAGTTATAACATTAAGGGAAATCACCCCAATTACCATATATATACCATTCTATCGATTGTTAACAATTTAGTTGCAAACGCTGTAGAAGCTATTAAAGAAAAGGGAACAATCAATATAGAAGTAAGTTTCCAACATAACTCGGTTCAATTTCAGATTGAAGATGACGGCCCAGGAATTTCAGATAAAAATAGGGAATTAATATTTAAACCTGGCTTCACTTCTAAATTTGACGGTATGGGGTATCCCTCAACAGGTATTGGATTAACTTTTGTAGAACATATGGTCAAAAAGCTCAATGGAAACGTCACCTTTAAACGTGGCTCAAACGAAAAAGGAACAGTTTTCATTATTTTTTTGCCTGTTGATAATTTGATTGAAAAGGAGAATTCTTGATGAACTTTTATATAACAGATGATGATGTAATAGTTCGTTCCATGCTTGCTCAATTTATCGAGGATGAAGATCTAGGTCAAGTTGTTGGCGAATCCGATGATGGGATATTATTGAATGGAGAAACTTTAAACTTAAAAAAGGTCGATATTTTATTGATCGATTTATTAATGCCAAATCGTGATGGTCTTGAAACCATACAATCTATCAAACCGACTTTTAAGGGGAAAATCATAATGATTTCTCAAATAGAGTCAAAAGAACTGATTAGTAAAGCATATACACTTGGAATAGAAAACTACATTATAAAGCCAATTAATAAGATAGAAGTGCTTGCTGTTATCCGAAAAGTAATGGAACATACTCGCCTAGAAAAATCCATTCATGACATTCAAAAGTCATTAAATACTGTTCTTCAAATGGATACAATGTTGCAGCAAAAGGAGAAATCTTTTAAGGAATATAATATTAAAAATTATGGTGAGTTACTTTTCACAGAATTAGGTATTTCTGGTGAGAGTGGCAGCAAAGATTTAATAGAAATATTGGCTTTTTTATTTAATTATGAGAAAAAGAATACATTTGAACACGGATTACCATCTCTTAATGACATTTATGAGTATTTAGCAAATAAAAAGCTTGGAGCTACTGCTGACGAAGGGGCTTTAAGAAGAGAGGCAAAAGCTTCTAAACAGCGTGTTCGGAGAACCATTTATCAGTCATTGAATCACTTAGCATCTTTGGGACTTACAGATTTCTCAAATGCAAAATTTGAAAAGTATTCTTCCCAGTTTTTTGACTTTACTATCGTTCGTAATAAGATGACAGAATTAAAAAATGATACAAAACCAGCGTTCACTTCCACACGAATAAATATAAAGAAATTTATTCATGCTTTATATTTCGAAGCAAAACGTATGATGTTAGAAATATAAAACCAAATAAGAACAAGCATCACTATACAATTAACTACCTATTCATCGGAAAAACATATATGGAAAAAGTATTTTTAGAGGTAAACATTAATCCTATCAACTATGTAATGATGTATTAACGATGCTGTTACTCAAGATTAGAGCGGGGACTGAAAATAAGCAGATGGAAAATAAGGGACAGGAGATTATAAAATTACCAGCTAGTGTGATCTCCTTTATATATTTTGTAAATCCAATTCTCAAAAAGTGTAAGAACAATGATAGTTGAAATTCTTCTTTATATTCACTTTTATATTCTTGTACGATAGATTACGAAATGAAAAACCCCTTTTATTATTAAAAATGTTACTTGAACCATTCATAAGGAGGCATTCCAATGATTGGTCAGATCACGAAAAAGTTTACCTTTATGTAACTCAGGAATAAAAAAAAGAAGCCTCCCAAAAGTTCAGTGAACTTATGAGAAGCTTCTTTTTTATATTTGGGGGCAGATTACATCATGCCGCCCATTCCACCCATGCCGCCCATGTCAGGCATTGCAGGAGTGTCTTCTTTAATGTCAGCAACAACTGCTTCAGTTGTTAAGAACATTGCTGCAACAGATCCAGCGTTTTGAAGAGCTGAACGAGTTACTTTAGTTGGGTCAACGATACCAGCTTCGATCATGTTTACCCACTCGCCAGTAGCTGCGTTGAAACCTGTTCCCACTTCTTCACGCTTTAGGCGCTCAACGATAACAGATCCTTCAAGACCTGCATTGTGTGCGATTGTACGAACTGGCTCTTCCATCGCACGTAGAACGATGTTCACACCTGTTTTCTCGTCACCAGTAACCTCTAGAGCAGCAACTTTGTTGTATACGTTAAGTAGGGCAACACCACCACCAGAAACGATACCTTCTTCAACAGCTGCACGAGTTGAGTTCAATGCGTCTTCAATACGAAGCTTGCGCTCTTTTAATTCTGTTTCAGTAGCAGCTCCAACTTTAACAACTGCTACACCGCCAGCTAACTTAGCTAAGCGCTCTTGTAATTTTTCGCGGTCAAATTCAGAAGTTGTTTCTTCCATTTGCGCACGGATTTGGTTTACACGACCTGCGATTTGTGCAGAGTCTCCAGCACCTTCAACGATTGTTGTATTTTCTTTTGTTACAACAACTTTAGAAGCGCGACCTAGAGATTGGATCGTTGCAGACTTAAGGTCACGACCTAGCTCTTCTGTGATCACTTCTCCACCTGTTAAGATCGCGATGTCTTCAAGCATAGCTTTACGACGGTCACCGAAACCAGGAGCTTTAACAGCTACTGCATTGAATGTTCCACGAAGCTTGTTAACTACTAATGTAGCTAATGCTTCACCTTCTACATCCTCAGCAACAAGTAATAATGGCTTACCTTGTTGTACAACTTGCTCTAAAACAGGAAGGATTTCTTGAATGCTTCCAATTTTCTTATCAGTAATTAAGATAAATGGATTGTCTAAAATAGCTTCCATTTTATCAGAGTCAGTTACCATGTATGGAGACGCATATCCACGATCGAATTGCATACCTTCTACTACATCAAGCTCAGTAGTGAAGCCTTTTGATTCTTCGATTGTGATAACGCCGTCGTTACCAACGCGTTCCATTGCTTCAGCGATTAATTGCCCTACTTCATCATCAGCCGAAGAAATAGCCGCAACTTGAGCGATAGAAGCTTTGTTTTCGATTGGCTTTGAAATCGCACGTAGCTCTTCAACCGCTACTGCTACAGCCTTATCCATCCCTTTACGGATACCCATTGGGTTAGCTCCAGCTGTTACGTTCTTTAAGCCTTCACGAATCATCGCTTGTGCAAGAACAGTTGCAGTTGTCGTACCGTCACCAGCAACATCATTTGTTTTGCTAGCTACTTCAGCAACAAGCTTAGCACCCATGTTTTCGAATGCATCTTCAAGTTCGATTTCTTTTGCAATTGTTACACCATCGTTTGTAATAAGTGGTGAACCGAATTTCTTTTCAAGAACCACGTTACGTCCCTTTGGTCCTAATGTTACTTTTACAGCATTTGCAAGTGCATCTACCCCACGAAGCATCGAGCGACGTGCGTCTTCACTAAACTTAATTTCTTTAGCCATTGTAAAATACCCTCCTCGAGTTTTTTCAATCTATTCTGTCTTCGTTTAGTTTTTAAATTATGAAAGTTCTACTCTTATCCAAGAATAGCTAGAATATCGTTTTCACGTAGAATTAAGTACTCTTTTCCTTGGTACTTAACTTCTGTGCCAGCGTATTTTGAGAAGATAATGCGGTCGTCCACAGAAACTTCAAGAGCTACACGCTCACCGCTTTCAAGTACGCGGCCAGTGCCGACAGCAACTACTTTGCCTTCTTGAGGCTTCTCTTTAGCAGAGTCTGGTAGTACAATACCGCTTGCCGTTTTTTCTTCCGTTTCAACTAGCTCAATTACAATGCGATCACCTAGTGGCTTTAACAAGTGAAACAACCTCCTCAAATATATGTAAGATTTAATTATTAGCACTCACTTAACTAGAGTGCTAACACAACTATTATATTAATGAATCTCTTCATTTTTTGCAAGCGAGAAACCGCTTTTTTTTATAATTTTTTTGTAAAAGTCCTCCCATAACTTGTTAATTATACAACCTTACTAAGTATGTACTTTTCCACCTATTCTATCCATATAATGCTAAAATACGGACAATAATTCTTCTTATTTGATACAACCTGATGTTTACGAGTAGAATAACTATATTGGATTGAAAAGGAGACTTGTTTTGAAACGTGAATATTGGATTATATTAATTGCTTATATTGCTATGCAGCTTTCAAGCTTTATTGGTGTCCCTATAACCTCTCTCGTACTAGAAATGATTGGTTTTGAAACAAACTCTCAAGGGTTTGCAGGTGTCACTTGGCTTGTTATCAGCTTTTCGATCACACTTGTCATTGTCCTGCTGTTGTTGCGTGAAGAGATGGTAAACGCAAATGAAGTAAGAAACGGAGCAAGCTTAGGTCGGTCGATCCTCTGGTCCATCACAGGTGTCTTTCTTGCCCTATTTGCCCAAGCCTTTGCTGCAAATATTGAACGTTGGATTGGTATTGAGGTAGGATCTGATAATACACAGCAGATTTTACGTATCATTGAATCTTTTCCTATTATGATTGTCGTTAGCTCGGTTATTGGTCCTATATTAGAAGAAATTGTCTTTCGTAAGATCATTTTTGGGGCTTTTTATAAGCGTTTTAACTTTTTCCTATCTGCCTTGCTTAGCTCCGTCATTTTTTCTTTTGCCCATATGGAGCCTGAGCACACCCTACTTTATTCCGCGATGGGATTCACCTTTGCGTATTTATACGTAAAAACCAATCGTATTCTCGTTCCGATCGTTGCTCACGTATCAATGAATACGTTCGTTGTTCTTGTGCAATCCGTATATAGGGAAGACTTAGAAAAATTAATCAAACAAGCAGAACAAATGCAAAGCTTTATTGGAGGATTCTTCTTATGAGACAGTCACCTTTATTCTCAGGTATTATATACATCATCTTAGGTGCTCTGTTCACAGTGTTTGCGATACAGGACTTACAGCAAAATGGAGAGTGGGGCTTTTTTACCTACCTGCTAGTCTTGCTAGCTACATTTGATATTGGTTCAGGCATTCGGATGATTCTTTTACATTTTAAAATCAAAGAGATGAAGAAACAGCAAAAGAAATAGCCGCTCCAATAAGGGGCGGCTTGTTGTTTATTCCTCTACCATTTCTTCATCCACTGAATAGTGCTTTAAAAAGTACACAAGTGACTGTAACTCAATAGCGAGATCAATATGATGAACCCTGATCGATGATGGAACCGTTAATCGGGCCGGTGTAAAGTTTAAAATTCCTCTCACCGTTCCTTGAACCATTCGATCGGTAATGGATTGTGCAACCGTTGCTGGAACGGTTAATATCGCTACTTGAATATCTTCTCTTTCAATAACCTCTTCTAAATCATCCATATGATAGACAGGCACTTCTCCAATTTTTGTGCCTACCTTTTCTTCTACTACGTCAAATGCAACAGCAATTTTTGTATTATTATTTTTTAAGAAATTATAATTTAAAAAGGCTGTCCCTAAATTCCCCACCCCGATTAACGCTACCTTCGTTAACTCATCTTGGTCGAGTGTTTTACGGAAAAAGGATAATAGATAGTTTACATTGTAACCGTATCCCTTTTTGCCTAACGCTCCAAAGTATGAAAAATCTCTTCGGATCGTTGCAGAATCGACCTTCACCGCCTCACTTAGTTCAGCCGATGAAACTCGTTGCTTTCCTGATGAGTGTAAACTATTTAAAAAGCGATAATACAATGGTAGTCTTTTCGCCGTTGCTTGTGGGATTTTCATGGATTCATTACTCATCGTTCTTCCCCTACCTTCTATCTTTAACTAATATAGTTTCTCTTCTCTTTTAAAGTCACCGTTTTTACCACCCGTTTTTTCAACAAGGTATGTTTTCCCGATAACCATTCCTTTATCTACTGCTTTACACATATCATAAACGGTAAGCGCACAAACAGAAGCGGCTGTTAACGCTTCCATTTCTACACCCGTATTCCCTTTTGTCTTTACACTAGCAGAAATATGTAGAGTATGGCAATGGTTATCTGATTCCCAATCAAAAGAAATATCGACACCGGTAAGTGGAATAGGATGACACATTGGAATAATATCCCATGTTTTTTTACTAGCCATAACCGCTGCAACCTGTGCCACTGCTAGCACATCACCTTTTTTCATTTGGTTATGTGTGATACGATCATATATCTCTTGATTGACTGTGATACTAGAATGGGCAATGGCCGTCCGTACTGTTTCGGGCTTATCACTCACATCTACCATTTTCGCTCTGCCTTCTTTATTAAAATGAGTGAACTCTGACATCTATTATACACCTCTTTCAAAATCATACACTATTTTCCTCGTTCTGTATGAAAACATTGTAACATACTTCACAACTCATATCATTGCTCATCCGTATTGAATGCGATACACTAACCGTAGAAGTATAGAGGTGAAATCAATGATACTACTACAAGTGAACCAGCTTTCCAAGTCTTATGGAGCTGACCTTATTTTATCGAATATAAAACTAGAAGTTCAAACAAGAGACCGTATTGCCTTAGTAGGTCGAAATGGGGCTGGAAAATCTACTTTACTCAAGATTATTGCCGGCCATCTTTCCTATGAATCAGGAGATTTAATCAAACCCAAACATGTAACGATCGGGTATTTGGCTCAGAATACAGGTCTTGTCTCCGGATTATCCATTTGGGAAGAAATGCTTACCGTTTTTGAACATGTCATGAACCAAGAGAAAGAGCTTCGTAAGCTTGAGGAAAAAATGGCTGATCCTACCGTATTTGAAGATGCTGCTTTGTACGAGCGGACAATAAAAGAATATGACCATCTCCAAAATGAATTTAAGGAGAATGGGGGGTATCAGTACGAGTCTGATATACGCTCTGTCCTACATGGATTAAATTTCCACTCATTTGATTACTCTACGAAAATTGATAGCTTGAGTGGTGGCCAGAAAACTCGTTTAGCTCTTGCGAAGTTGTTATTAACGAAACCTGATATTCTTATATTGGACGAACCTACCAACCATCTAGATATTGATACTTTGTCTTGGCTAGAGCAATATCTTACTGGCTACACTGGTGCCATCTTAATTGTATCCCACGATCGCTACTTTTTAGACAAAGTGGTCAATCAAGTGTACGAAATCTCTAGGAATCAAATCAGCAAATTCTCAGGAAACTACAGTTCTTATCTTGAACAAAAAGCCGAAAACTACGAGCGTGATCTAAAGCAATACGAAAAACAGCAAGATGAAATAGCCAAGCTACAGGACTTTATTCAAAAGAATCTTGCTCGTGCATCGACCACAAAGCGGGCCCAAAGTAGAAGGAAGAAGCTTGAGAGAATGCAAGTAATGGACAAACCTCTTGGAGATGAGAAGTCCGCCTCCTTCGGGTTTGATATTGAAAAGCAAAGTGGTAATGAGGTGTTAAATGTTCATTCCCTATCAGTTGGCTATCATGATGAGCGAATAGCAGAAGGACTTTCCCTTAGAATTACTAGAGGCGATTCCGTTGCCTTAGTTGGACCGAATGGGATTGGAAAATCAACGTTGCTCAAAACCATCCAAGGAACGTTACAACCGTTAGAAGGACAAGTTCATTATGGGTCTAACGTTAGCATTGGCTATTATGATCAGGAACAGGCAGCTCTTACCTCGAACAAGCGAGTTTTAAATGAGCTTTGGGACGAATATCCTCTGAAAAGTGAAAAGGAAATCCGGACGGTGCTAGGGAATTTCTTGTTTACCGGCGACGATGTGTTAAAAACGGTATCCACCCTTAGCGGTGGGGAAAAGGCACGTCTAGCACTCGCTAAACTTATGATGCAAAAAGCGAATCTTCTTATACTAGATGAGCCTACCAACCATCTGGACTTGGACAGTAAAGAAATATTAGAAAACGCGCTAGTAGATTATCCAGGTACTATTTTATTTGTTTCTCATGATCGATATTTCATCAATCGCATTGCTACGAAAGTGATTGAATTAAGCAAAACCGCTGCTGTTGAGTACCTTGGGGACTATGATTATTACGTGGAAAAGAAGCTTGAACAAGAAGAGTTGAAAGCCATAGAACAAGCAGAAAAGGCTGCAGCTACCGCGGTAGCTTCTCCAGAAAAAAATACGTATCAAATCGATAAGGAAGCCAAGAAATTAGAGCGTCAACGAAAGCGACGCATCGAAGAAATAGAAGGATTGATTGAACATCTCGAAGAAACGATTGAAAAGAATAATACACTGCTTTGTGATCCAGAAATTTTTCAAGACCACGAAAGAGTGCTCAAAATTAATGAAGAAAATGAAACAGCAAAACTCCAATTAGATGAGTTACTAGAAGAATGGAGTGAACTTGCTGAATAAGCAGAAAGAACCGGGAGAATGAATCTATCCCGGTTTTTTCTTTTCCACAATTTTGTTCACAGGTAAATTGTTTTTATATGCGCTTTCCACAGGGTTTTCCACATTATCCACAATTTTAGTTTATTTTATCCACATTATGCACAGTGAAACTTGTCGAAACAGTGTTTATACACAAAAAATAGCCCCTATCACGTGATAGGGACTTTTTCCTAAAGTTATGTGTTGTGGATAGATAGGTCTAAACCGGGATTTGCGTTTAAGGAATAGTCACTTCTTTGTCCTTTTTCATACATGACACTT